>NZ_BMNQ01000001.1:0-68646 GCF_014646635.1 Lentibacillus kapialis
TACCAAAGGTTGGGCTCTTTTTCATTTATTTCAATTTCACTTTTTGGGTGATCAGTATCAATGCTCAAAAGTGCCGTCATAACGGAATCACTGAAGGATATGACGTGAAGCTATGAATAATTCAGGATTTAATATATCGATTTCTGCCGGATTATTGCGGCATATATGGGTGATTAGTAAATAAATATTTTATTCTATAGATAATAATGATACACTGTAATAAGTATATTGGTTCAGAAAAGATGGGCGGTTGGATTGCGTCCTTTTTGGCAGTTAAGAAAATATAAATTCTTTCTTACTGCATAAGTGCAACTAAGGCTTTCGCCATTAAAGCTTGGCGATAAGCCAAGTTTTCTATATGTGACGCCGGAATTAGAGCGCATCCTTTCTGCAAATCTTAACGGGAAAAGGATGAAAAAAATGAGTAATAAACAGATGACCTCAGATGTTATCCTGATTGGCGCGGGCATTATGAGTGCGACATTGGCTTCACTCTTAAAGGAAGTGGCACCAGATTGGAACATCACCGTTTTTGAGAAGCTACAAAGCGCCGGTGCGGAAAGTTCAAATGTATGGAACAACGCAGGGACGGGGCACTCTGCGTTATGCGAGCTTAACTACACGCCCGAAAAATCGGACGGATCGATAGATATCAGTAAAGCCTTGAATATTAATGAAAAGTTTCAGGAATCAAGACAATTCTGGTCTCACCTGATTAATAGCGGCCATATTGATAACCCGGGGGAATTTATTAGACCGCTTCCGCATATGAGTCTGGTACATGGGAAAGACAATGTGGATTTTTTAAAAAAGAGGTTTGAAGCGCTGACTGAAAACCCGCTGTTTGAGGGGATGGAGTTTTCCGATGACCCGGAAAAACTAGAAGAATGGATTCCGCTTGTTATGAAGGATCGGGATGTTGATCAGCCAATCGCAGCTACGAAGATTGACACAGGTACTGATATCAATTTCGGTGTACTGACCAGTAAATTGCTGAAGCATTTAGAAGAACAAAATGTTAATATCCGATATAATCACGATGTAGAAGATATAAAACGGATTGATGACGGTTCATGGGAAGTGAAAGTGCGCAATTATGAAGAAGATACTCTCGAATATCATACAGCGAAATTCGTTTTTATCGGAGGTGGTGGCGGTGCTTTGCCATTACTGCAGAAAACGAATATTCCCGAAAGTAAGCATGTTGGCGGCTTCCCTGTAAGTGGTCTGTTTATGGTGTGCAATAATCCGGATGTCGTGGCACAGCATGATGCCAAAGTATACGGCAAGGCCGAAGTCGGTGCGCCGCCGATGTCACTTCCACATCTGGATACGCGCTATATCAACGGTGAAAGAACACTGTTGTTTGGTCCGTACGCCGGCTTTTCACCAAAATTCCTGAAAACCGGGTCAAACATGGATTTATTAGGTTCGGTTAAGCCGAATAATGCTTTTACTATGCTGGCTGCCGGTGCGAAAAACATGCAGCTTACCAGGTTCTTGGTCCGCCAACTGATGTTATCGAAAGAACAGCGCATGGACGAAGTGCGCAAGTTCATACCTGACGCCAGAAGTGAGGATTGGGATCTCGTAACTGCAGGACAGCGCGTGCAGGTGATAAAAGATACTGAGAAAGGCGGCAAAGGCACACTTCAATTCGGTACGGAAGTCGTTAATTCCGAAGACGGTTCGATTGCTGCATTACTTGGTGCGTCACCGGGGGCATCAACAGCGGCCTCAATCATGCTTGAAGTGATCGAAAAATGCTTCCCGGACCGTTTAAATGAGTGGGAGCCAATAATCAAAGAGATTATCCCGTCTTATGGTGTATCACTTAGGAATCATCCGGATCTTATCCGCGACTTGCATGCGACAACCGCAAAAGCGCTGGAATTAACAGATGAGAGTGAAGCAAAACCTGTATAACTTACAAAAAGGAAGCACCGTTTTAAGCAAATGGGTGCTTCCTTTTTGTATTCAAAAAACTATTGACCCTGCCATAAATGGATCAAATTCATGTTTTGTCCTCTGGCAAAAACATCGGTACGATTTGGTCCCCAGGAAACCGCTGCCGGCCCGGAAGATAATTGGCCGCCAAGATTTTGCCACCTATTCCAGCTTGTTCCGTTCCATTTCCGCTGATAAAGCTCGTTGCCTGTGCCGCGCACAAAAACTTCCAAGTGGTTTGATCTTCTTGACGAAACAGCCGGGGCACTTGTCAACGTACCGCCCAAACTTTCCCAATTACTCCACGAGCTGCCGTTGTACCACTTATGAATCAAATTGTTATTTTGTCCTCTGGCAAAGATGTCAATGCGGCTCGAGTTCCACGAGACAGCTGCGGGTTCCGAGTTAAGGTTGCCGCCGAGATCTTCCCAATTCTCCCAGTTCGATCCATTCCAAGTCCGCTTGTAAAGTCGGTTACTGTTTCCGCGGACAAATACATCTAGCTGATTCGTTCTGCGGGATGAAACAGCTGGACCGCTTGTAAGTGTACCACCAAGGTTTTCCCAATGGCTCCAGTTCGCTCCGTTCCACCATTTATGATACAGTGCATTATCGGACCCGCGACCAAACACATCAATCCGGTTTTGACCCCAGGAAACAGCTGCCGGCTCTGATGTTAACTGACCGCCAAGGTTTTCCCAGTTACTCCAACTCGAGCCATTCCACCAAATGTGGTACAGGGCATTGTCTGTACCGCGGGCGAAAACATCCAAGCGATTATTTCCCCACGATGAAACCGCCGGCGCCGATGTTAAAGTGCCGTCAAGGGTTTCCCAGCCGGACCACCCCTGACCGGGCTGTTGATCACTGTTAGTGCCCAGTATTTCCAGTACAATGTCGATTACCTGTGTCAACACGCGGTCCATCAAATTCTGTGATACGCCAAATTGCCTGACAAAATAGGGAAACCATGGAACCTGCTGCTTAAATTGCTGATAAATTGTATCAGCTGATTTGCTCGTGTCTGCCTGGTTCAGTGTATAATTGACCACAAAGAAAAAAACATATTCGGTAATTTGTCTGTTCATTCCTGCCTGCTCAAACTGTGAATACAAATCACTGTGTTCAGAACGGAGACGCTGCATAACGTCCTCCACGCTTGCCTGCTGTCGGACATTTGAATAAGCTCCGTCATGATTGTCATCAGACTTAGGGATCGGTGCCCAGAGATAATAGGAAGGGTTTGTATACATGTATTGATTTCTGTACATAGGGATACCTCCACTTTTTCATTAGCCTATGCAAGTGAATGATAATTGGGACTGAATACTAAGAAAGCGGAGCGAAAAAATTGAAAACTCAACTTAGAATATCAGTTAAGTTCAGAATCTTCCTTGCTCAGAGTGTTATAATCGACGAATGGGATGTTGAGATCTGTCAATCTATGAATTCTACCCAATTATATTTAGACACTAATGCAGCATGCTGATTACTGTTAGAAAAACTCGGCATTCGCCTCGTCTTATAGCGAATGCCGAAGCTTTTCTTATAAGGTCATCCATCATTTATACTTTCTGACGTTAGTACAAATACGCGATGTCCACTACCATAGAAGGTGAAAGATTTAAACGTCACTTTAAGGCAAAGGAGATTTCACATGGCACGAGACAATAACCAGATTATTTTAGCTGAACGGCCAGAAGGTATGCCCGACAAGAATACATTTCAATTTGTGAAAAAAGATCTTGAAAATGTGAAAGATGGTCAGGTTCTAATTAAAACACTGTATGTTTCCGTTGATCCGTACATGAGAGGGAGAATGGAAAACGTGGAATCATACGTCGAGCCGTTTAAACTTCATCAGGTTATTGAGGGCGGTTCGATAGGTGAAGTGCTTGAATCAAAATCAGATCAATACAAAGCAGGCGATGTCGTAATGGGCATGTTCGGCTGGCAGACGTACTATGTTGCCGGTGAAAATGAAGTGCGGCAAATCGACCTATCCATTGCGCCCATCACTACAAACCTGCACATATTGGGCATGACCGGCTTAACCGCCTATTTTGGTCTCTTGGATATCGGCAAGCCAAAAGCAGGTGAAACAGTTGTCATTTCAGGTGCAGCCGGTTCAGTTGGTTCGACTGTTGGACAAATTGCCAAAATCAAAGGGGCACGCGTCGTCGGCATTGCCGGATCCGATGAAAAAATCAACTTTTTGAAAGAGGAACTGAACTTTGATGAAGGCATTAATTACCGTACAACAGATGATATCAAAGCTGATTTGCAGCGCGCTTGTCCTGATGGCGTTGATGTGTATTTCGATAATGTTGGCGGGGAGATATCAGATGCTGTCATGACAGAATTAAATCGTAATGCACGCGTTCCGGTATGTGGTGCTATTTCGTCCTACAATAAGGAAGAACAGGATATTGGTTTGCGTGTCCAGCAAATTCTGATTAAGAAAAGTGCTCTGATGCAAGGCTTCACGATCGGGAATTATTCCGACCGTTTCAAAGAAGGTGCCAAACAGCTTGGTAAGTGGCTCCAGGAAGGGGAACTTACCTACCGCGAAACCATTCGCGAAGGCTTTGAAAATATTCCGGAAGCCTTCCTGGATTTGTTTAGGGGAAAGAATATCGGGAAGTTGCTGGTGAAGATTGGAGAGCAAGAGTACAGGAAATAATTCTTGTATGTTATCAGATACAATGTTATGACGAATCTTACAAGTATCCTCACCCTTTCGCTTAAGGATCATCCCTATAATCGAAATGAAATCCGAAAAAGAGGGAAGTTAAAACGGTAATATTTTCTTAACCGTACCCTATTTTCAGAACTTATTTCGATAATAGTATAAAGAGCCTATTTCTGTGCTAAAAGGTTGGTAATTTTTCCAGGAATGTTATGTCCTTCCGTTCAGCCGCTTCACCTTCAGCCAGAATAGCTGCTCTTGAGACAATATTACCACCAGCTTTCTGGACCAGTTCTTCAAGTGCTTGCATTGATTCACCGGTGCTGATGACATCGTCAAGTAGAGCGACACGCTTGCCTTTGATTAGCTCTGCATCGGGTGAATCCAGGCATAACACCTGTGATGTTTGTGTGGTGATGGAATTGACTTCATGGGCCAACGGGTGATCCATGTAGGCTTTAATATTTTTCCTGGCCACAACATAACGTGCCATGCCAAGAACTTTGGATAGTTCGTGAACAAATGGAATGCCCTTAGCTTCAGCTGTCACTAATATGTCCACGTCAGGAAGCTCTCGTGCCAGAGAAGGCGCAGCAGCTGTAACCAATTCTGTATCACCGAGGATGACAAAACTGGCGATGCTTAAATTGTCATTGATTGGGATTATAGGGAGTTCGCGCGTTACGCCAGCGACTCTCAGTTCATAGGTTTTCATGTGTATACCTCCGATAGATTTTTAGAGTCCAAAAATGTCTAATAGAAACGCCATAATGATGCCAGCAAGCATGCCCGCAAAAGGATCTGAAATGGCAGTCACCACCATGGTCATGCCGCCGATCAGACTGGATCCGGCCTCTTCTGCAGTAAGAGCGGCCTGTGCGTTATCGGGCAGGGTCACAATCGCTCCCAGTACAAATAAAAAACCGGCGATGGAGGAACTTGGGACAAATTTGCCGATTTTAGGCAAGAGCTTCAGAAATAATATAGTTGCCATCAGCACCATCATGATGACACCTGCTAAGACAGCATGCGGCGCATCGGCAGTCGCGGAAATAACAACCTCGACCGGTCCGCCGCCAAATAAAGAAGACGCCATATCAGCAAGGCTGCTGATGATTGTGATTGTATCAATATTGACGTCGGTTTGAGCAATTTCACCGTTGATTTTTCCGAAAGCAATATTGGCACCGATATTTAAACAGACCATGGCCAGTGCACCGCGTATGATCATAGGTGATACCATCAGCTTTTGCAGCTTGAATTTTTCCTTGGTTGTCTCCTCGGGAATACCGGTTTTATCTTTTTCAGCAAAGTAGTTAATAACGCTGGACAGAATCACGGATATGGTAATGGTGTAGACAAGATCTTTGGTGGCAATATAAATGAGCAGTGCACTGACAAACGATGATATGCCGACAACCCGGTCGTTTTTCGCCATATCCCAGGAAACTTTGGCAAGCATAATCCCGACACCTGCCATCATGCCATTGGTAATCACCGGCCCGATCCAGTCAATAATAGTCCCCATTAAACCGAACAGACCAATGAACAGCATAATGAACGCCCCGAAAAAAATCATCGACAGACGTTCCTGAATGTTTTTCCCCATGGTGCCTGCCACGGTAATGGTTTCCGCCTGAAATGAAATGACGGCAACGTTACTTGTTAGGGTGTTACCAAAGGCTCCAACGATAAATGCCAGAGCTGTTGGTACGGAGGCGAAACCGAATGACATGGCAAGCAAACCCTGCGGCAGCCCGTTAAGCACACCGCTGATCGCTGCCATTATGTCTTTTAATATTTCCATCCTGATGCTCCTTCCCCTCCCCCTATGAATGGTGGCCGAAAAACAAAAAAGACCGCGAACGGCGGTCTTTTGTATAGAAGAAGCACCGTCCATAGTAGAGTAATTTACGGTTACTCTGTAGAAACTCCCAATCCATATTACCGAGAATATATGGGGATATGATTTTATGATTTACGAACAAATGGTATCATTTATGTTTAAAATGTTCAACTTTTTATGTCAATTATAATGATTGTTACTATTTTACAGGCGTTTTTTTAAAAAACACGAACGATTGGGGAAAAGAGGCTTCGCGAAACAAGGTAGATTCACGTAATACCCTACGCTTTTGCACGTAATCCTTGCGCTAAACATCCAACCCCGATCCGCTTTATCCTTATAACAGCACGTCACTCTCTAAACCTGAAACTGTTGATCAGCTCGGCCATCTGTTTCGGAGACTTATCCATTTCGTTGGCCAGCCAGTGCTTGATAACGTAGATACTTCCGCTGATGAGAAAGGTTCCTGCATATTCAGATAACTCCGTGTCCAAGTCATTATTCTTCGTCCAGCTTTTGGTCAGAAATGTTCTGGCAACGTCCATTACACGGCGCTCAAAGGAATGATCCCCATTCCCGCTAAGAAGTGTCTGGCAAATATCACGCTTAGAGACAACGTATTCCAAAAGCTTTTCGGTCATTTTCAGTGCTTCGGCTTCCTGCTCAAAATTGTATTGATTTAAGTAAGCGTTTAAATCTGCAATCAGCTCTTCCTCTATTTGCTCCAGCAAATCAAACTGATCATGGTAATGACTGTAAAAAGTCGAACGGTTGATATCAGCTTCTGTGCATATTGCTTTGACGGTAATTGCAGAAATTGGTTTCACTTTCAATAATGTAATCAAACTGTCTTTTAAGACCATACGGGTATATTTCTTCCGTCGGTCGAGTTTTTCGTTCATAAAATCGTCACGCTTTCTTTTTATTATTTAACAACACATTTTTTTGGTCTGTTGTATTTTGTACGTAAGTAAAAAAACTGTTTGTTGTAAATCCAACACCGTGTCGCGTATAATGTTATCGTGTTCGAATGAATGATGCAAGAGAGGATGAACACTGATTAATATAATAGCACGCATGATAACATATAAAAAATCGATTGTGATCACATTCTTATTGCTGACGATTATCAGTGCAGTGGTGCAATTTGGCGTACCGGTCAATCACGATATGGTTGACTATTTGCCGGATGATACACCATCCATAGAAGCGACCGATATCATGGATGAGGAATTTGACGGGGCGGTTGCCAATACCCGGGTCATGATGAAGGATGTCAGCATATCGGAGGCATTGTCCTTCAAGGAAGACTTGGAGGCGGTTGACGGCGTTTCTGAAGTGATGTGGCTTGATGACGCGATTGATATTAAAAAGCCGATTGAAATGGCAGGTACGGATACTGTTGAGTCATACTACGAGAATGGCAATGCGCTATATTCCTTCCATATTGAAGAAGGGAGAGAAGTGGAAACGACAAATGCCATTTATGATCTAATCGGAGAAAAGAATGCGATGTCAGGGGATGCGCTTGATACGGCAATCTCGCAGAAAATGACAGGTCAGGAGTCGATGAATGCCGCGTTAATTCTTGTTCCCGTTGTCATTTTGATTCTGCTATTATCAACACGGTCATGGGCCGAACCTGTATTTTTCCTGACGGCGATTGGGGTATCTGTCCTGATCAACTTAGGAACGAACATCTTTATCGGTGAGATTTCGTTTGTTACTCAAGCAGTGGCACCGATTTTACAGCTGGCGGTGTCGCTTGATTATGCGATATTTTTGCTTCATAGTTTTGATGATTATCGGAAAGAGACTGACAATCCGACAGAAGCGATGAAATTGGCGATAAAGCGGTCATTTCCGGCGATTGCAGCGAGTGCTTCAACGACATTTTTCGGATTTACAGCCTTGACGTTTATGGCGTTTGGGCTTGGCGCTGACTTGGGCCTGAACCTGGTAAAAGGAATCTTGCTCAGTTTCATCAGTGTCATCATATTTCTCCCGGCACTCACGCTTCTGTTTTACAAGTGGATTGATAAAACACAGCACCGACCATTTATGCCGAGTGTTTACCGTATCGGAAAACATGTCATGAAATTGCGCATCCCTGTGCTTCTCATGGTGTTGCTTATGATGGTGCCGGCTTTTCTGGCACAGAGCCAAACTAATTTCCTTTATGGAACGGGCGGACATCCGGACCATACAAGGGCTGGCGTTGATGCGGCGGAAATTGAAGAATCATTCGGCAAATTTACGCCGGTGGTGCTGCTCGTACCTAAAGGTGATCTTGGCAGGGAAGAAGAACTTGTTCAGGAACTTGATGATCTTAATGCGGTAAAAAGCACGGTCTCATATGTCGATACCGTTGGGGCGGGCATACCACCGGAGTATCTTGATAAATCCCAAACAGAACAGTTCTTTTCGGAAAATTATAGCCGGATTACGCTAAATACGGCTACCGATAACGAAGGTAGTAAAGCCTTTGACTTGGTGCAAGATGTGCGTGATACTGCAGCGGATTATTACGGTGATGATTATCATGCGCTCGGGGAAAGTGTTACCTTGTATGATATGAAGAACATTGTGGAGCAGGATAATACGGTCGTGAACGTCTTGACGGTCGTGGCGATTGCCATTGTACTGCTCGTTACATTCCGCTCACTCTCTATTCCGGTTGTGTTGCTGCTTACAATTCAGTCTGCTGTCTGGATTAATTTATCGGTTCCGTACTTTACCAGCTCATCACTCGTGTATATCGGATATCTGATCATCAGTACGGTCCAGCTTGCTGCTACAGTCGATTACGCGATTTTACTAACGGAAAGTTATACGCAAAACCGTAAGAAAATGAGTGCGATGGCAGCAATCAAAACAACCATCAATGAAAAGATTTTCTCAATTGGTGTATCGGCATCAATTTTGTCCAGTGTCGGCTTTATCCTGTGGGCGACATCAAGCGATCCAATTGTTTCATCGATCGGGCTGTTACTGGGGCGCGGCGCGTTACTGGCGTTTCTGCTGGTTGTGCTTTTCCTGCCGGCCTTGTTGCTCGTATTGGATCGGATTATAGAAAAAACAACATGGAAACCAAATTTTTTTAAGGGGAAGTGATGCTATGCGGGCAAAAAAATTAGCGATTCTATTAATGTGTACGCTGCTGGTATTTGGCTCAGCGCCTTTAGCCGCTTTAGCTGAAGATAATAATGGCGGAGACAAGTCGGGTGCACAAGCCGGCAAGTATTCCGCCAAAGACGAGGCAATATATGGCAGCCTTGATGCTGGCGGTGCACTGCAGGACATGTATGTAGTCAATACATTTCACGTCACAGAGCCTGGTCAAATTGTTGATCACGGCGATTATACAAACGTGCGTAACCTGAGCAACTTAAATGACATCGAACAGGTTGATGATAGTGATAAAGTTCGGTTTCAAGCAAAAGATGGGGAATTTTATTATCAGGGTGACGTGAAAAACCGTGCGCTCCCATGGAATATTGATATCACGTATTTGCTGGACGGAGAAGAAGTTGCCCCCGATGAACTGGCAGGTAAAAGCGGTGCTTTGGAACTGCGGATTGCCACGTCTGCAAATGAATCGATGGATCAAGTGTTTTTCGAAAACTATATGATGCAAATTTCATTGACGATGAGTCCGGCAATCTTTGACGATATTCAGGCACCGGATGGTACGAAGGCCACTTCCGGAAAAGATACGCAAGTTACGTTCACCGTGATGCCGGAAAAAGAGGAAGAATTTATCGTGTCAGCCAATGTCACGGATTTTGAGATGGATCCGATTGATATTTCTGCCACACCAGCTTCTATGCCGATTGAAGATCCGGATTTGGACGGGGTAAAAAGTGATATGAGGTCACTATCTGATGCGATCAGTGACATCAACCGAGGTGTAGGCGACTTAAACGGCGGGATAAATGATTTGAGTGCCGGCGCTTCGGATTTGAGCAGCGGATCGAGTGATTACCGGAGCGGTATCAATGAACTTGATCAGTCTTCAGATAAGCTGGTTAATGGCTCTGCCAGTATTCGCGAAGCCTTAAACAAGATAAATAACTCAGTGCAGGGCGGTGTGCCTGAAGCACCGGACATAAGTGAGCTTAAAGCATTGCCACGCGGACTGCGTGATCTCGCTGGTCGTTTGCGTGAATCTGCCGATGGATTGGATACGTTGAAGGAAAGTTATAACAAGGCATTTAACAATTTGGATCAAGCGATGAATAATATTCCGGATTATCAAATTAGTGACAAGAAAATTAAGGCGCTCAAAGAACAGATAAAAGCGCAAAGTGAAGATGATGCGAACTATGAAGAAGTTGTAAGTCAACTGATTGAGACATACCGGAAAGCCCGTGAAGCGAAGGGGACATATGAAAGTGTCAGGGAAGCATTCGGTTCTGTGAAGGGAACCTTGAATGATGTTTCTGGTGGTATCAGAAAAATGGCTGATAAAGCCGAAACAACGGCTTCCAAAATTGAAACGGGTTTGCAAAGTATGGATCAGATAGAAGCTATAAAGGACCTGCAGAATGGACTGTCATCACTTGCCTCCGAATACCAAGGATTCCATAACGGTCTCGTGGAATATACGAATGGCGTCGGCAATCTGGCGGCTTCTTATAAGGATCTTGATGCCGGTATTCAGGATCTTGCAGGGGGAGCTTCATCGCTGAACAGTGGTGCAAGCGAGTTGAAAAATGGAACAGAGAAATTGCAGGAGAGAACAAGTGACTTGCCAGGTGAAATGCAATCAGAGGTTGATAAGATGATGGATGAATACGATGCTTCTGATTTTGAACCACAATCATTTGTATCGGATAAAAATAAAAAGATTGATGTCGTGCAATTCGTACTGAAGACCGAAGCAATTGAGATGGAAGAACTTGACACAAACGAAGATACGGAAGCAGAAAATCAAAAAGGGTTTTGGGGAAGGCTGAAGGATCTGTTCCAGTAACATTTTTAAAAACAAATGAGCAAATGAGCGTCGGGATTTTAGAAATATAAAATAATTTTGCTAAATGACATCCTGCCTTATTAGGATTGAAGCTCTCCAGCAGCATTGCTTCAAATAATTACCGCTTAACCATTTTTGAAAAATATAAGCTCTGTTTGGGCAGGAAACATAATGATATGACGATTGCTTGGGCACGAATCCAAATTCAACCATTCTTGAATGATGGGAACGTACGTTTGCAATTGCGTGTAAGATAAGTTAGAATAAAGACAACCCCTGATGAAGGGGGGTGGTAAGATATGGAGCCGTGGCTGTTTTTTCCGGCAGCGATAATTAACTTGGCTGTAGCCATTATTAACTTAATGGCTGTTTTATTGAATTATCGCAAAAAGAAAAAGAGCAACTCCTTGGGCAAAAAGGAGAAGCTCTAAGTCACCCATGGGAGAGGTTGATCCCTCTCTCATACCATATCTTAATTCAAGTTTACAATAAGTATGCCAATAAAACAAGACAGAAACTGATGTCATATAGTGAGTTTTAGCTATTGAGGCTGTATACAAACTACTTCTTGTTGAACAAACTATTAGGATAATGTTCAACATTGAAGGGGATTAAAATGCATCAATCACAGCAAAAAGAAGTTATGGACGGTTTTTTTGACCGGTTTCAGCAGCTGCATGATGAGTTTATGCAATTTTGGCTGGATCACATTTTTTTGCATACGGAATGGTGGATAGGTGCTTCATTAACAATCGCTCCGTGGATATTCTGGTTCCTTTATCGCAAAAAAGATAGCACTCACCGGCTTTTATATGCGGGATTATTTTCGATTATTATTGGAATGTGCTTGGATTACGTAGGTATTTCGCTTGATTTGTGGCATTATAACAGCAAGGTTACGCCAACATTTCCGGCATGGGCGCCTTATCACTTCTCCTTGCTGCCTGTGACCATTATGTTTTTGATTCAGACGAAACCGCACATTGCATCGTGGAAAAAGGGAATTTTCTACGGATTACTGACAGCATTTGTCGGAGAGCCAATTTTTGTATGGCTTGGTTATTATGTAATGACAGGGTGGACGTATGTTTATTCCATCCCGATTTATGCCGTTATTTACGCGTTTTGTGACTGGGCAACGAGGAGGAACGCGTTTGAGCGGATTTCGGAGCGCTAGCCTGAAAAAAGTAGCCGTCACTACGACAGCTGGCGGCTACTTATATGTCTTCCGGCTACATTACGTTTCTTAAAATCACAAAAGTCATATAGGATACATAAGCAATGGTTAGTACAATCCCCTCGGTTTTTCCTATTTGATAGCTGGTTCTTGAAAACAGAAGCAGAACTGCGGTCAAGGAAATCATCAGCAGAGCATCTGTGAATACCTGATCATCAACTTGGAGTGGCGAAATGACCGATGATGTCCCGAGTACGAGCAGTATATTGAAAATATTGCTTCCGACTATATTTCCGACGGCAATTTCGCTTTCCTTCTTGACGGCTGCCGTGACGGATGTTATCAGTTCGGGAAGGGAGGTGCCGACCGCAACGATGGTCAGACCGACCATGGTTTCACTCATGCCGAATGACATGGCTATTTCCTTTGCATTGCTGACAACAAGCTCCCCGCCAAAAATGATGGCTGCGAGACCACCGACAGTCAGGATAATGTTTTTTCCCCATGAATTTGCTTTATCATCGGTGCTTTGTTCGCTTAACTCTTCTTCCTTGGACGTCCGTGCAACCTCAAATAAATAGTATAAAAAAATCGCAAAGAAAAGCAGCAGGATTATACCGTCACTTCTTGTGATAAGGTTTTCACTCATTGACTGGAGCCCCACATCACTGATCAGGACCAGAAAGGCCACACTTGCCACCAGTGTAAAAGGGATCTGCTTGCGAATGGTTTCGCGTTTAACAATCAGCGGATTAAGAACGGCAGTCAGACCCACAACGAGTGTAATATTAAAAATGTTGCTCCCAATCACATTCCCGATCGAAACACCCGCGCTTTCCTCGAGCGAGGCAACGATACTTACGGTTCCCTCTGGCGAGCTTGTCCCAAACGCCACGATGGTCAATCCGATTAACAGTGGTGATATGTGAAGTGCCCGGGCAATGCTGGATGCACCATCCACAAAGTAATCGGCGCCTTTTATTAGAAGTAAAAATCCGCCAATCAATAAAATATATATCAAATTTCTCAGCCTTTCCGGAACATGCCGTTACCAACTACATGCCGATAGAGATACATTTACATTACTATAAATGAATGATTTACGCCAACCGGGAATAGTATGTCAGGAGTGGAGCATTTTGGTTACCCAAAGACATCTGGTCTGCTATAGTATAATTAAGCAATGCTCGAGGTGATTGGATGGATTTAGAAAGTATCACAAACAAAATTAAAGATCATACACCAGCAGTATTAGGACATAAACAGTTTATGAAATCAGCTGTTCTGTTACCTCTCATACAAAAGACGGACGAGCTGCATGTGCTTTTTGAAGTTCGTTCGGAAACAATGAGACGCCAGCCAGGTGAAATTTGCTTTCCGGGTGGACGGATTGATCCTCAGGATAAAGACCCACAGTCTGCTGCTATCAGGGAAACAACTGAAGAGCTCGGTATTAGTGAAACGAAGATATCGGATGTCTCCCCCCTCGATTATCTGGTCACACCATTTGGGATGATTGTCTATACGCATGCCGGGCTAATCAACACTGATGAGCAGTTTAATCCTAACTTGTCAGAGGTGGAGGAAATATTTACAGTACCGCTTTCTTTTTTCCTGGAAAGGGATCCAGAAATATACCATGTGAATTTACAGGTTAAACCGGATAAGACATTTCCGTTTGACCTTGTTCCCGGAGGCGAAAATTATAACTGGCGCACCAGTCACATTGATGAGTATTTTTATATTTACGGCGGAAAGGTCATATGGGGGCTGACGGCACGTATCCTGGCTCATTTCGTTGAGCTGATGCGCTGAATCAATGATCTCAGAAAAATGCACAATTAAACTCTCCCAAATTTGACAATTTGGGAATTTTTTTATATACTTTATTCAACAAAGTTGAACGGAAAGAAACTAAATTGAATAACATATCAATAAGAGAACTGGATTAATAAGCACAAAATAATTTTAACCAGATTATGAAAGCGAATTCATTTGCCGTTTCTTTGATCCTACAATAACCCAAGGGAGGGTTTATAATGGGACGTTGGTCGGAATTTGTGCAAATAAAAGAAGTCGGGCCGCGCGACGGTCTCCAAAATGAAAAACAGTGGTTATCAACATCTGATAAGGTCCACTGGATTAATACACTGTCCGAATCGGGTTTAACAGAGATCGAATATTCATCGTTCGTTCATCCGAAGTGGGTACCGGCACTGGCTGATGCGCATGAAGTGGGAAGACGTATTAAGCGATATCCGAATGTCCGTTACTCGGCATTGATTCCAAATATGAAAGGACTCGAACTTGCACTTGATGCTGGTATAGACGGCGCTTCAGTGTTCATGTCATCAAGTGAGACGCACAACCAGAAAAATATCAACAAATCAATAGATGAAACGTATCCGGTACTCGAAGAAGTGATTCATGAGGCCAAAGAGGCGGGCAAACATGTGACGGGTTATGTTTCGACAGTGTTTGACTGCCCGTATGAAGGCAAAGTTAATCCGGAGCAGGTACTGCGGGTTTGTGACCGGCTGCTTGATGCGGGTGTGGACGATCTATCCCTTGGCGATACAATTGGCACGGCGGTTCCGGCACAAGTGGATCAGTTGCTAGGGAAGATGTTGAAAAACTTCCCCGGCGAAAAACTTATCATGCATTTTCATGACACACGCGGCATGGCAATTGCCAATATCATGCGCTCGATGGAGCATGGCATAGCCCGGTTTGACAGCTCAATCGGCGGACTTGGCGGCTGTCCGTTTGCTCCCGGTGCGGCAGGTAATGTAGCGACAAATGATGTGCTATATCTGTTGAACGGTCTGGGCATTAAGACGGGAATAGATGAAAACAAACTTCAAGAGGCAGCGCTATATATTCAAAGCAAACTCGGCAAGTCGCTGCCGAGCAAATCTCTGGCGTATGTAGCAAGTCAGAGCTAAAAACAGAATAATGAAGAAGATAAGCCTCACCCTTTGTGATATTCTAACGGGATGAGGTTCTCTTTTGGTTTTAATTCGTGTTATCTACCAAAAGGACTGATATCAGAAGAAGGGAAAAACGTCGTCAGAAAAAAGGACCTCCTGAGGTGTCAGAGCATCAGAATGAAGTAGATCTCTGTTGTCATATTGGAGGAATTCGTCTATCCTATGATAAAGATGATTCTATAGGACAAGGCGAAAGGAGCGATTTATCATAGATCTCCAAAATATTGGTCAAAAACTAAAACAGGCTCGACTAAAAAATAAACATACTCAGCAGCAAATAGCAGATCAATGCGGTATCTCCAAAAGCTTGCTATCAAAGATCGAAAATGGCCAGACCTCATCTGCTGTTGCAACACTCTCGAAACTCTCTGAAGCATTGGATGTGCCGCTCTCCTGGGTACTGGATGGACATCCGGAGACCGATCTTGTTATGCTTCCGAAAATGGAGCGAACAATCAGCGCGGATGATGAAAATATGGGTTATTCGTTTGAACTGCTTGCCAATCGATCACGTTTTTCACGGATCGAACCAACAATTGTCCATGTGACACCGAAGGACTTTAATCAGCGGCACGAGCCGTACACGCACTCACAAGATGAATTCATTTATATTGTCAAAGGATCGATCGAACTGTATTATGATGGGCAAAACCATTATATGGAGAAAGGGGATACCGGCTATTTCAAAGGAGTAAAACCACATTTGTTTATTCCAGTTGATAACGATGGCGCCAAAGTTTTGACGGTGTTTATTGATGAATAAAAAATTGCCTTCCATGCTGAAGGCAATTTTTTATAGGTGCTAACTCACCTGTTCTGTTTTTCGTGTCTTTTCCGTTTTATTAATGACACAAGTTCCGGCAAGGTCGCCGGTCACATTTAATGATGTACAGCCCATGCCGACCAGCACGTCAATGGCCGTCAGTAAACCAACAGCCTGCATTGGCAGGCCGAGCTGAGCGAATACGGTAGCAATCATGATGATGCCCGCACCGGGAACTCCTGCTGTTCCTACCGATGCCAGTGTACCAATCAAGACAACTTGTAATATCTCGGTAAAGCTCAATGGATCACCAATAACATTAGCGGCAAATACAGCTGATACGGCAATGCGAATGGCGGCACCATCCATATTAGCGGTTGCACCAAGCGGCAGACTGAATCCGTAAAGGCTTTTTTGCAGGTTTAGCCCGTGTGCTGCATTGAGCGTCAGTGGAAGCGTACCGGAACTGCTCTGTGTCACAAATGCCGTAATCATCGGGGTACGTCCGTGCCTGAAAAATTCTTTTACATTCACTTTGAAAATAGCCATGAACAAGATGTAAAACATAACTTGAACAATCAGCGCAATGTAAAGGACGCCAACCATACTGCCTAATTCCACGAGCGTATCGGCTCCTTGATTACCGACCACTTCCGCGATAATGGCAAAAATACCGATGGGTACATACTGAATGACCGCCTTCATAATAGTTAGCGTCGCTTCATTCAAGCCGTTCACGACGTTATAGACAGTCTCACCAAGTTCTTTGTTTGCTTCGGATGACCGGAGCACTGATATGGCAATCCCGAACGCAAGGGCTGTGAAAATAATGCCGAGCAGGTTCGGTTCGCTGAATGCTGCTATAATATTGTCCGGGACAATACTTAGCAAAACACTGATGGTTCCCGGGTCTTCAGGAACCTCAAATTCTTCACTTGTATTAAGTGTCATGCCTGTGCCCGGATTAAAAATACTGGCCACCGTTATACCAACAGCTATGGCAAATGCAGACGATACGATGTAATAAATGAATACCTTTCCGCCCATGCGACCTAGGTCTCCCAGTTTAGCCTGATTAACGCCGACAATAAGTGTGAATAATATCAGCGGAACGATCAGGAATTGCAAAAGCCGCAGCAGCAAATCCCCAAACGGTGCCAGAACAGCTATATCTTCACCGAAAATTAGTCCGGCAAGAACTCCAAGAGCCAGTGCAATCGTAATTTTAACCATTAAGGATGCTTCGATATAACCTCTCCAAAGCCTTTTCATCAAAAACCCCCTCCCTTATTATTTATTTGAGTCTTATTCCGATAAAATTAATTGGTTTTATGTTTAGACATTATCTTGTTTAAACCGTGCTGTCAAAATTATTGTTTAACGTCTGAAATGTAAAAAGCCATGCTCCCGTGGACATGGCTTTCAAGTGTTATTTTTCAATGAACATTTGAGTCCAGTATTCGCCATCGCTTGTATAGCCAACACCAATATGCGTGAATGATTCATCCAGAATGTTTTTCCGATGTTCCTTACTGTTCATCCAGGAATCAACCACCTGTTCAGGTGACTGCTGGCCTCGGGCGATGTTTTCGCCGGCTGTCTCAAACGTAACATTAAATTGACGCATCATGTTAAACGGTGACCCGTATGTCGGACTTGTATGTGAAAAGTAATTTTTTTCTTGCATGTCTTCTGATTTTTCCCGGGCAACACCACTCAAGGATTTGCTCACTTTTAAGGTGGGCAGACCCTCCTGGCTTCTTTTCCGGTTTGTAAGGGATATCACCTTTGAAGCAAACTCATTGATACCTTGCTTTGGCTGTGTTTGATTTCTTGGCTGCTGCTGGTCCTGTTCCTGAAGATGACGATGCTGCAGCTCTTTTTCCGGATTTCTGTCGGAGTCACGGGCGTCTTTGTCAAACAGTTCGTCGTTTGGCTCATTGCCTTTTAAATTGTCATTACGATTCCGGTTGCTTTTACCCAGATCAAGATTATGGTCGTTGTCATCCTCAAAACCGATGTGCTGTGTGCCTGGCCCCGACTCGTCACTGGACATATCGGTTCGTATCGATGAGATAGGAAGTTGTTTGTTATCGGTTTCTGTATGGGATCTGTTGGCATTTTCCTCATTATTACATCCTGCCAGAACGAGGATAAGCAGACCAAGAAACGAGACTGATATAACTTTTTTCATATGGATTCTCCTTTCTGATCGTTCTCATTCATATTTTTTGTTCGGACAGACGAAATATACGAAGCTTAAATATCCATTTTTTCCGATTGTATCAGGTAGTGATTTGGGGTAGAATTTACGTTAGACTATAAAATGAACGGTTTGTGCAGGGGGATACAGCTTGAGAGGGAAGTCAGGTTTTTTTCAGACATTTTATTATGGTTGGTTCATTGTCTTCATAGGCGGTTTGGGTGTTTTCTTTTCAGGTCCCGGCCAGACGTATTCGAATTCGATGTTTATCGATCAGTACATCCATGATTTCGGCTGGTCACGGACAGAGGTTTCCAGTTTATATTCTACGGCTACCCTGATTGCCGGATTGACCATGATGTTTGTCGGCCGGTTTATTGACAAGTACGGGCAACGCTTCATGATGGTTACGGTTGGAACGGTGTTTGCACTTGCTTGCTTTTTTAACAGTATGGTGACGAACATGTTTATGCTGGCTATCGGCTTTTTCCTGGTGCGACTATTGGGTCAAGGAACGATGTCACTTATCCCGAATACTCTTGTTGCCCAATGGTTTGTTGAAAAAAGGGGTCGTGCGTTCAGTTTTATGACCATGGGAAGTTTTATCAGTGCGATGTTGTTTCCGGTTATCAATGCTTGGCTCATTCAGACCTGGGACTGGCAAACTGCCTGGCGTTTCTGGGGTGTTATGCTCTTAATCATTTTTGTTCCGTTTGCGCTGTTTGGTGTTCGCAACCGACCTGAACAGATGGGCCTAGAGCCGGATGGAATGAAAACATGGGCGGATGGAGCGGCAGAGACGGCAGCGGACGCAGCACTTCCGGAGGCTGAAGAAGACTGGACATTGAAAGAAGCGATGCGAACCTGGGCTTTTTGGGGGATCCTGATCAGTGTTGGAATTCCGGCGATGATCAACACCGGAATCACGTTTCACATTATTTCGATCTTCGGTACAAACGACCTGTCACCCGGTATAGCGGCAATGGTATTAAGTTTAATGGCATTTGCCGGCATGCCGATGTCGTTGATTTCAGGTTTTATTACGGAAAGAATTCAAACGAACTATTTGCTGGCATCAGTGTTTGTAATTGAAATCATATTCCTGCTGATGCTTCTGGTCACGAACAGTTTTCTAATGGCGGTTTTATTTGGGATTGTATGGGGAATTGCTAATGGTTTGGAACGTATAGGTATGAATGTCATCTGGCCGGATTACTTCGGCAGGAAATATATCGGAAGTATAAATGGGGTCGGCATGACAATGGTCGTACTCGGGTCATCATTGGGGCCACTGCCGTTTGGTGCTGGTTTTGATATATTTCATAACTATACGCCGGTGTTATTGGTGTCGCTGGCACTCCCGGCTGCAGGGCTGATTTGTGCCATTTCTGCCAGACGCCCGCAAAAAGCCAGATTGAAGACAAAATAACGAGTCAAGCGGTGAATTCAGATGTTAAAAGATACAGGAGAGCGGGTCATTCCCGAATATTTGAAGGTAACGGATGAAATGTTAATTGAACATTTAGCAAGGTATTTTTTTGCAGTTGACTATGTTTATGGCCGAGTCCTTGACATTGCCAGCGGTGTGGGATATGGCACCCATCTTTTGGTGAAAAAGGGTAGAGACACTGTGGATGAGGCGGTCGCCGTCGATCGTGATCCGGACACAGTCAAATATGCCCGGGGAGCCTATCATCATCCTCGTTCGACGTTTATGGTAGGGGATGTCACCGATCCAATGTTGCCTCACGAACTCGGACAATTTGATTGCATTGTCAGCTTTGAAACGATTGAGCACATTGCCGATGAGGAGCAATTTTTGGCCAATATCCATAAGCTGTTGAAACCCGGCGGGACCCTTATCCTGTCGACACCATTCGGAAAAGGACGCGGAAAGCCATGCGGGTCGCCATTTCATGTTCATCAACTGACAGTTGCTGAGTTTATGGATTTATTTCCGGATTATTCATCGACTGTGTTCTATTTTCAAAAAGGCCCGTTAATTGAACCTGCTAATCTTGATGACACCCGCCATTTTCCACTCGGCATCGCCATCTGTCAAAAGTAGTATCGATTGCATTTGGTATCTTTATGCTGGCGGTCTATAAATGAATTATCACACATTAACCACGAACTAATACTCACTTTCCAGCTCGGAAAGCTGATTCATAATATCCTCGATTACGTCATCAGCAACATCTCCGGATATGATATCTTCCTTCACCAACCGTTCGACAGCCGCGTGCTGTGCATACAATGAGTGTTTTCTTAAGGTGTTCTGCTGTTTCGCTTTCAGTTCCGGATGCTCCTGAAAAAGCTGTTCGATTTGTTCTTGGATTTCTTCAAGATTCTGCTGATAATCAGCCAGAATGTCATGTGTGACCGTGTCTGTGATGTGCAAATCCTGTTTCACTCTGTTCACTTCCTGGATGGCATTTTCATGGCGATAAGCCTGTGCCAGGAGTGACTCATATTCTCTATAACCGTCTTCCTGTTTAATGACCCCAAGCCACTTGAGAAATGGCTTAATCGTAAGCCCCTGGCATACAAGGGAAAACAGCACGACACTAAATGTTAAAATCAGAATGTCTTCACGTCCCGCAAAGTTCCTTGGCAGGCTTAATACAAGGGCAATCGACAATGATCCCTTCAGGCCTCCCCAGTTTAGGATATGCTTCCACGCAACGGGTAAGTTTCCTGCAAATAGTGTACTCATATAAACAGCCGCACTTCTGGCGATAAGAATAATCAGAATGGCCATAACGATTAACCCCCATCTGCCGGCAACATCAATCCGGGTGATTTCCAGTCCGACCATTAGAAAGACGAGTGAATTTGCCAGTAATGTAGCCACATCCCAAAAGTTGCTAATATTTAGCTTAGTTGTCGGGCTCATCCCGATTTTTGATCCATAATTCCCCAGGATAAGTGCCGAGACAACAACCGCAATAACGCCCGATGCATCCAGTTGCTCTGCCAGCAAATAAGCACCGTAAAACAAAATAATACTGAAAATAATCTCCAGCGGGTAATCATCAAAGTATCGTGTGATCCGTGAAATGATATACCCGCAAGCGCCGCCTGTAATAAGTCCCAACGCCACAACTTTAATAAACTCCCATGCCCCCAGTCCTGCTCCCTCTATCCCAAGCCCGGCATAGGTCAGCAGGGAAAAAGCGGAAATGTTGAACAATACAACTGCCAATCCGTCATTAAATAAACTTTCCCCTTCAATAATGGTGGAAAGCCGTTTGTGAACGCCAATATTTTTAAATATGGATAGTACACTGACCGGATCTGTAGCACTCATGACAGCGGCAAATACAAATGCTGCCGGAACAGATAACTGTAAAAGCCACAGCGACGAAAAACCAATGATAATAAATGACAGAAATGTGCCGGCGAAAGCTAAGAGAAGAATTGGTTTTTTATTGTCAGACAGCTGCGAGAAGGGCAATTTCAGAGCGGCTTCACCTAATAACGCAGGCAAAAAAAGTGTAACGACGGCAAAGTTAAAGATCTCTCCTTCTGTTATGAAATCTTTCAGCGCTTCCAGTACAGGGATATTAACAAGTCCGATGGCTGCGCCGACAATGACAAGCGCTATCGGATAGGGCCGCCCAAACTTTTTCGCAATCGCTGTAATACCAGCAGCGATCATGAGCAATATTAGAATGAGTGAAAAAATATGATGCAAATCGAATTCTTCCATAGCTTAGGCCTCCCTTAATTCGTCCACGTGCTTATCTTTAACAAAAGTTACAGGAAAATGCAATTACGGAAATTTTTGATTGGACGATATTCAAGGCGGATCAGCCTATCCATTTCCTATTTTACTTTATAGTATAAAAACTCGTTCTGAAGTTAGAGTTCATGTTATATAAGTGCATGACATTTGTCATACTCATAACTTGACGTTTATGACTTCTGCTGCTTGATTTTTTTGTCTACTATGGGGATAAGGATGATTAACAATCCACATCTTTATCTGGGAGGAAGTTATGAGTAATCAAAAACAAACCAACTTAAAAAAACGTGTTGCAGCCTTCGCTAATCCGGATAAAAAAGCGAGTATCCTGCAGCTTATTAATACAATTTTGCCATTTCTACTGATCTGGTTTCTTGCATATCAAAGTTTGTCTGTTTCGATTTGGTTAACCCTTGCACTTGCAGTTGTGACGGCAGGATTTGTCGTTCGCATCTTTATTATTTTTCACGACTGTGCGCACGGATCCTTTTTCAAAAATCCCAAGGAGAATCGGGTTGTGGGTACGATTACGGGAGTCTTGACCCTGTTTGCTTTTGAAAAATGGAAGCGAAGTCACGCGATTCATCACGCAACCAGCAGTAATCTGGACAAACGCGGCACCGGAGATGTGTGGGTGATGACGGTTGAGGAATATGCTGATGCTTCCTTTTGGAGAAGACTAGTATACCGCCTTTATCGAAACCCGATTGTCATGTTCGGGTTAGGTCCATTCTATCTTTTTCTCCTGTCGAATCGATTTAACCGAAAAAGGGCTAAACGGAAAGAACGGATAAACACATACGTCATAAATGCCTCCGTTGCGGCTATCTATGGTTTGTTGATATGGGCAATAGGCTGGCAGGCTTTTCTCATTATTCAAATGCCCATTGTCTTTATAGCAGGTTCCCTGGGTATCTGGCTGTTTTATGTCCAGCATCAGTTCGAGGATTCTTACTTTGAAAATGAGGATGAATGGGATTTTGTAAAAGCCGCCGTGGATGGCAGTTCCTATTACAAACTGCCGAAAATTATGCAATGGATGACAGGCAGCATCGGTTATCATCATGTGCATCATTTGAGCCCAAGAGTTCCGAATTATCATTTGGAAAAAGCTCACGAATCCACACCACCTCTAAAAAAAGCAACAACCATAACGTTAGCTACCAGTCTAAAATCAATCCGCTTTCGGCTGTATGATGAAGCAAGCAAGTCATTTGTGAGTTTTAAGGATGTTAAAGGACTACTGCGCAAAAGAAAACGGCTAAACACACGTTTACAGGAAAATTAAATTGATTATCGAAAGACCCTCTATGATTGTATTGGAGGGTCCTGTTTTTTGTTATAATTAATAAAGGTGAAAGGAGGGAATAAGGTGCAGAACTGGTATCATATCATTCCGAAAAATACGGGACTTAGCATTTACGCGTGGATTATATTTTGTATTCTTCCTTTTTATTTTATATTTCGGACATCCGGAGCTTGGGAAATTGTTTTCGGTATTTTAATGATATTTCTGTTTTTTACTGCATATAGAGTATCTTTCCTTTCAGAAGGATGGACGGTATATTTATCGGTCAGTATTGAAATGGTCATTAGCATTGTAATGACAATATTTCTGGGCTATGTATACTTCGCCTTGTTTTTGGCGTTCTACATTGGGAATTTACATCACAAAGTACGATTTATAACGCTCTATGTTATTAACCTGGTGACAACCATAGCTGCCGTAACAATTGGTTTTTTTACTCAAAGTGACATATTCTTTACACAGCTTCCTTTTATAACATTCAGTGTTATTGGAGTGATTCTGCTCCCCGTGACCCTCTATCATCGTAATAAACGGGAAAAGCTGGAAAATGAGTTGAGGGATGCCAATCAGAAGCTTTCCCAAATGGCGGTCCTGGAAGAACGCCAGCGCATTGCTCGTGATTTGCACGATACACTGGGTCAAAAGTTATCCCTTATTGGATTAAAAAGCGATTTGGCAGGCAAATTAGTGGGTGTGAAAATGGATAAAGCCCAACGTGAAATCGATGATATTAACCAAACAGCACGGACAGCATTAAAAGAAGTCCGTGAGATGGTTTCCGATATGAAAGGTACCAGACTAACAGAAGAAATAAATCGTGTACAGGAAGTTCTTAAAGCCGCCCAGATTAAGTTTTATCTGAAAGGGAACCCAAAGCTCAAAAACCTGTCGCTGTTGGCGGAAAATGTTTTAAGCATGTGTTTAAAGGAGGCTGTTACAAATGTCGTCAAGCACAGTCAGGCTGATTCCTGCCATGTTACGATTGGACAAACAGCAGAAGGAGTACGTGTTCAAGTACAGGATAATGGGATTGGCATGATGAATAATAAAGCTTTTTATTCAGAGAATGGGATTCAGGGAATGAAAGAGCGGCTTGAATTCGTGAATGGCAGTTTAGCTGTTGTATCGGAGAACGGTACGACGCTTAGAATTCGGGTGCCAAGCACGCATCGAACTGAACAGGAGGGCTTTTCATGATAAGGATTGTCATTGCTGAGGATCAAAGTATGCTGCTTGGTGCATTAGGATCTTTGCTCGACCTGGAAGACGATATGGAGGTCGCAGGTAAAGCCAGGAATGGTGAAGAAGCCCTTGCGATGGTTGAACAACATGAGCCTGATATTTGCATCATGGATATTGAAATGCCCAGGGTAAGCGGTCTTGATGCTGCGGAAGCTTTAAGGGATCATCCATGTAAAGTGATTGTATTAACAACATTCGCGCGGACAGGCTATTTTGAACGGGCAAAAAAAGCCGGGGTAAGCGGTTATTTATTAAAAGACAGTCCGAGCGAAGAATTGGCAAACTCAATCCGGACGATTATGGGTGGAAGACGTATTTATGCACCTGAGCTGATTGATATGATATATGATAACGAAAATCCATTGACAGAAAGAGAAGAACAGGTGATTAAACTCATTGCTTATGGCAAAAACACAAAAGAAATTGCGAATGAACTCTATTTGACAAACGGTACTGTTCGTAATTATGTTTCGACGATCCTTGATAAATTGGAAGTGACAAATCGGATTGAGGCCATATCAAAGGTTAAAGAAAAAGGCTGGTTTAACTAGGAGCCTTGGACAGAATTAAGGTATTCTATACTAAAGACGAACGATGCTCCGTTTTAGCGGAGGAAATATACGCTGCGGGAAGATAGGCATAGGTGAGACCCCACAGTGCGTCAGCACGAGGAGGCTTACCAGCCGCCCTAAGGTGCACGAAGTATATTTCCGTAGCGGGTTATATACTCTAACTAGTTCGGATTTTTCCTTATCAAAACTACTTTTGTCCAAGGCTCTTAGGTCACACTGTATAAACAAAGCCTCTGATTCAAAAGCTAGTGTTTGAAAGGGGTGCACAGAACATGCCGAACAAGAATAATCAATTTAAGGAAAATAAAAACCATGGTGAGCGGCGAAACGGACGCAAGAGCCAATATAAAAACAGCAGTGTGCACGGCAGGCAATTGAATGAGTATGTCAGCAAAAAAGACGATTGATTTTCAGGCAAGAGCGGTGTGATGTGAAGTCACACTGCTTTTTTAATAAGAGGTGACGATATGAACAAAGGGATGTTTCTTGACCGTGATGGGGTGATTAACGAAGTGCTCAGTAACAGGGTGACATTCGTCAACAACCCTAGCGATTTATATTTGCTGGATGGTGTAGAGGAAGCGATAAAATTGTTCAATGACATGGGATTTGGGGTGTTTATCGTAACCAATCAGGGTGGCATCGGACTCGGTTACATGAAGGAGGATGTGCTGCGATCCATACATGAGAAAATGAAAGCAGATCTGGCCGAGTTTGGAGCAGTCATTGATGATATTGCTTACTGCCCACACAAGCCCCATGCAGATTGTCCCTGCCGCAAACCAAAACCTAAAATGATTATCGATCTTGCCAAAAAACATAAGATTAACTTAACCGCTAGTTATATGGCCGGTGACAGAAAGCCGGACATCGAAGCGGGAAAACAAGCAGGGACAAAAACGATTCTGCTCGGTGCCAGGGATGCATCAGCCACTGGAGCAGACAGGTATTTCCCCGATCTTTTGATATTCGCCAAATGGTTAAAAAGTCGTTGCTGATTTTTCATGGATTTTTGTCTTTGGGAGATACTAAATCCTGTCGCAAAAAATCAGTAATGAAAGGATGAATCTGTCATGAAAAGCTTGATTACCCTTATGGCCGCAGCGCTGATGCTTTTTGCGAGCGTGCCGACCGTATCTGCTTTTTACAAAGGGTTTGCCGAAAATTTGCATGAACAGCAGGCGGAGATGGAGGACAATACAGATACCTACCACAAAATATTTTTGATGCTTGAGGCAAAGGACTTTGGCATTGATACACACGGAAAAGATAATGAACAGCTAGCTAAAGAGATAGCTGAGGCAAAAATAAAACAAAGTGCTAAGGAAAAAGGCATTGAGACAGACGACGAGAACATTAAGGAAATTGCCAAAGAAGTCCACCATGCAGAAGTGAAGGAAAAAGCTGAAGAAATGGGCATTAAACAGAAAGGCAAAGACCCCCAGATGCTTGCTGAGGAAGTTTTTGAAGCAATTCTAAAGCAAAAGGCGGAAGAAATGGGCGTTGATAAAGAAGGAAAAAAATTGGAGGATTTGAAGTCCGCGGTAGTGAAAGCAGCCATCAAAAACGAAGCCGAGACATTGGGCATCGATACAAAGGGCAAGAACTTCAAGCAGCTGCAAAAAGCCATTCATGAACAGAAGACTTTTAAGACAGCCAAGGCTCTGGGTATCGATGGCAGTGATAAGGATGCTGAAAAATTATTTGATGAAATCATGACCCAGCATGCTGAAAAGGCAAAAGAACAGAAGTTGTACCCGTTTGAAAATAAGGAAGGGGAATTTTTTAAAGGGCACTACCATATGCAGACCGAATAGTTCATCTGACGATGTGCTTTGATCTGTGACCCCTCTTAATTGATATATTCATCAGAATATTCTATATTGAAATGGAGAGGAAGGGGGGGAGAATCATGGCAGCTTGGTTAACGAGTTTGCAGACGGATACACCTCAGGAAGGTTTTGAACTGGCGTTGAAGCTGGCCAGAAAAGGGGTTGGCTACACCCAACCTGATGCTGAGGTCCGGGACAGACTGCGACAGGAGTATGCAGAGGATGCGGACAGCCTGACAATGGCTTCACAGGTTGTTGCCATTCATTTTCAGACAGTTGCAGCGGCAAATAATTACTGGAAATAGAGAAGAAACAGGGAAAAAGTTAAGCTGTTTAAGGCCAGATCGCAAAGCCGGTTTGGTCTTTTTAATTTAAATGACTTCTATAAAAAGGGTTTTACGGTTCTTATGTGGAATATACTATGAAAGAAAGCTGTGAAAGGGGAAATAATTTATGAGTGAAAAGGCAAAAATTAAAGTGAACGACAATGGGCCGTATTTGGTGAAAGGCGAGATTGAACTGGTGGATGCAGAAGGAAATGTTTTCGAAACAAAAAGGTCTTTCTCCATTTGTCGCTGCGGCCATTCGAATAACAAACCGTTTTGTGACGGATCGCACCGGAAAGCCGGTTTCAAAAGCGAACCTCGTGCAGATTGATAAATGCTATATGCAAAGGGGCGCTTTATTTTTGACTTGGATGTCAGTCCTGTGAACTACTCGCCACTTAGCTACGCTTGAAGTGGGAGCTTCTTGGCTAAAAACGTTAAAACGGCATAGTTGCGATGATGCCGTGTTTTTGGAATAATAATAGTATATTCTAAGTGCAGGGAGTGGAATGCATGAAAGTTTTGGTAGTAGGCGCAAACGGCCAAATCGGTAAACAACTTGTGAAACAGCTGCAAAACAGTGATGAACATACAGTACGTGCATTGGTTCGGAAAGAAGAACAGGCAGAAGAACTGAAGAAAAAAGGTGTTGATGCTGTCATCGCAAACCTTGAAGGCAGCAAGAATTCAATCGTCAAAGCGGCAAAAGGCTGTGAAGCGGTTATTTTCACGGCCGGTTCAGGCGGTAGCACAGGTCCTGATAAAACATTGCTCGTTGATTTGGATGGCGCAATCAAAACGGCCGAAGCTGCTGAGGAAGCAGGTGCAGAACGCTTTGTGATCGTCAGTGCCCTGCAAGCCAATAACCGTGCAAACTGGAGTGAAAAAATCAGACATTATTACGCAGCGAAACACTATGCTGACAGAATGCTTGAGACAAGTAATCTGAATTACACGATTGTACGACCGGGCGGACTGTTGAACGAAGTCGGCACCGGTAAGGTAAAGATAGCCGAAAACCTTGAAGAACGTGGATCAGTGTCGCGGGAAGATGTTGCAAAAGTGGTAGTGGCTTCACTGACTGAAGAAAATACATTTAAACGCGGGTTTGATCTTGTTTCCGGTGACACAGCAGTAGAAGAAGCCCTAAAAACTCTGTCATAAATCCGTTCTTTGGAATTCATGCCATTGTATGCAGGGTGGGAAGACATCAAAGGCTAAGGTGCTTTTGGTGTTTTTCGTATTGTAACGTTAAGAAGTATAAATGATGGATGACTTTATAAGAAAAACTTCGGTGCCCGTCATAAGACAGGGGGTTAGAGCTGAGTTTTTCTAACGTCCCATGTCATGAACTGTTAATGAGATAAGAGGTGAATCAAATGGAAAAGAAAATCATCATTGATTGTGACCCCGGACATGATGATGCAATGGCCATTATACTGGCCGCATCCGGTGTAAGCCATTTGCAGATTGAGGCGATTACAACGGTCGCTGGCAATGTCGGCGTTGAAAAAAACACGAGGAATGCACTGAAAATTTGTGATCTGGTTGGACTGCGTGATGTGCCAGTGGCGATGGGAGCTGACCGGCCGCTGATTCGCGAACCGCTGGAAGCAGCTCATGTACACGGTAAAAGTGGTCTTGACGGAACCGGATTACCAGAAAAACCGGTCAAGAGAACGGTTGATACTCATGCAGTCGACATTCTGATTGACAAGCTGATGGCCTCTGATGGCGACATAACGCTTGTACCGATTGGACCGCTCACAAACATTGCAATGGCCATACGGAAGGAGCCGCTTATTGTTTCGAAAATAAACGAAATTACGCTGATGGGTGGCGGTACTTATGGCAACAGGACATCGGTAGCTGAATTTAATATTTATGCAGATGCCGAAGCAGCCCGCATCGTATTCGAAAGCGGGGCACCCATTACAATCTTCGGGCTTGACGTCACACATCAGGCTTTGGCTTCATCCGATAAGTTAGAGGAGCTGACAGTGATTGATAACCTGGCTGCCACAACTGTAGCTGACATGATCACGTTTTACTCCAATGCTTATAAAGGAAATTTTGCCGGTGCAGCATTGCATGATCCGTGTCCGATTGCCTATCTGATTGATCCCTCCATCTTTGAACTGAGACAAGTCAGAGCGGATATCGAAACAAAGGGTGAGTTCACCTATGGCATGACTGTTGTCGACTTTAAGGGCGCAACAGGCAAAACACTGAATGCCCGGTTTGCCACCTGGCTCGATCAGGACAGGTTTTGGCAGCTATTTCTGGATGCACTGAGGTCTTATTAAATTTTCCCGATAAGTTCATCCATAATTTGTACTTTCTGATGCTATAAAAAATTATTGATTCTTGCCCATCGCCAGGAATCTCCTTCTTTTAATTGTAATCAAATCCAAATACGAAAAAAGGGCAGGCATTCAAAAAAATTTATGAATAGCCTGCCCCTTTTAAAGTTAGATTCACTTATGGATTAATCCATATTTGCTATGCCCATCTTGGTGTCGAGCTCACCGTGAATGGGTTCAGCCGCGATGTCTTCACCCTTCAGCCATCCAGCAAAGTTAAACTCAATAGGCTCCTGATCGCCGCCGAGGGCAAACCATGCTTTCAGGTCTTTCGGAAAATAGGCTGATGTATGAATCGTCCCGGCCCAGCTTTTATAAAGACCGGAAAAGACACCTCTGTTTTTGTCATTCAACAGCCGGAATGCGTCTTGAGCACTGAGATGTTTATGTGATTCTCGATCGATGGTTTGCATGCGCCTTCTGGAATCATCTAAATGGTGGCGGTTTTCATGCTGCAGCAGCTCAAAATGATTCGTACAGACATGGGATTGCCGCACCAAAACCCCTCTTGGCGAGGCTTCAATCACATATGTTTTTTCATTCCGGTCAAGTACAACATAACTGAACGACCCGCGATGCGGAAGCTCCTTCAGCAGCTGAATAGCATCATCAACGCTGGCACACGTTTCCAAAATCATCCGGCCGATCATATAGCAGGTAAACCCGTCACTAGGCCTTTTAGCATACTATCTCTATTTTATGCCGGCTCTTGAAAAATTTAAAATGATCACGATTTAGAGGTTCCAATATTGGATGCTGAACATGTCATTTGTCTGAAGCATATGATACCCATGATGAATGACTATATTATAAAATGGGGAGAATCGATTTTATGTTTAGGCAAAGGCTAACGATGCAGCAGGCACAGGATATTGCTCTTCAAAGGGTTCCGGGCCAAGTTCTTCATGTGGATATGGATTTGGAACACGGCGTGCTTGTTTATGAAATCTTTATACTAACGTCACAAAATATGGTGTACGAGGTGGAGGTTAATGCTAATAACGGCAATATCATAAAAATTGAGCAAGAGGATTTTGATTAATTGTGATTAGAAGAGCAAGGACGGAATTTAAAATAAAGGCTGCGCTTATGCAGTAACCACACAGCCTAATCCTGCTCAAACACTTGTAGGATTAGGCTTTTTTAATAAATCGGTAAGTCGGGAAGGAGTTTTTTGAAATTAACGTTGACCTGTATCTTTTCGAATGAATGTTAACTGCCATGGCAGAAAAAAAGCATAGGCAACGAGGTGGACAGGAGTTGACCACCAAGTATTCCAATGATTATAGCTCATCAATCCAACTTTAACGGTTAACCACTCCAATATTAGTGATATGACGACGAATAAAAAAACAAATAACCATTTCTTATCTTGTTTTAAGTAGTTCAAATAAATGACTGCTAAACATGATGGTATAATACCGAATAATAAGATTTCAGGTAATCCTTCCTTTTGTGGGTCTCCCAAATCAAAAATGTCAAATGGAATCGCTAATATTATATCGATCATCCATACAATGTATCCAATAATGGCGAATATAATGTAAATTTCCTTCCAGCTTAATTTTTTTGGCATCAAGAAAACAATTAGAAGCAGACATGAGCTGAGAACAGCTGGATACCACCATCCTTGTGTTAAGACAAAATCCGGTTGTATCATCCATTTTCACCTCTCTTAATAGCTATTGTTTGTCGTAATCTCCTTTATATACATCACATGAATAATATGTATACGGTTGCGTTACTCAAGGTTATATTTTTTCAAACAGTTACATCCGTATGAAACAAGGAATTTTAAATGGGTTTGTCGAAATAGTTTCGTGTCATTTATTTTAATAGATATGGGAGATAAAATCATGGAATCAGTTAAAATCGGCATTGATGCAGGGGGAACACTCATTAAAATTGCATACGTTGAAAATGAAGCCATTCATTACAGGTCGTTCAGGTCCCAGGCAATTGATGATGCCATACAGTGGATAAACGGGTGCTTTGAAAATCCTGACATATGTGTAACCGGCGGTAAGAGCCAGGTGTTGGCCGAAAAACTGAATATGTCCGCTAAAACAGTTATCGAATTTGATGCGACAACTCAAGGGATCATCTATCTGGCAAATCGGCAGGGTCAGGTTCTCGCAAGTAACTTTCTGTTTGTTAACATCGGTACCGGTACATCCATGCATTATGTTCGGAACAGCAGGCAAGAACGGGTTGGAGGATCTGGTATCGGGGGTGGGACACTGCTTGGATTAGCTCATTTAACCACAGGTATTCAGGACTATGAAGAACTTGTCCGGACTGCAAATGAAGGTCATCGGGAAAATGTAGACCTGAAAGTAAAAGACATTTTCGAAGGGGCAGTGGCACCTATTTCCGGCGAATTGACTGCAAGCAATTTCGGAAAACTGGAAGCCATGGTCAAGCAACCGCCATCAAACCCGGATATATTGGCTGCTATTATCGGCTTTGTCGGCGAGGTAATTGTGACCATCAGCAGTCAAATGGCGGGGCAGTATGATGCAGAATCCATTGTCTATGTGGGCTCATCATTTCGGTCCAACCCACTTTTGCAGGAAATTATTGAGAAATATGCCGGTATGATCGGAAAAACACCGGTTTTCTTGGATTATGGCGAATACTGTGGTGCTGTCGGTGCATTGTTATCGCTTTCTGATTAAACGAGTAAGAGCTGCCTTATTTCAACTGTGAATCTGGTATAATAAGCATAAGTTGGAAATAATAAAAGTTTTTTAGGGTCAACAGCAAAATCTATGGTTGAAATGAATGAGTGAATAGAGTAGTGAAACTAGCTAGCGGAGGAAAAACACGGAGACTCCTGTGGGAATGCGCAGTGTGAAGACCCCGCAGAAAAAGCGACCTTCTTTTTCGAGGAGGCTGAGGACAAGCCCACGGAAAGCGTAGTGTTTTTCCGAAGCGATTGCTCACGTCAAAATGACATCTAATTTGTCAACCATAGATTTTGGTGAATAGCCGTTTTTTATATACAAAAATTAAAAGCAAAATGACAGGTGGGCATGTAGTATGACGTTAGAAGGCAGTATCCCGGCTATTATAATGTTTATTCTAGTTATTATCATTGCATTGGTCATCAGTTATCTGTATGGCTGGAAAATGATCGAAATAACCGGCTTATTTGGTTCACAGACATTTATTGCGAGTGTTATTAATCTTTTTTTGTGGACGCTTTCGATTTTTGGATGGTTTCTTTATACCGCAGAGATTGGAAAAGAACTGTTTTTCGGTGGATTAGTGCTCGGTACAGTACTATTAATGATCGGTGAAGCAGCACTCATCATCACATTATTTCTTCGGCGGCATAAATTTATGGATACTTATCACGAGCAGACTAACAGAAATGTGCGGGAAAGAAATAATGAAGAGAAAGATAACGCAGGCAATGATGAATAAAGGTGGATGGAGAATCCCGGTAATTGAACGGACTGCGCACTTGCATGTAAGGTCGCGATATAAGGATGAGCAGCTTGCCGGGAAGGGGATTCACAGGACTCAACTGGAATGAGTACGATAGCTGAAAGGGGTATCCGATGATGGAGCGAAATGTTGTGCATAATATCATGCTAACTATTTTGTCAGCCCTATTATTAACTGGCTGCGGGTCAGGAACAACGGAGGACGGCACGATGAGTGAAGAAGGCCCCATTACGAAGGAAAAATCAGAGCTTTCATTTAAGACGATTGATGTTGGTGAAGCACCGATAAAGATACAAGAATGGATTGAAAAAAACAGAAAGGAGGAAGCGAAAGAAGTCTTTCATATGGCCGGCAAAACATATGTAATTATCATGCTCGGACAGAAATCAACCGGCGGCTACGCGGTGAAAATTGATAAGATGCAGCTTGAGAAGATTATTTCGCCAGAGTCTAAGGCTGGCGAGGGAACGGTTAGTGTCACATACCATACCATCGAACCGGGAGAAGGCAGTATTAACACGCAGGCACTCACTTATCCGATAGCGATAGCCGAGTTGGAAGGGACGCGCTCTTATGACTATCAATTCTTGGTAAAAGGCAAAAAGAATAAGCTGAAGGAAAGTAACGACGGTAAACAGAGTGACCCGGTTCAACCCGAGAAGTTGCCGAATGAGTGAGGAATGGAGAGGACATGACGATGATCATCAGACCAATCGAAACATGGGATGCAGAAGAATATTTGGAATTGAAGAAGCGAATTGATGAGTCAGGTTTCATGCTGCATGAGCCCGGCGAACGGAAAACAACTGCCGATGAGCAAAAGGAAGCAATCGCAAAGATCACATCGGAGGAACGTTCAGCTTCTTTTGTGGCTGAATCCGACCGCGGGCTCGCCGGTTTCATCGCTGCATTTGGCGGCAAAGTGAATCGGAATAAGCACACAGCATACCTTGCACTCGGTGTACATGATGCGTTTTATGGACAAGGCATTGCAACAAAATTGATCACAAAAGTTATCGAGTGGGCTGGATATACTGGTATTTCAAGGCTGGAGCTTACGGTTATTAAAGATAATGTGAACGCGGTCAGACTCTATCAAAAAATGGGGTTTCAGATTGAAGGCGAGAAAGTCCATTCACTTATGATCGATGGAGAACCTGCCAATGAGTATTATATGTACAAGCTGAATATGGAAAATCGCTGTAGATAAGCCAGTAATTGCTATAGCTTTCCGTGAGGCTGATGCGCGTTGGGTGAGCGAAAGACGTATCGTGACGTGTACTATCCGGAGTCGAGTCCGGGTAAGGCATGGTATCAAAAGGGTTTTTTATCGTGAGTTATTTGAAGGGGTTCAAGCCAATCGCCGTCCTGAACCCGTTTAATTATTTGCAAAAAGGTCATTAACCCACTTATATCTTTATGCTTAGGTCATGATTTCAGTTACTGAGTCATATTATTTTACTAAGACAAAAGTAATAAGTAAGGGGGAGTGACTATTAATGGGGGCAAAGTGGATAAAGATAGCTGTGATTTATTTTATTTTAGGTATTGCGATAGGGATGTTCATGTCCTCAACGATCCAGCTTCAGTGGGCAGCTGCCCATGCGCATGTGAATTTAGCGGGATGGGCATCAATTGGCATCACAGGACTTGTTTATACCGCATATCCTAAAGCCGGTAGCAGCGTATTGGGGAAGTGGCATTTTTGGCTCTATAATATCGGTATGCCATTTTTACTTTTAAGCATGTTTATGGTGCAAATTCCAGGTATGCTGTCGTTTGCGCATATTTTCACTTTCGGCGGCGGTACAGCGGTAACTGCAGGAGTTGTTTTATTCATTGTAAACGTTTTTACTAATGTTCATGAGGCCAATGCTTATAATCATAACAAACAGGTTTATTAAGAGTGAGGATGACGGCCGGTGGCGCTAACTGTGAATGAATAGTGTATAATGGAATTGACTTCTAGGATCATTGGCCTCACTCTTCATGGATATGTTTCACTGAATGGTACACCCTACTTGTATAGAGTTTTATAAAAGGTAGGGACCAGGTAAATGAACATAGCAGACATAATGACAGTGGTTGGTTTTATCGTTGTTTTGATTATCGTGCTCATTCTGCTGGCAATAAGCATATACATATATTTTGTTGACCGTACACAGCGTCAGCATCCGGTGCTTCGCAATTATCCGGTTGTAGGGCGTGTGCGCTATTTTTTTGAAAAAATCGGTCCGGAGCTGCGTCAGTATTTTTTTAACAATGATCGGGAAAGCAAGCCGGTTTCGCGTGAAGAATACCAGCACATCGTAAAAAAAGCGAAATATAAACGTGATGTGGAAGGATTCGGCTCGCAGCGCGATTTTGAAAAAGAAGGCTATTATATCCGCAATAGCATGTTTCCGAGATTGACTGAGGAATTAAGGATGGACAGGGAATCCAAAGTCACGACTGATCGTTATTTGCTAACCAAGGATCCGTTGTTCACACAACGTGAAGAACACCTGGAGAAGGAAAATTCACCCGCATATCTTCTTGATGAGGAAGATACGATTGTTGTCGGCGAAAATTGTAGGGAACCATTCAAACTCCGAGGACAGATTGGTATGTCGGCGATGAGCTACGGATCGCTTGGCGAACGGGCCATTTCAGCTTTGTCGGAAGGTCTTGGGATAGCTGGGGGGACATGGATGAATACCGGTGAGGGCGGTCTCTCGGATTACCATTTAAAAGGCGGGGGCGATATCATCATGCAGATCGGCCCAGGCATGTTTGGTCTCAGGGACAAAGAAGGCAATTTTAACTGGGATGAACTGAAGGAAAAAAGCCGGATTCCACAGTTGAGAGCCTTTGAAGTGAAATTGGCTCAGGGTGCAAAAACACGTGGTGGTCATGTAGATGCTGAAAAGGTTAATGAAGAAATTGCTCGCATCCGGATGGTTGAACCGTTCACCTCCATTGACAGTCCAAATCGCTTTCCGGAATTCGGCGATTTGCCTTCGTTATTTGATTTCATTGAGAAGGTAAGGGAACATTCCGGAAAGCCGGTCGGTATGAAAATTGTGGTGGGAAGCCATTTTGAAGCGGAAGATCTGGCAAAAGGGATACGTGACACCGGAAAAGGTCCTGACTTTATTACTATTGATGGCGGTGAAGGCGGTACAGGTGCATCGTATCAGGAGCTTACGGACAGTGTCGGGCTGCCGATTAAATCTGCTTTACCATTGGTGGATAACGCGTTGAAAAAACATGGTGTGCGGGAGCGAGTGAAACTAATTGCATCCGGAAAATTATTCTCGCCTGACAAAGCCGCGATTGCCCTGGCTATGGGTGCAGACCTCGTCAACATCGCCCGGGCATTCATGATCACGGTCGGCTGTATTCAAACATTGAAGTGCCATTCCAATGTTTGTCCGGTCGGTGTTGCCACCACTGATCCGGATCTCCAGAAGGCACTGGTTGTTGACGAAAAAAAACACCGGACAGCCAACTATCTCATTTCCATGCGGAAAGGGTTGTTCCGAGTTTCCGCTGCGGCAGGACTTGATTCCCCGTTACACTTTAAGCGTGAGCATGTCGTCTACAAAGATGAAAAAGGTAAAACATGGTCGCTGGATGACATTTATCAGTCGATGATTCAGCCTGGCGGAGAAGGGTCAATCAACGCATGACATTAAATTTTGGAAAAACCCGGCATTCACCCGTCTTATAGTGAGTGCCGAAGTTTTCCTTATAATGTGTCATCCATATTTTTCTGACGATATGAAAAGAGGAGATTGCTTCCTGGGCAATCTCCTCTAATTTTCATGACGTTTCAGACGTTCTTTTCTTATGAGCTAAATAAATTTTCTTGGAAATCAGTGTCTGGCCAATAATGAATAATCCGCCGACAGCCCAGTACAATGGTAAAGCAGCCGGTGCATTCAGGGAAATGATTCCTATCATGACCGGTGAGATGAGGCCGATGAAGGCCATTTGTTTCTTTTGCTGCGGTTCAAGGCCGATTTGCGAAACTTTAAACTGAGCAAAGTAAATGACAACAGCCAGAATAGTTAACAAAATATCGGTCTCTCCAAGGTCAAACCACAAAAATTGATGGCCCGTTATTTCTTGCGTGCCACGGATAGCCCAATAAAAAGCAATCAAAATCGGCATTTGGATGAGCATGGGCAAACATCCTGCAAATGAGGCGATCGGATTGAAATTGTGCTTTTGATACAACTGCATCATTTCTTGCTGCATGTTCATGTGTGATTCCCGGTTTTTGTCGCTCTTGTATTTGTTCTGAATCGCGTCCATTTCTGGTTTGAGTTCTTTCATTTTATCCTGCATTTCCAGACTGTTTCTCGTCTACTTCAGCATAAACGGCATGACTGCAAGCCGGATAATGAGTGTGATTGTGATGATTGACAGCCCATAGCTTCCGTTGAAAAAGGATGCCAGACCTTTGATTAACAAAGAGAAATTGTAAACAAAGTAGTGGTTGAAAAACCCTTCTGTTTCAGCATCGACCGGTTCATTGCCCGATCCGCACCCTGCCAGAAAAATGATTAGAATCAGGCCGACAAAGCTATATTTCTTCGCGAATGTGAATACAGATGTTCGATCCATCTAATGCCTCCCTGTTTTTTCATCAGTTTGCTGAGAAAAAAGGAAGCACGGTGGTCATTGTCATCGTCCGGTGCATCTATTCGCTTGGCTTTTTGAGCGATCCAAACCAAGATGTCCGTCGCTGCTCCAATGGATTCCCGGATTGGGACTGAAAGGATTTGGATTGAATGTGAATTTTTCGTGTACATATAGGCATGCCCGACAAACTTGTGTAAACCGAATCGAGTGATTTTAATGGTGCCCATAAGAGTCAAAAAGATACCGAAATAGAAGTAAAAGGGCGATGTATCTGCGAGCAGTTCGTACAATAATTCAATGACCATCTGTATTCACCTCCTTTGCTATGTTTGTAAATATCACCTTTCTTCATTATACTATAGTGTGCTGAAAATAGTAAGTATGCATAAGCATTTTGAATTTTAGAAGAAAGAGGGTCGCTGACCGGGTCTTTCAAATCCACTGATAGCTGTAGTTAAAAGTTTGTTTGAGTGAACCGATTTTACGGAATGGTTCAAGTACAATAGAATTTCGTTCGTGTGACATGATGCATGTGGAATCTGACAAGATGAAGGAGGCATCATTTTTTAATGGGGATCTATCAATTTGAGAATTTGAAACGTTACAACCAAATCTTGCTGATAACCGGGATCATTATAATCGCCTTTAATTTACGTGCAGCCATCACATCGGTTGGTCCACTGGCAAACGTCATCGGAGACGATTTGGGACTTGCCAGCTGGAGTGTCGGAATTTTGACCAGCCTGCCGCTCATAGCGTTTGCTGTGATGTCACCGGTTGCACCGAAACTGGGGGATAAATACTCTAACGAAACTGTACTGATCAATGGTATGGTAGTGCTCCTCATTGGAATTTTAACGCGCTTGGTTCCGATACCGATTTTCCTTTTCGGCGGGACCTTGCTGATTGGATTGGGAATTGCGGTATCCAATGTTCTTTTGCCCGGTATCATTAAGGAAAGATTTCCAAATCGGGTCCCGCTCATGACGAGTGTTTATTCCATCGCTATGGGGCTTGTGGCAGCTCTGGCATCCGGTGTCAGTGTGCCTCTTGCGAATAAAGTGGGTCTTGGCTGGGAATGGTCGCTTGCCGTTTGGAGTTTTCCCGCTTTTGCCGGCATTGTTATTTGGGTTTATTTTGTTAAACGACGCCGTGCTGCTAATGAAGTAAGCGTTCAGTATGTAGCGGCAAGTGACGTGCGAATGTGGAAGTCGCGCCTTGCTTGGGAAGTTGCCGTGTTTCTTGGGTTGCAGGCTCTATTATATTACGTCATCATTGCGTGGCTGCCGGCTATTTTACAGGATTATGGTGTCAACAGCGGAACAGCGGGCTGGATGTTGTCTTATGCCCAATTCATCGGACTACCGGCCAGTTTGCTGCCAATGCTGGCGGGTAAGCTAAAGTCCCAGAGTGGTATGACAATCGGCGTTTGTTTGTCGGCAGCTGTCGGAACCGCCGGGCTGTTGTTCGGTCAATCCAACGTTATCATGATCGCAAGTGTTACACTGCTTGGCATTGCGACAGGTGGATTATTTCCATTAGCTCTTTCCTTTCTGGGAATGCGAACAGGTGACGCCCGGCAGGCAGCGGAGTTATCAGGAATGGCGCAAGCACTTGGCTACTTTCTTGCGGCATTAGGGCCGATAGCAATCGGCTCGTTAAATGATATCACCTCAGGATGGGAGGTACCGTTGACAATGCTGCTTATCGTGTCAATCCTTATGGCTATTGTCGGATATGGCGCCGGCCGGAATCGCACGGTTGAGGATGAATTCAAAGATATGTCTGAGCGTGAATAGGACCCCGGGATTGACGTAACGTCACAAGATATTTAGAGAGAATTTGGCCGAATGAACGCATTTCGCGCTCAAACCCACCCGCACACTAAAAGGCGACGGCTATTCCATTTTGTATTCACCTATTCAACAGGGTATTGCCATCCATTAATCCGTGCTAAAATGTAAGTGTTATACTGTCAGTGCCTGCAATGGCAAGCAGCTATTCTAAACCAGAAGGAGTCCTGAATATGTTTAAAAAAATCGCGTCTGATGCGCTTGGTCTATCGGACATCGGCAAAATTATCGGCCCGGAGGACTATGACAAAACCGATGCTGATGATTATGTCCGGCACGAGGATGATGAAAAAATTTATTTTCTTATTAAAACAAAAGCGGATGAATATTGCTTTACCAACACCGCCTTGATTCATGTTGACGGGGAAAATGCAGCCTCTTCCAAACGGACGCTGAACCGTTATCCGTATGCGCAGCATAACATTTCCAATGTATTTCTTGAGACTGCCGGCAAGATTGATATGGACATTGAAATTAAATTCACGCTTGGTAATCAGGTTTTTAGCATTGATGTCCATAAGGATGAGCTCGAAAAATTGAAGGATTTGTACAAGGCACTGTTGTATATTGCGGAAACCATGTATGAGAATGAAATTATCCTGGAAATGGGCAATCAGAGTCTGGATAGAGCGGTGAACGTGTTGCAGCATTCAAGAGCAGCGGAAATCGATTTGGCGAATCAGTATAAAGAGCTTACGGAATATGGATTTTCCTGGCTGAAGTCTGTAAGAGAAGAATACCACGCCAAAGACTTCGGTGCTATTTTTGAAAAGTATATTAATAACTAATAACGGAAGAGCTGGACATGCTACGGCATCGTGCAGCTCTTTTTATAGCGTCAGAAACGATAAATTATGGATGACCGGCTGTGTGGAGGAGAAAGGGATAAATGGCAAGCACATTGCCCCACTTGTTTATCAAATGGATTCCCAAAACCCAACCCGCACGCTGACAGACTTGCCAAGCAAGCTATTTCAGGAGTGGGTCAGTGAGGCTGTGCGTACTTTTTCAAATCTCTACCCGGCTGAAGGGAAGTAACAATTTAATACCCCGCTTATTTCCCGGCCAAAATCGCATATCTGTGAGTAAATGGCTTCCGTAAGCTAAAACAAGTGCCCAATATAAGCCTTGAATCATAAACTCCTGGTCGATATAATAAGCAATCATCGCAAAAAACAACCATCCAATGAATGAATGTGTATAACTTCTATGCGGCACCAGGGCGGCAGCCACGACATAAACACCGAGCATCCACACCCATATTTCTGAAATGAATATGCCACCTGCAACAATGGCGGCCCCGCTTAAGAATAACATTAGTTTTTGTGAAAATATCGGTGCTATAAATAACAGAAATGCTCCAAGCGCCAGTCCGATATACTTTTCCGTCCCGGTTAGGCCAAACCAGGTATAAGCACCGGCTAAAATCCCGATTATCCTTACCAGATTCTGAATCGTTTTATGTGACAGTGAAATTTTATTGGCTAGTTTTCCGGCTGTATCCAAGTCTGGTGCGAGCGCGGCCATTACTCCAGCACCCATCATGACAGTCGTGTTAACAGCATCCTGCCCTGTTGATTGCGCAACAGCAATGGCGGTTCCCGCGCCGACTAATGCATGTATTTTTCCGTCCATTGTCAGTCCCCTCGTATGTATGATGACAGAGTTATTATACAGGATATGAACTTGCTTGTGCAGGGGTCGGATGCGCAACATCAACCTATTATTTCATCAGCACAATCACAAATTTGCCAACAATATACCAGGAGCATTCATTTAACTTGTGTTACATGAATGGGCTTTCCGGCATAGGCTGGGATTGGAAATATTTTATCTGTAAAGAGGAGGACATTGCTGTTATGACGATGCAATCAACTGAAGCGAACTGGCTGGACCGTTTGGAGGAGTGGACGGAGAAATGCGAACAACTGGTGGGTTCTCTGGACTCACGATCAGATCAATTGCCTGATGAAAACATTGATACAAATGAGTGGAAGAACCGCTTTCAGGAACTGCGTGACAAGGTTGGGATTTACCGTGATCAACTCCACGAGGAGGGAATAGCAGATGCTGCTGCCAAGCTGGATTCACTGAATGCAGAAGCGCACCAGCTCAAAAGTGAATTCACTCAAGTGATGGAAAGAGATAGATTCAACGGACTGTCAGATGACAATGCCTATGATGCAAGTGATGAAGACCGAAAATCCACAACAGAAGTTCCAATCGGCGGACATACCCTGCCGCCGCTTCCGTATGACTACAATGCGCTGGAACCACATATTAACGAGGAGATTATGCGGCTTCATCATGACAGTCATCACCAGGGTTATGTGGATGGCTTGAATAAAGCCGAAAAGGAGATGCAGAAGGCCCGTAAGAATGGTGATTTTTCACTGATACGGCATTGGGAAGATGAAGCAGCATTCAATGGAGCCGGACACTACCTGCATACGATTTTCTGGGAAAATATGAGTCCTGACGGCGGCGGCAAACCGCACGGCGAGATTGCAAAAGAAATTAAACAAACATTCGGCGATTTTAATAAGTTTAAAGAGCACTTTTCCAAAGCGGCTGAAAATGTTCAGGCAGTCGGCTGGGCCATTCTGGTGTGGTCACCGCGATCACACCGGACTGAAATCCTGCAGGCCAAAAAGCACCAGAATCTGACACAGCAGGATGTCATTCCGCTGCTCGTGCTTGACGTATGGGAGCACGCATATTATTTGCAGTATTACAATAAACGTAAAGATTACATCGATGCGTGGTGGAATGTTGTTTGCTGGAACAGTGTGAACCAACGATTTAGCGAGGTACGGAAGGTCAAGTGGAAGCCGTATTAGGATTGTAGTTTAGGTAAAAATCCCGTACCATGATTATCGTGATACGGGATTTTTGTGCTCTAACTTGAGCGGGAACGGCTCCAACTCGTGCGAGAGCGGCTCCAACTCGTGCGAGAGCGGCTCCAACTCGTGCGAGAACGACTCGAACTCGTGCGAGAACGGCTCCAACTCGTGCGAGAACGACTCGAACTCGTGCGAGAGCGACTCGAACTCGTGCGGGAACGGCTCCAACTCGTGCGAGAACGACTCGAACTCGTGCGAGAACGGCTCCAACTCGTGCGAGAACGACTCGAACTCGTGCGAGAACGACTCCAACTCGTGCGAGAACGGCTCCAACTCGTGCGAGAGCGACTCCAACTCGAGCGAGAGCGGCTCCAACTCGTGCGAGAACGTCTTCAATCCGAGTGAATATCGCACCATCAATGCGGGTTTTTGGTCAAGGCGGAAAAGATTTCTTTGAGGCAAACAAACCTGTTGCGGCGGTCTGTCATGCGGCGCAGGTTCTTACAACAGTAAAAGAGCATCTTAATGGCAGAGAAATGACAGGCTATATTGCCTGCAAGCCAGAAATAGAAGCGGTAGGCTCGACTTATATTGAAGAACCGCTCCATACTGATGACAATCTGGTATCAGGACATGCCTGGCCTGATATGCCAGGATTAATGAAAGAATTTATCAAGCAGGTAAATGCATCGTAGAAACAGAGAGGAGCAGCTTTAGCATCATGAACCGTCGTTGTATAACCCATTGGCAGCTTATTCTTTTCTCATTGGGCAAGAATATCCCTAGTTTAAAAGATATTACCGCTGAGTGAAATTTCGCTTTATAATGTAAAACGTCGATACTCGCTTTAGGGCAGAGCGAATATCGACTTGGCATACCACACTTTTCCCTGAATACTTCACCAAATCTTTACACCGTATTAACGACCACTTTACACTCGAGTGGTATGGTTGATGTATAAAAGGGAGGGAGAAAAATATGCGAATACGCGCCATGTTCATCGATATGGATGGAACACTACTGAGGTCATCCAATGAGATTTCACAGCGCAATACGGAAGCAATAAACAGGCTTGTTAATCAAGGTGTGAAAGTTTTTCTGGCGACAGGCCGTCATTTTGAGATCGCGGATCCTTATCATCATCAGCTCGGACTTAAAACGCCAATGATTTGTCTGAATGGCGCTTCTATTCATGATGGGATTACAAAAAGAGTAGCTCAGATGAACCCGGTCGTACTGGATGAGGCTCATTTTCATCGCGTCACGAATGAAATTTCGTGCAAAGTAATTGTTCATACGATAGATGGTCCTTATTGCAACAAAATGTGCAAGGAAGCAAACATATGGGCGAAGGAAAGTCATGCTCCGCCAAAGTATATTGGGAATTTGCGAAACGCGGATTACCGAAATGTATTAAAATACACTGTTAAAACAGGTTGTTATGGTTCGCATATGTCATACTTGTTCCGTGATGAAGCAGGTGTTATTGACTGGAAAGACGGCTTTGAGCTAGTTGCTTTAGGTGTTTCCAAATGGTCAGGAATTAAAAAACTGATAAGAGCTTTTGGCATTAATCCTGAAGAAACCGTGGCAATTGGTGATGGACCTAATGATGTTCAAATGCTTCGTCATGCCGGAATCGGAGTTGCTATGGCTAATGGCGCTCCGGAAGTGATAGCGGCAGCTGATTATGTCACAGGTCATCACGAAAATGATGGTGTGGCCGAATTTATTGAACGTTATCTCATTTAGTCACTTGCCATCTGAGCCCCCTGGTTCATGACCGCCCAACTTTACCCCAACTATTTTGGTCATGTGCTATTTTCTTTTATCCCCGGATAATCACCCAACTGCATGGCTAATCTCAGTGTTCACGAGCTTTCTTTCATTTTTTTGATTAACTATTATTTCAAAAATAAAACGAATGTCGGCATTACCTACACTGATTGTTAAAAAGTTCTCGTTTAGCCTCAATTCATGGATTATATCCAAACTGTTGACAAACTAACAACAAATTTGTTGACATATCGTCAATACTCAGGTACAGTTCGAGTTGTATGTTTAAATCATTAATCTGCAAAAAGGGAAAAGGGTTGAAAAAATGGCGAAACAACACCAAAATAAGCTGGCTGAAGCCATTCAGCCTTATTTGAATGAACGGCATATGTCCATCAGAAAACTAGCTCAAGCTGCAGAAATTGATCCGGCAACACTTTCCAGAATCATGAACGGAAAACGTAAGCCTACAATGGATCACCTATATAAGATTGCATTGTGCCTTGATATTCCGCCCGCTGATTTGCTGAAATCAGCTGGTTATCCGCTGTATGGTGAGGACGAAGATGACGCGGTAGAACCTTCTGCTGAAAAAGTCCGGCAAATGCTGGCTGCCATCAATTTGCCGCCATCTGACTTTACCAGACAACAAGTGGATGATCATTTAATAAAGTTTAAACATTACAGTCGGACGGAGGAAGGTCATCAAACAATTTTGCAGCAGTTCAGTGCCAAAGTAACAAGTGCTGGCAGTGGCGGACCATACGTTGAGCAGTTAAAAGAATGGTATACCCGTTATAAAGCGCAAAAAAGTTCCACAAAGGAATTGGCGATCATGGGGAGCGCCCTTCTTTATTTTATTATCACACTTGATGTGATTCCGGATTACTTAATGCCGGTCGGATATTTGGATGATGCCTTTGTTGTGCAATTAATGGCAAAATCATTGCCTTAAATATATTCTTATACGACTCGGCATCATCTATGAAAAGATAACGAGGTTGTTTGTCTATGGATCAGGAAAATAAGTCACAAGTTGATTTTGTGCTATTAAGTTTAATTGTATGTCTTTTTATATTCAGCTTACTTACCATATATAGCGGATCGGGTCAGTATGTAGATGGTGATCTTTTTTATTTTGTAAAACGGCAAGCCATCTGGTATACAGCAGGTCTTCTCATTATGGCAGCTGTGGCACGCTTTGATTATGAATTATTGGAACGTGGTGCTTTTATACTGTATGCTGCAGGCATCGGTTTGCTTCTGCTTGTTCATTTTTTCGGATTATCTAAAAAGGGATCACAGCGATGGCTTGATTTAGGCGTGTTTGAGCTCCAGCCATCTGAATTTATGAAAATATTTCTCATTCTGGTGCTGGCAAGCCAACTAAGTAAAATTGGAAGTGAGCGAATATCATTTAAGGCAAGTATTCCGGCTGCTTTAAAAACGGTAGGTCTTGCCATACTGCCATTCGGACTAATTCTTGCGCAGCCTGATTTGGGTTCCGCGCTAATCATCGGTGTTATAGCCTGTGTGCTTGTTTTTACATCAAGTATTTCATGGAAAATGCTGACGACGATTCTAACAGGCGCTGTCAGTGTCATCGCAGGTTTTATTTATATGTATGCCAATCATCTAGAGATGCTTAGCAAAGTGTTCTCGCCGCACCAACTTGGACGGATTTATGGCTGGCTTAATCCAGTTGAATCGGGATCGGATTATGGATATCAGTTAAAACAAGCGGTGCTGGGCATTGGGTCCGGCCGGCTTACGGGTTCGGGTTTCACTAAGGGAACGCAGGTGCAGGATGGAAGCGTGCCAGAGGTACATACGGACTTTATTTTTGCTGTTGTTGGTGAGGAGTTTGGCTTCATCGGCTCGGCTATGTTGTTGTGTGTGTATTTTGTGCTGATTTACCGGATAATTATCATTTCACTAAAGGCGAATAACTTGTTTGGCACCTATATTTGTGCTGGGACGGTTGGACTCCTGACATTTCAGGTGTTTCAGAATATCGCAATGACAATTGGTTTGATGCCAATCACAGGTGTTGCGCTCCCATTTATAAGTTACGGCGGCAGCTCGCTTTTGACCAATATGCTGGCACTCGGGCTTGTGTTTAGCGTGCAAATGCGAACGCGGCAATATTTGTTCGGATAATGAGCGGCCTGCCTGCCGCATCATTTCCTCTTCTCCTTCAGGATTGTCGATCGCAGCGTTTATGCTAATTACCACAAACAAATTAACCGCCCTTTGAACTGTATTCTTGTTTGAAACGGAAAAAGTCGATAAACTATAACTAGAATACGGTTGAAAGGATTTACTTCATGGCTGTCGATGTTACATCTTTTGTTTTATTGTTTGCACTTATGCTTCTTGTTGGCGTGTTTACAACGAAATTCTCAACCCGGCTGGGCCTGCCATCACTTGTGTTATTCCTGTTTGTCGGCATGATTCTTAATGAATTCATCTATTTTGATAATGTGGAGTTAACCCAGTTAATCGGGATCATGGCATTGATTATCATTCTGTTTGAAGGTGGTACACAAACCAAGTGGCATAACATGCGCCCGGTCCTTGCGCCTGCAGGGGTGCTGGCAACTGTCGGCGTTTTGCTGACGTCTGTCATTATTGGACTTGCCGCTTTCTATATCTTTGATTTTACGATGCTTGAAGGGATGCTGTTCGGGGCGATTGTTGGCTCAACCGATGCGGCAGCGGTTTTCTCTGTTCTGGGCAGTAAGAACATTAATAAACGATTGACGGCTACATTGGAAGCTGAATCCGGGACAAATGACCCGATGGCAGTCTTTTTAACGATCGTTTTTATTGAAATGATTCAAGTTCCTGAGACTACGATTTGGTCGGCGATCGGCGACTTTTTTGTCCAAATGGGATTTGGTTTAATTTTTGGTCTGCTGTTTGGGCTGTTAAGTGTGCTTTTGATTAATAAAATTCAATTGGATGTCTCCGGTATGTATCCACTGTTGGCATTGGGGAGTGCCGCTCTTACATATGGATTTACCGATTATATCGGTGGGAGCGGTTTTTTGGCCGTCTATGTGATGGCTGTTGTTGTTGGCAACAGTGACTTGATGCATAAATTTTCAATTGTCCGTTTTAATGAAGGATTTGCTTGGATGATGCAGATCATCATGTTTATTTTCCTTGGTATGCTCGTATTCCCAAGTAACTTGATAACAGTTGGCTGGAAAGGCATTCTGTTGGCGATTATTCTCATGTTCGTGGCCAGACCTATCGCAACTGTTATATGTATGATTTTTTTCAAACACAATGCGAGGGAACAGTTATTCTTGGCCTGGACTGGGCTGAAAGGTGCGGTTCCGATTGTACTGGCTACTTATCCAATTGTAGCTGGAGTGGAAAATGGTCACATCATCTTCAATGCCGTTTTTTTCGTTGTCCTCATTTCCGCTCTGGTTCAGGGAAGTACTTTGTCCCCTTTGGCAACGAAATTGGGTTTAACGGAGGAAGGTAGTGACTTTGACCCGAGCGGTTTTGAAATGATTAACTTGGGTAACACGAATTCTGAAATTATCAAACTGCCGATCGGCAAAAGATCTCCTGTTGTTCATGCAACATTAATTGATATTACCCTGCCAAGTGATACATTGGTTATTGGCATTGTACGGGAAGAAAAATTAGTCACACCGACCGGAACAACATCAATTGAAATAGGCGATACACTGTTTGTTCTCAGTGAAAAGGAAAAGCGCCCTCAGGTAAGAGAGGTCTTTTTGGGTAAAAAAGAGCAAAAAGAAAAAGCATCGCCAAATAAATGGTGGCATAAATTTGTCGGAAAAAAAGACTAATCCACAGCTTTGCTTTCTGAATATTGCTTCCATAAATATTGCGTTGGAAGCAGTTTTTTTATACCTTGACAATATATTGAATTCATATTATATTATTCCTCGTGCTTACAAAAAGTAAGTTAGTATTTAAAAGTAGGAGGATTTATATATGATTCATATCGGTTTATTGATTATACGGTTGGTTCTTGGAATCAGTCTGGCCAGTCATGGCGCTCAAAAACTATTTGGCTGGTTCGGCGGCGGCGGAGTAAAAGGAACAGGCGGATTTTTTGAATCGATCGGCATCAAACCGGGTGTGCCGATGGCCGCTCTGGTTGGCTTATTTGAATTTGCCGGTGGTCTGTTATTGGCAGCAGGGCTCCTTACATGGCTGGCAGCTGCTCTTATTGTGATCGTTATGATCGGCGGCATCTTTAAGGTTCATTTGCCAAATGGTTATTTCGCAGATAAAGGCGGGATTGAATATCCGTTTGTCATTATTGCGATTGTTATCGGTATAGCATTAATCGGTCCCGGTGTTTATACTATTGTTTAATTTATGTAAAAGCGCAATTTCCGAATAAGGGATTGCGCTTTTTAGTGTGCTTTAATCACTCGCTTTTGGGTTATAAATCATTGGTTTTAAGCCAAAATAAGCATACTACGTTAAAGGAGTGATGAATATGGGGGAACAGTCCCGTTTCCGCGGGGGTCAAAAAGCGCCAAATAATGGTGTATATATTGAAAAAGGTGAGACAGGAAGCAATGTGGAAGACCCCGGTCAGATCGAGATGAAAGCTGGAGACAAATTTCCGGAGAACGCCAACCCGGAACGCGTATGGGTTAGTAAACGCGATCTGTCCAGTCCCGGTGTTCAAGGAAGAGCTAATGACTGATTAGAAAACGCGGTATTCGCCTTGCCTGATAGTGAGTGCCGAAGTTTTTCTTTTATAACAAAAACTGCCGGTTTTTAACCGGCAGTTTTTAATGTGTTTTATCATTGAGGATTCTATATTTAATTATTCCGGAATAAGCTGAAATAGTGGATTTTTTGGTATAAAAATGTTGAAACTTGATCTGGCTTGTCATCGTACTATAATATAGATCTATATACATAGGATCGGATTTATTATTTATAAGGGAGCGGATTTTTTTGTTTCAAGATGCACTTTTGTTAATCATTCTCGCGATTGTTGGAGCTGTGGTAATTATTGGGGGAATAATTGCATTCATTATTTTCAGGCTCCGCTATAAAACCGCAAGTTCCAATGAAGCGCTCGTCGTCACCGGGCCTAAACTGGGGGACCCGGAAAGTGAGCGGAACGTTTTTCAGGATGAAAATGGCCGTTCTGTCAAGATTATCCGCGGTGGCGGTTACCGTCTCCGCATGTTTCAGACAGCAACACCAATTGATTTGACTTCCTTCCAGTTGCAAGTTGATTCCGAGAAGGCGTTTACTCAAGAGGGTATTCCGGTACGCGTCGTCAGCACGGCTGTTATCAGTATCGGAAGCGAATTGGAAATTATGGCCAACTTTGCTGAAAAATTCCTTGGGAAAAAGCAAAACGAGCGTGAAGATGAATTAAGAGATGTGTTAAACGGTCATCTGCGTGCGATTATTGCATCGCTTTCCATCGAAAAGATTTATAGCGATTTTAAAGAAGTCAATACACAGGTTAAAAAGATTGCTGAGGCGGACTTGAAAGGCATGGGCTTTGAAATCACATCGTTTGCACTGAACGATGTGGAAGATGTCGATACCGAAAACGGCTACATCGATGCCCTGGGTCGTCCGCATATTGCTGAGGTTCAGAAGACGGCAAACCAGGCAGAATCGGATGCGGAAAAGGAAACCCGCATTTATCAGGCTCAAAATGATCAGGAAGCACAGGATGAAGAAAACCGCCGTCAAACTGCTATTGCGCAATCCAAAAAGGAAAAAGATATTAAAGAAGCTGAATTCCAGAAAGAAACAAACCGTGCCAGGGCAAACGCTGAACAGGCAGGAGAACTGGAGAAGCAACGTCTCGCCCAGCAGGTAAAAGATGAAGAAATGAAAGTTCAGTATATTGAGAAGCAACGTGCTGTTGAACTTGAAGAAGAAGAGAACAAGCGCCGCCGTTCAATCGCTGATGCCGAAGCCTATAAAACAACGAAGGCAGCTGAGGCCGATGCGGAGAAAGAGCGTATTAAAGGTGAGTCCGAAGCTGAAGTTATCCGCCAGCGCGGAATTGCCGAGGCGGAGTCCAAAGAACGTATGGCTCAAGCGATGGAACAATACGGGGAAGCAGCGATTATGGAGATGCTTATCAATGTTCTGCCTGAATATGCTGAAAAAGTGTCCGCACCGATCTCTCAGATTCAGGATATGCGTGTCATCGATATGGGCGGCAGCGATTCACAGGGTGGCCCTTCAAAGGTCGCTAATAATGTGACTTCAACCATGCTTGGCATTCAGGAATCCTTGAAGGAAACAACTGGCATGGATTTAAAGGCGATGCTGGAGAGCTATGTATCCCACGGCAAAGCTGGTGTTTTCGGTGAACAAAAGGAAACGTACCATCAAGAAGCATCAGCGGCCAAGGAGTCCAATGAGGGAAAAGGTGATAACGATCCGGAAAACAACGAGTATAATGAGCAATAAGGTTTTTTCGTAGTATGGGTGACCATACAGAAAAACGGGCTTTCACTTTAAGAATGATGTGAGCCCGTTTTTCTATAAAATGTCTTTTCTAAGAGGAATTGGTATGTTTTCTGTCGAAAATGGAGGGTGAGCTAAAAAAATTCATAAGGAATGAGTGCAGTGTCTCGAAAGTTATTATTCTGGTCAGGTTTGTTCGTATTTATGATAGGACATCTCTCCCTGGTAGATTTATTGAAAATTGGCCCTGTTGCCGACAATGAGTTAATGGTGTACGTACTTATTATTGCAGGGCTGTTTTTAATTGGTGTTTCCAATTTGCTGAAGCAGCAGCGTTAATCGGAAAGTCAGAAGAGAGAGTGGGAATTTGCCAAAGTTACCTTAGACATAATCCCGATCCTTAAAAAAACAACGAATCGGATTTTTTGTAAATAACACGTTCTGTTTCGGGAAATTTAATCACGATATGTTTTTCATTATGTCTCTGAATCCCGATATCCTAAAAAAACCCTTTTTCTGCCAATGTCTTTTTACATACCTTTCAAACAAACTCCTTTACATTATACCTGCGCGGGTATAATGTAAAGTTCGGTACCAAGTATGTGATGAATCTGGTCGGCAGATTCATTATGGAGGGTTCGTAGACTGATGCCAGTTTAATGGTAAGAGAATTCATTGTGACATTCAAATATGATTAAAATAAGAAAGAAGGTTTACTCATGACCAAAATCGGTATTATCGGAGCGATGGACGAAGAAGTCCAACAGCTCAAAGACCAACTGGATCCGTGTCAAGAAAAGGTGATTGCCGGGAGTCATTTTTATCAGGGCCTAATAGCCGGTCAAGACGTCATTTTGTTGAAGTCAGGGATTGGCAAAGTGAATGCGGCGCTTGCTACCACTATTCTTTTAAGCCATTTCCAGCCTGATGTTGTTATTAATACAGGGTCAGCGGGTGGTTTTAATCAGGACTTGGAAGTCGGGGATATTGTGGTTTCAACGGAAGTCCGTTATCATGATGTGGATGCCACAGTGTTTGGACATGCGTATGGTCAAGTTCCGCAGATGCCCGCTGCTTACAAAGCCGATGAACGCTTGATGAACCTAGCAGAATATGTTGCTAAGGAAGAGACAAATGCCCATCATACTGTCAAAGGACTCATCGCAACAGGTGATTCTTTTATGTCCGATCCATCACGTGTCGCATTCGTGTTGGCACAATTCCCTGATTTGCAAGCCGCTGAGATGGAAGCGGGGGCTATAGCTCAAGTGTGTTATAAGTTTGAAACACCATTTGTGATCATTCGGTCTTTATCGGACATTGCCGGAAAAGAAGCACCAGCAAGTTTTAATGAATTTTTACAAACAGCCGCAACGCATTCGGCGACACTCATATTAACTATGATCAAAGAGTTGAAAGGCTTTGAGCAAAGCAATGAAAATTAAGTCCTCTATAAGGTCAAACGAATACAGACGTTCAAGATGACATTTAAGCACGGGTTTAGCAATCCTCCATAAGAGAAACATATCATGTTAACGTCAGAAAGTATAAATTATGGATGACCTTATAAGAAAAGCTTCGGCATTCGCTATAAGGCAAGGCGAATGTCGAGTTTTTCTAATATAACATTTACGTTTTAATGAAACTATCGATAAGGAGATAATTCATAATGTCAAAGGAACACTGGGATAACAGTTTTTCGGATAAAGATTTTGTTTATGGTGAAAGAGAAAATGTATTTATACGCGACAAGAGTGCTATCATTCCAAATCATTCAAAGGTAGGTTGTTTTGCTGAAGGTGAAGGGCGAAACGCAGTATACTTGGCCAAACTGGGTCATGATGTAACGACCTATGATCAATCGACAATTGGTCTTGAGAAAACGAAAACATTAGCCGGCCAGAATAATGTTGATGTTGAATGCGTTGCGATTGATTTGACGGATGAAAAAGTTCAATCCAATCAATTTGATGCTGCTATTATGGTATTTGGGCATGTTCCCAAAGACGATCAGCCATTTTTGCTGGAAAGCATGATTGATTCTGTGAAATCTGGTGGGTATGTCATTTTTGAAGTTTACTCTATGAACCAACTTGAGTATCAAACGGGCGGTCCGCCATCGCTTGACATGCTATACGAACCGACAGACATTCTTCATTGGATCAAACATTACAAATGTATTCATTTTTATTACGGCGAAGCGATGCGGGATGAAGGGAAACGGCATGTGGGTTTAGGTCATGTTATTCAGGTCGTAATCAAGAAGTGATGGATAGAGAGCTCCCCTGATCGGGAAAAACGTTATTAAAAAAAGTCGGCATTCACTTTGTCTTATAGTGAGTGCCGAGGTTTTTCTTATAAGGCTTTCCAAAATTTATACTTTCTGACGTTATAAAAATAAACGGCGGTGTATATTAAATGCTCTCATATACACCGCTGTTTTTAAGTTGTATGGATTTGATTTTTTGCCGAATATGTTAAAATATATTCTATTCCGGATATATTTGAGTCGCGAATTCAAGGGATTGACATAACGTGTGATGAATAAACTCCCGGATCGAGTGAAAGGTTTCCGGAATATCAAATATGGGAATAATGAGTATAAAATGACTGAGGAGGGTTATACATTGCAATTATTACCGCGTGAAACGGACAAACTTATGATTGTAGTTGCGGCAGACCTTGCTAAAAGAAGGAAACAAAGGGGTCTGAAATTAAATCATCCTGAAGCCATGGCGTTCATTACATACGAGGTCATGGAAGGTGCGAGGGATGGAAAAACGGTTGCTGAATTAATGGAATACGGGACTAAGATATTAACACGGGACGATGTCATGGAAGGAATTCCGGAGATGATTGACGATATTCAAGTGGAAGCTACCTTTCCTGACGGGACTAAATTAGTGACGGTGCATAATCCGATCCGTTAGAACTCAAAGGAGCAAGTGCTCCGGTCAAAGGATGCCGGCGGAAAGATTTAACTTGAATCAAGGTATCCATTTTATTTTTTAATCATTTCCGGATGACAAGAAAGGGGTTAAATGACGATGATTCCAGGAGAATTTATTTTAAAAGACGACGAGATAGTCTGTAATGCAGGCATGTCCGCGTCAAAATTGAATGTTATTAATGTTGGCGACAGACCGATACAGGTTGGTTCGCATTACCATTTTTATGAAGCGAATGATTCATTGCAATTCAATCGGGATGAAGCTTATGGCAAACGTCTGAATGTCCCTGCAGGAGCGGCGGTACGCTTTGAACCGGGTGATGAAAAAGAAGTCGAATTAATTGATTATGCCACAAAAGAAGAAGTATATGGTTTTCATAATAAGGTAGACGGACCACTGAAAGGCAGGGATGAAGTATGAGTTTTAAAATGCCAAGAGACCAGTATGCTCAGATGTATGGCCCTACAACAGGTGATTCTGTTCGTTTGGCAGATACGGATCTATTTATTCAGGTTGAGAAAGATTATACGACTTATGGTGAAGAAGTTGTATTCGGCGGTGGCAAGGTCATTCGTGATGGAATGGGACAGCATCCATTAATCACACGTGAAGAAGATGAACGTGTCCCGGATACGGTTATTACAAATGCGCTTGTGCTTGATTATACGGGTGTCTATAAAGCAGATGTTGCTATTCGCGACGGTAATATTGCAAAAATCGGCAAAGCAGGAAATCCGTTAGTGCAAGGTGACGTTGATATTATTATCGGATCGGGAACAGAGGTCATTTCCGGAGAAGGTAAGATTCTTACTGCCGGCGCTGTTGATACCCATGTTCATTTTATAAATCCGGATCAAGCTGAAGTTGCACTTACCAATGGAACGACGACATTAATCGGGGGAGGTGCCGGTCCCGGTGCCGGTTCAAGAGCAACCACGGCAACACCCGGTCCGTGGCATATTGGTCGGATGCTGGGTGCCCTGGAAGACTTTCCGGTTAATGTAGGACTAACGGGAAAAGGTCATGCTGCATCTGACAGTCCTTTAGTGGAGCAAATCATGGCGGGTGCGATTGGATTGAAAATTCATGAAGACTGGGGAGCGACACCATCTGTTATCGATCACGCATTACGTGTTGCTGATAAGTATGACGTGCAAATTGCCCTTCACGCAGATACCTTGAACGAAGGCGGTTTTTTTGAAGATACCATGAAGGCCATCAATGATCGCGGTATCCATATGTATCATACAGAGGGTGCAGGCGGTGGACATGCTCCGGATTTAATTAAATCTGCCGGGATGAAAAACGTATTGCCGGCTTCAACAAACCCGACACTGCCGTATACAGTCAATACAATTGACGAGCATCTTGATATGGTCATGGTTGCACATAATTTAAATCCATCTGTTCCTGAAGATATTGCGTTTGCTGATTCGCGTATTCGTTCCGAAACAGTAGCTGCAGAAGATGTGTTGCAGGATATAGGTGTGTTCAGTATTGTAAGCTCAGATGCCCAAGCAATGGGACGTGTCGGGGAAGTTGTACTAAGGACATGGCAAACGGCGGATAAATTGAAAAAACAACTTGGGACGATGGAAGGTGACAGCAAACACTCGGATAATAACCGAGCTAAGCGCTATGTTGCTAAATATACGATAAACCCTGCTATTACACATGGTATATCTGATTACATCGGCTCAGTCGAAGAAGGCAAAATGGCTGATCTTGTTCTTTGGGATCCGAAGTTTTTTGGTGCGAAGCCGGATATGGTCATTAAAAACGGTATGGCCGTCAGTGCATTAATGGGGGACCCGAATGCAACCATTCCAACCCCGCAACCGATGATTTATCGTCAAATGTTTGGGGCCATCGGCAAGGGATTGACGAACAGTTCAATCACATTTGTATCACAAGCAGCCTATGATGATAATATTAAGGAAAAACTGGGGCTGGAGAAAATGGTCTTGCCTGTTCACGGTATCCGTCAACTGACCAAAAAAGATATGAAATTGAATTCCGAAACACCGGATATTGATGTTGATCCACAAACATATGAAGTGAAAATTAATGGTGAGCTCATCACCTGTGACCCTGTTGATACAGTACCAATGGGGCAGCGTTATTTCTTGTTTTGAGGTGAATGAAATGATTGTAGATGAAATTGTAACGAACATAAATGACATGAGTCCGGAAGAACGAAATAAGCGGCATATGGAAAAGGTGCATTTAGAAAGTGCAGATCTGGTGAAACGTATCCAGCGCGTGGAAACAGATCACGGCAGGGAATTGGGAATTCGCCTTAAAAACCCCCGCGATTTAGAAGCTGGCGATGTATTGTATATGGATGATCAGAATATCATTGCGGTTGAAGTTATGAGTGATGATTTATTAATTATCCAACCGCGAAATATGTATGAAATGGGAACGATTGCCCATCAACTGGGCAATCGTCACCTTCCGGCCCAGTTTGAGGATAGCGAAATGCTCGTGCAATATGATTACCTGGTGGAAGAATTATTGGAAGAACTGGATATTCCCTTTAAACGAGAAAACAGGCAGGTTAAACAAGCCTTCCGTCACATAGGACACAGTCATGAATAATCACCTGTTATCGTTGTTCCAACTGTGCGATTCCAATTTTCCAACCGGAGCTTTCAGCCATTCGTTTGGATTGGAGAGCTATATTCAGGCGGATAAAGTGCATAACCAGGCAACATTTGCCGAGTGGCTGGAAATTTATTTGATGGAGCAGCTGGTATATGCTGACGGACTGGCCGCAAAAATCGTTTATGAGGCATTGGACGATGAAAATCTCGATAATATCTGGAAAATGGATCGCTTATTGACGGTACAAAATATTGCGCGGGAAACACGGGAAGGTACTCAACAAATGGGAAAGTATATGGCCAAGATTGCGGAATCTATTTTTGATGCCCCGATGCTTTCATTGTATAAGGAACGCATCAGCCAAAAGGAAGCGTTCGGCCATTCGGCCATTGCGTTTACAATGGCCGGGCATTATTTGAATGTCCCAAAACAAACGACTATAATGTATTATTTATATTCAACCATTGCTAATCTTGTACAAAACGCTGTACGAGCTATTCCATTAGGTCAAACTGCCGGACAAAAAATTATCTATTCCTTTCAGCCAAAGCTGGAAGCCGCAGTCAACAAGATTGAACAATTAGAGGAAATCGATTTCGGGGCCATTTCACCCGGAATTGAGTTATCACAGATGCAGCATGAGCGGGTCAATGTAAGAATCTTTATGTCCTAGTAAAGTAAACTCTGAAAATAATTCTAAAAGGATGTGATTTACAGTGGAACCAATCAAAATAGGAATCGGCGGACCTGTAGGAGCAGGTAAAACTGAATTGGTGGAAAAAATAACCCGACAGTTGAATGACGAAATAAGTATGGCGGTTATTACGAATGATATTTACACAAAAGAAGACGCTAAAATACTAAATCAAAATGGCGTCCTGCAAGAGAGCAGAATCATTGGAGTGGAAACGGGCGGATGCCCGCACACGGCGATTCGTGAAGATGTGTCAATGAATGCCGAGGCGGTAGAAGAGTTACAAGAAAAGCATCCGGATGTTGAGCTTATTTTCATCGAGAGCGGCGGTGATAATTTAGCGGCGACATTCAGTCCGGAGCTGGTCGATTTTTCGATTTATATTATCGACGTTGCCCAAGGGGAAAAAATCCCGCGAAAAGGCGGACAAGGGATGATTAAATCTGATTTATTCATCATCAATAAGACTGACTTAGCCCCATTTGTCGGAGCCAATCTTGATGTGATGGAATCTGATGCAAAAGTATTTCGCGGAAATAAACCGTTTGTGTTTACAAATCTGAAAGATAATACGGGTCTTGATGAAGTGGTCGATTGGATTAAGCAAAATGCATTGTTAAGAGGGTTGGAGCAAGATGCCTGAATGGACAGGACTTCTTGAGCTTGATGCTGAAAGACGTCAAGACAAGACAGTCACTAAAAATTTGTATTTTCAAGGTGCTTTTAAAATCATGCGCCCCGTTTACCATGATCGATCCGGCCATCCGAGTTACTATGTTTTGAATCCGGGCGGCGGCTATTTGGATGGGGACACATATCGAATGAAAATATCACTTGGTGAAAGAGCTGAACTCACATTAACGACTCAATCGGCTACAAAAATATATAAAACTCCGAAGACACATGCTTACCAGGAAGCTGAATTTTATTTGGAGGAAGGCAGTTACCTAGAGTATCTGCCTGATCCATTAATCGCATACAAGGATGCGCGATATCTGCAAAGGAATACTGTTCATATGGCAAAAGGAGCAACATTCCTTTATTCAGATATTCTGACACCCGGATGGTCCCCGGACAGGGAAGATTTCAGTTATGACTCCCTGCGCCTTATCAATGAGTTTTATATGGAGGGAGAACTTGTCTCCTACGATCATATTAAACTGAATCCTGGGGAACAGCATATGAATGGCATAGGCTTCATGGAGGGATACACACATTTAGGATCATTTATTGTCATAAGCGATAAGGTTGAGGCTAAGCTTATTGATCAAATATATGACATGATGGAACAGGAAACCGAAGATTTTAAGGTGGGGATCTCAGAGCTTGCTGTTTCAGGGTTTACCATTCGGATATTGGCAAATTCTACACAGGTAATTGAGCGAATTATTACAAAAAGTCATCATATAATCAGTCAAGAATGGTTTCAAACCAAGCCGAGCTCATTAAGGAAATATTAACAATAATGCCTCGACAACGCCTGCATTGTCGGGCATTATTGTTTCTGTTATGATTTAATATGACAATGAGACTAGGAGAACGTGAAAATGAAAAAAACACTGAATATCATGATAATAATAACGGTCATTGGATTGTTAAGTGCTTGCACGGGAGGGGGAGATAAGACATCCCAGCAAAAAGAAACTGATCAAGGAAGAGATAATCTGGTGCTTGCCATTGGCGGGGAGCCTGACGATGGGTTTGATCCGACAACAGGATGGGGACGTTACGGATCGCCTCTTTTTCAAAGTACCTTATTAAAATATGATCAGGATTTTAATATCGAACATGATCTGGCTGAAAACTATGAAGTAAGCGAGGATGGTTTGACGTGGACAGTCGGGATCAGGCATGATGCTAAATTTTCAGATGGTGAGCCATTGACTGCCGAAGATGTTGTGTTTACATATGAGACGACGAAAAAAAGCGGTTCTGTGATTGATCTTAGTAATCTGAAAAATGTTGAGGCAACGGATGAATATACCATTCAATTTACATTAGAAGAGCCTCAATCCACCTTTATCGATTTGCTGGTTTCAACCGGAATCGTGCCGGAACATGCTTATGATGAGAATTATAATGAAAATCCGATTGGCTCCGGACCATTTCAGTTAGAACAATGGGACAAGGGGCAACAGGTTATCGTCACAGCAAACCCCTATTACTATGGTGAAAAACCGTACTTCAAAAAGTTGACATTTTTATTCCTTTCAGAAGATGCGGCATTTGCAGCAGCAAAAGCAGGTGAAGTTGATGTTGCTTCAGTGCTGCCATCATTTGCAGAAGAAGAAATAAAAGGAATGGATCTGGTTGAACTGGAGAGTGTTGACAATCGGGGCATCATGTTCCCATTTGTACCGGAAGGAGAAAAAACAGATGAAGGATTTCCGATTGGTAATGATGTAACGGCGGATAAAACGATTCGTAAAGCGATTAATATGGCTATTGATCGTCAATCATTAGTCGATGGGGTTTTGCAAGGATTCGGCACACCTGCCTATTCGGTGGCAGACAAGTTGCCGTGGTGGAATTCGGAGACGGTGATCGAGGACGGCAGAATGAAAGAAGCTAAGAACATGCTGGATGATGCCGGATGGCGAGTAAACGATAATGGCGTACGGGAGAAAGATGGTCTTACAGCAGAGTTCACACTGCTTTATCCAACCGGTGACCAGATACGCCAGTCTTTATCCATCGCCTTTGCAGATATGATGGAACCACTGGGTATCAATGTAGAGACAAAAGGAAAAAGCTGGAATGAATTAGACAGGTTAATGTATTCACATCCTGTTATGATGGGGTGGGGAAGTCATAACCCATTAGAAATGTATAATTTATACAGCAGTGAAACAAGAGGGATTGGGTATTATAATGTCAATTATTATGCGAACCCTGTTGTGGACAAATACATGAATCAAGCGCTCAATGCAACATCTCAGGAAGAAGCAAACCGTTATTGGCAAAAAGCACAGTGGGACGGGGAGACAGGTTTTTCTGCAAAAGGTGATGCACCATGGGCATGGCTTGTTAATCTTAGCCACTTGTATTATATAAATGAAGACCTTGAGATCGGTGAACAAAAAATCCAGCCGCATGGACATGGATGGCCGATAACGGATTCTATCCAGCAATGGCACTGGAAAGAAACTGACCAGAAAGAGGGATAGGTGTTGCTGGTTAAACGAATAGCTTTCTATATTACTGGGAAATGTATCAAGCTTGCAGTATTATTAATTGCTGTCAGCATTCTATCCTTTATACTGGTAAGCCATTCACCAATTGATCCTGTCCAATCCTATATTGGTGCAGACATCACAAGGGTCAGTCCGGAGCAGCGGGACAATATTGCTGAATATTGGGGATTAAATGAACCGCCTATTCAGCAATTTCTCAACTGGGGCAAGCATTTGCTGCAGGGCGATATGGGGACATCCCTGATCTACCGGAGTCCGGTAGCCGAGGTAATTGCCGAGCGTTTTCTTGCATCACTTGCATTAATGAGTGTGGCCTGGGTACTCTCAGGCCTTTTTGGTTATGTGCTTGGAATGACGGCCGGAATGAAAGAGGGTACATGGGTGGATAAACTGATTAAAGGTTACTGTTTCACCCTTGCATCTACACCTGCATTCTGGCTGGGGTTGTTATTATTAATGTTATTTTCGGTATGGCTCGGCTGGCTCCCGATTGGTCTTGGGTCACCGGCTGGGATACTGGAGGAAGACGTGACATTTATGGAACGCTTAAGGCATCTGATTCTGCCGGCTGTGACCTTAAGCATTGTTGGTGTAGCTAATATTGCATTGCATACAAGACAAAAACTTGTTGACGTGATGAACAGTGACTATGTCCGTTTTGCAAAAGCGAAAGGTGAACACGGGCTTAAACTGCTCTGGCGGCATGGGTTGCGCAATATTTCCCTTCCAGCCATCTCTGTTCATTTTGCTTCCTTTGGTGAGTTGTTTGGTGGTGCGGTTCTGGCTGAGCAAGTATTTTCTTATCCCGGACTGGGACAGGCTGTTGTCGAAGCGGGGCTTGGAGGAGATGTTCCGCTATTACTTGGAATTGTTTTGTGCAGTACTGTTTTTGTGTTTATCGGTAATTTAGCAGCGGATATTTTATATAAAGTGGTTGACCCTCGTATTCGAAGAGGTGAAATATGATGCGACACCAAATGCTGAAAGTAAGCTTGAGACAACGAACTCTTGCAGCTATAACAATTTCTGTACTGCTGCTTCTGGGTATGGTTCTTTCTGGTTTATGGATTGGCGATGAGAAATTAGGAATCAATCCGGCTGAAATGAATGAAGGCCCTTCGCTCAATCATTTGTTCGGGACGGATTGGCTCGGTAGGGACATGTTAGCCCGGACGTTTAAAGGTTTAACATTAAGCTTGGGTGTCGGCATACTTGCTGCGTTTTCGAGCACCATGATTGCTCTTGTACTCAGTCTCTTTGCGTCATGGAGTGAAGCAATTGACCGGATTGTGACATGGTTGATTGATCTGTTTCTCAGTGTACCGCATATTGTCCTCCTGCTTTTGATTTCTTTTGCAATGGGTGGGGGATTTAAAGGTGTCGTGATCGGACTTGCCCTCACACACTGGCCAAGCTTGACTCGTGTACTTCGGGCTGAAATGCTTCAGGTGAAGACAGCTGAATATGTAGGTGTGTCGAAAAAATTGGGAAAATCACGTCTGTGGATAGCCAGAAACCATATATTGCCGCATCTTATGCCACAGCTTCTTATTGGTTTTATCCTGCTATTTCCGCATGCCATTTTGCATGAAGCGTCTATTACCTTTCTGGGTTTCGGTTTGCCCTCAGAGCAGCCTGCGATAGGCATCATTTTATCGGAATCGATGCGTTATTTATCCACTGGTATGTGGTGGCTAGCTGTTTTCCCGGGTCTGTCACTGCTTTTGATGGTTGCTCTATTTGATATCCTGGGGCAAAGCTTGCGCAAATGGATTGATCCTTTTCACGGGCAGAAAGGGGTGTAATAGCATTGGCTTTAACGGAAGTTGACAAAGGAATTCCCCTTTTGAAAGTGGAGGATTTTGCACTCTCTTTTCGAATGTATAAAAAAAGATTGCGTGAGCAGCGTATGCAGGTCATACGCAAATTAAATATGACGATCCATGAAGGGGAAATTGTTGCGGTGATCGGGGCAAGCGGATCCGGGAAAAGCCTGCTTGCGGATGCCATACTCGGGATTCTCCCTGATAATGCTGTATGTGAGGGGACGTTATTCTATAAAGGGGACGTTTTAACCGGTGACAGACAGGAACGACTCCGAGGCAAGGCAATTTCTTTGATTCCGCAATCAGTCAGTGCACTGAACCCGTTGATGAAGATAGGGAAACAAGTACAGACAGCTGTCCAAAATGGTAACAGCAAAATCCGCCAACGATCTATTTTCCAAAAGATAAGGTTACCGGAAGGAACAGACAATTACTATCCGTATGAACTGTCAGGCGGTATGGCAAGAAGAGTTCTGACAGCAACTGCCATTATCGGCAATCCTGATTTAATTATTGCTGATGAGCCAACGCCAGGGCTGGATCCACAATCCCTTCAGGAAGTGACCGGATACCTCAAAAACTTGGCAGATAGTGGAAAAGGTGTTATGTTTATTACCCATGATATTGATACGGCATTAAAGGCGGCGGATAAAGTTGTTATTATGAATGAAGGTAAAACCATTGAAACAGCTGTCGCAGAGGACTTTACCGGTAAAGGTGAAGGGTTGAGGGAAAGCTATACAAAAACATTATGGAATGCATTGCCGCAAAATGAATTTATACCGATAAGTGAATCGCATTTTAAGAACGAAATAGAGGATGACCGCAAGCTTAAAGTGAATGGATTGGCATATCGCTATTCAAATGCGCCTTATCTTTTTAAAGACCTAAGTCTCTCCGTAAATCCTGGTGAAGTTGTCGGCTTGTTTGGCTATAGCGGTGCAGGAAAAACAACACTAGCACAAATCATTGCTGGCTACTTGAAACCTGATAATGGGACTATTGAGATCGATGGTAGAACAGTTTCTCGTTCAGGTGCTCATCCAGTGCAATTAATCTGGCAGCATCCCGAAAAGACAGTCAATCCGAGGTGGCGGATGAGGCAGACCCTTTTTGAAGATGGTTCATTAGACCGGGAACTGTTAAACGACTTAGGTATAAAAAATGAGTGGTTAGACCGTTATCCAAGTGAACTTTCCGGTGGTGAACTGCAACGGTTTTGCCTTGCACGTGCCCTTGGTTCGAATACGAAATATTTGATAGCTGATGAAATGACCACTATGCTTGATGCCATTACACAAGCGCAAATATGGCATGCTGTTTTGCAGTTGGTTAAACAACGTCATATTGGTATACTTGCAATCAGTCATGATCAACATTTACTATGGCGTGTAAGTGATCGGATTATAAATTTTGATGAACTTGTTAAAAGTTAGTGACTCATGTATGTTAGTGCATAATGATTGCTCATTTAGGGTAAAGCATTAGTAAATAAGACTTGTGAGGTGTTTACATTGGTTGATAATTTTGAGGTGAAAAAAGTTTATGAAAGACGAATGCACGAGCGTCAACGATTTAGTTTTTCATTGAACGGCAAAGAGTTCAAGGGGAATTTTCATAACAATGAAATTCAATGGTTGCATCCACATCCCAAACAAGATGTTGATGCAAGTCACTTGGAATGGATTGAAGGAGAGATTCGCCGCTTATTAGGTGATGATGACGTATTGGAAGAAGTGGATGATTTGGAGGTAAAGCCTTTCCTTGAAGATCAATCACATGAAGCACATCAATTTAAGTTGAAAATTGAAAATGAAGAGTTCAAAGGTATTATCCGTGATGGAAATTTAGAATGGTTCCATCCAAAACCAAGACGAAAAGTACATGACGAAAAAGTGGCAAAGGTAGAAAAGAAATTACATGATAAAGTAAACGAACAGAAAAAAGATTAATTTTAAAAAACGATGAGCGTGCTTCTTTTTATATCGTCAGAAAGCATAAATGATGGATGACCTTATAGAAAAACTTCCGTACTCGACCTATAAGACGAGGCGAATGCCGGTTTTCTAATATTGAGATGTACGCTCATTATTTTTCAGCAGTTAAGAAGGGTCAACACCAAAATCTATGGTTGAATTGAATGACTATAGTAGTAGAACGAGCTAGCGAGGAAAAATATGGAGACCCCTGTGGGAATGCGCAGTGTGAAGACCCCGCAGAAAAAACGACCTTCTTTTTCGAGGAGGCTGAGGACAAGCCCACGGAAAGCGACGAGCCAACGCTCCACCGAATGTGCTACGCGTTGCGAGGCGTGTGTCTTCACTGTGAATGCTTGCAACACGACGAGCACCCAAGTGTTTTTCCGAAGCGACTGATTACGTCAACATGACACTGATTTGTCACCCATAGATTTTGGTGAACAGCCGTTAAGAAAGTACAAATTCTTTATTACTGCATAAGTGCAACTAAGGCTTTTGCCAATAGAGCTTGGCGATTCATCCTTCACTTTTATGTCAAAAGTTTCAATGAGTCCGGCATTTCGGCTGGATTTGCTTGGTGTATGCCATGGTCATAATTTCTTCCTGAATTCTTCAGATGCCAGCAATCTGTATACCTGCCTGCCCCAGGCCTTGACCATTTCAGCAGTCGTGTTTTCCTGAATGGCAATTGCCTCAACACTCATTCCTCCGATGATGTGCAAATAAATCCAGTTCCACTGATTGACGGTCAAGTTTTTGCGCAGATTGAACCATAAGCTTGGATCCTGTAAAACAATCGGGAGCGGTGCATACATACAAGGTCCCTTTTCGAATAAACGTGTCATTTGAATTCTCCTATCTCAGACTTCTCTTCTCATATCTATTATCGAAATGAATACCGAAAAAGAGGCGCGAAAGCCAAAAATGTTTTGCTGGAATATATAGTCGTCAGCACGTACAATAAATGTAGTAATGCTAATCGAAAGGATGGTACGGTATGGGACAAAATATTGAAGGAAAAATTGCTTACATTACGGGCGCCGGCAGCGGTATCGGCCGCGCAACAGCGCTTGAACTGGCACGTGAGGGCGTTCATGTTGGTCTGATTGCACGTACAAAGAGCAAGCTGAAGTCGGTGGCTGAAGAAGCTGAAACCCATGGTGTCCAAACAAGTTATGCCGTCTGCGATATTGCTGATATGGAAGATGTGAATCAAGCGGTCGAACATTTGCAGCATGAACTTGGCGCTGCGGATATTCTCCTCAATAATGCCGGTATTGGAATGCATGGGGATTTTCTGGATATAGATCCGGACGACTGGAAACATATATTGGAAGTGAATGTGTTTGGGACATATCATGTTACCCGCGCGGTATTACCGCAAATGATTGAGAAAAATCAGGGCGATATCATGAATATTTCGTCAAGCAACGGATTAAAAGGGACAGCGGGGTCCACATCCTACAGCGCATCTAAATTCGCTGTGCAGGGAATGACTGAGGCATTGATGCAGGAGGTGCGGCCGCATAATATCCGCGTTTCAACGCTCAACCCAAGTATGGTGGCGACGGAAATGATATTTGGTGATGATTATGATAAAAATGATAAAGAGAAGTTCATGCAACCGGAAGATCTGGCCGAATATATGGTATCCCAACTTAAACTGCATCCGCGTATATTTATCAAACAATCGCTGCAGTGGGCAACTAACCCGTTTTAAGGTATTTTGTCAGTGGGCGCTGCTGCATCTGGTGCCGGGATATCGATGAATGACTCGGCTCTATCCATTCTCGGCGCCGTTTTGCCAGCTGTTCGTTGGTGATCTTCCATTATACCGCAGGCTGATTTATGTCGATTACCAGTTCAAACTGCAAACTACTTCTAAGGTCTACATACTGGAAGCGTTTTATAAAAATCAGAAGAAAAGAGGCTCGTGCCTCTTAGTCATATGTGCGTCCTTCAATGATAATGGAGCGTTTTTTTAGTTCCTTTTTTATCAACTGGATAAATTCGTTTTCTAATTTGTGTTTGATTGCCCGGTGATATAAATCGACAAGTAATTCATCTGATAACTGTCGCATGGTATGACTCGGTAAGCTCCTTTCTTCTGAAACCCAAAGTGAACTATGAGCATAGTACTATATATCCCGATTTTGGCAAGTAATAAACCTTTTATCTGGCCTGATAATGTAAAAATGAGTCTAAAGTTATAATAAAACCGTATGTGTATGGTTAGACATAAGAAATTTATTAAGAGGACGCGTAACATCATATTCTTTCCCTTTTAGTCATTTGCTAATACCGATTATCTTTAACAATTCCCCCCTTTTCCTCTATAATTAATCAGAGAACCAGCATTTTCGCATGGTGGTTCTTTTTGTCTGTACATAGAGGAGATGAACGTGTTGAACAAATGGCTTGCTTTTGCTGAAGCGATTGTGGTGGCACTTGTCGGCGTAGCCGTATTTTCAGTTATGAATATTCCGTTGCCGTGGTTAATCGGGTCACTGGCAGCTGTTGCAGCATGGAGCATAACAACTCAACGGAAACTGTACTGGCCGTTTACATTTCGAAAAATTGCGATGGTTCTTCTCGGTTATTTAATTGGAACGTCATTCACGAAGAATACGCTGATTGAGATGGGCAACCATATCCCGTCAATGATCGTCATAACTGTTTTAACTGTTATTTTCAGCCTGATGCTGGGGTTCCTGTTTTCAAAACTGACCGGTCTTGACCTTTCAAGTTGTATGATCGGGAGTATTCCAGGAGGGTTGTCGCAGATCATGGTTCTGCTCGATGAAATTAAAGGATTGAATCAGACGGTTATTATGTTTCTGCAGAGCATGCGTGTGATGGTAATTGTCATTGTTGTCCCTATGGTCACAGTGTATATATTTGGTGATGAAGCCGGAGCAGAATTGAGTGGCATGGGCACAAGCTCTATTACTTGGACAGAGATGCCGTGGTATGCATTTCTATTATACCCGCTACTTATGGCGTCAGGAGCATGGTTGTTCTCACGTTTGCGTATACCGACCGCGCTGCTGTTAGGGCCGATGGTGCTGACAATTGTCATGACATTTATTGGATTGCCCACACCTGAGCTTCCAATTGAATTTATAAATCTTGCACAGATTTTTATTGGTGCGCATATTGGTTTGCAAATGAATCCGCGCGATTTGTCTGATTGGAAGCGGATCACCGGCTATACCGCGATAACAATTGCCGTTCTGGTGTTGTTCGGGCTTATTCTTGGTTATGGATTAACAATCCTGTATAAATTGCCCATCACTACAGCACTGCTAAGCACCTCTCCGGGTGGTATGGTTGAAATGGGGCTGACAGCAGTCGCGGTCGGCGGTAATGTCTCCGTTGTAACCAGTTACCAGCTTTTCCGCCTTCTGTTTATCATGTTTTTTGTACCGTTTTTCTTCAAATGGTTGAATAAACAGAGGAGACACGACTTGTAATAAAGATGTTGCTGCCTAATACTCGGCCTATTCACCCCTTAAAGGTTATACAGGATACAAATTTGCTAGAAAGGAAGATTCATTCTGAGGTTTTTCCGACCGCTTGAAATCATTCTCACATTGTGCGTGACCATATTGCTTGTTTACGATTACTTTCCCAATATTCCGTTTGCAGAGGCAGTACCGCTGGAGTTCTTAATTGTTGTGATGCTTGTCTTATTTATGGTAACTGTTTATCGTAACAGGAATCGTAATACAGATCAGAAAACTGTTTTTCGGTCCCACCTATTTTTCCTCGTCTATATCGTTGCGTTAATGGCTCTTTTAACAGGGCTAGGCGGGAAGTCACAAGTCGGTATTTCTTTCGATAAAGGCATTTTCTGGGCTGCTTTAGCCATTGCTGTCATGGAAATATCATTTCAATGGCAGCGGATGAAACAAGAAGAATAGGCGTTTACAAGAATTTGAATGACTGGTCTGTATGATAAGCCTTTGGGAAGAGTTGATAACTCATGATGCTAATTGTAGATCCGAATAAAGGGAATCATTTTAGCAAGTTGGATTGCTTAATCCAGAAGGTGTTCTAAAGTGGATATAGTATCATTATGTTCCTCAATCGGGCTATTTAACGGAATAAGTTCCTTTAATTAAGCGTCCAGAGTGGGCTTCTAAAATACAGAAAACTTATATTGTGTTATGATAAAGAAAATACAAAGTGTCGGTGATTTTATGGGATTTATTGAATCCTCAGAGGAGCTTATGAATCGCATAGCAAATATGGATCGTGATAATTCAGTTTTTCAATTTTGGCTGTTGACCAAAATCTATGGTTGACAAATTAGATGTCATTTTGACGTCAGCAGTCGCTTCGGAAAAACACTACGCTTTCCGTGGGCTTGTCCTCAGCCTCCTCGAAAAAGAAGGTCGCTTTTT
>NZ_BMNQ01000001.1:68876-183975 GCF_014646635.1 Lentibacillus kapialis
AATTTTCAGTTCCAGGAAAGGGAAAATTCACCCTTGTACTACAGGAAGAAGATGAAAATTCAATCAACTTTGATGTAGAAAAAAATCCTCAGCTTAAACAAATGATTAAGGAAAGCAGAAGTGAATATAAAAATGGAAAAGGTATGTCAACTTCAGAATTATTAAATTCACTTTCTGCAAGGGATTTCGAATAGTGAGTGTTTAAAATATAATCTGGCTACCGGTTGTAAGAGAAAAGCTTCTACAGTTTAGGAGTGAACGTTTCACATCGGAAGAGACCCTGGAATTTATATTTAAATTGATTTTAGATATTGAGGAATTCTTGCAAAATGAGTTTGTTGAACAAACTTACACAGAAGAATTTGGTACCTATAAGGGTCTATCCCGAATCGTTATTAAAAAATTTCGGGTTTATTACGAAAAAAATCAGGATAACATTATAGTCCTTGGTATCCTGGATTCCCGGAAAAAACACGATTTTATAACGGGAAATGCTGGTATAACAGGATTTTTAAAATTATTAACTCGTTATATATGCATTTATGTAACGAGAGGAGAATGTTGCTTTGTCGGTAATTGTAGACTGTCTCGTTATACATTCCGGAAACGCAGGTTGGTATACTATTTCCTGGTGAATAATAAATTCTCCTTTAGCAACGATTCCCCTGTGACAGATTATTGGACTAAGAAAATCCTGTATTGCAGAATTGGGCCATTTTATTGAGTAACTTGTTGTGAAAAATGAAGGAAATCAAGGTGAGGTGATTTTAACAAACTGACAGGATTACTTGTTCCAGGGTAGGACACGCGTGACAATGTTTTTCGTATGCATGACGGTCTTCATTAAAAAGTGAACGTGTCGATTGCCCATTTGCCGGGATCCGCTAAATCAATACCAACGGCAATGGAAAGCTTAGTCAGGGGGAATTCATAGCCGCCATTGCTGCTAAAAGATCCACTTTTAATGTGGACTTTGAAAATAGCAACAACCATCGGGATAGTGATTAAAAGGGAAGCAAGTGGTGTCAGTAAGCCAAGAATAAACAGGACCCCTCCTCCGATCTCCGAAAGATCCGCCAAAAAAGCCATGGTGACACCATTCTTCATTCCCATCGATTCAAACCTTTTTCCCATACCCTGCAATCCGAGGCCACCAAACCATGCGAATAGTTTTTGCGCCCCATGTCGTGCGGCCTCAACCCCTTATACATAGATGATCCGCGAGACTTATATCTTTACGATCAACTTTCTGAATAAATAAAATCATTCAGAAAATAAGGTACAACGCTCTCATAATAGGCTTTTCGGTCCTCTACAAAATGCCTTATCTCTGTAAAAAAAGCCTCTTCCAACAATGGGTATCGCACTGTTCGAACTTGGTCTAAGATTGAGTTATGTTCAATAACTGCGTCAACACTTGCTATTAATTGATCAACAAGTTTTTTGCTAGGTGTTACTCCCATAATATCCTTATAAATTTGTGCATCTTCTTTTACATCTAGTACATGATATGGCAGCTTCATATCGATATGGATGCCATCAACGAGATTTTCCTCGTATAACGTACGGATTTTTTGGTAATAGATTCCGCTTGTTGTGACAATTATTTTCCCGTTAAAAAGTGTTCTCACTTTTTGTAGCAGGGCACGTATCTCATCTAAAGGGTTTTTCAGAAATTCACCGCCGCTAATCATAACGGCATCGAATAAATAGCCGCTCTTCTTCAGATAATCATATAAATCATCTGTCGTTTTATATTCTTTTGGTGTGCTGGCAATGATTTCGTTGTAATTAAGACAGCCGAAGCATTTCAACGGACACCCCGATAATGAATGGATCAGTAATGTCGTATGATTGGGAAGATCGGTAAATGTGCGAATAAAGTTATTGTATAGTTTCATTGTTATGCATGCACCGGTTAATTACCGGTGCATAACCTCCTTCAATCCATCATCTTTCAACCGTTTTCTGAAGGTCCAGTCATGTCTTCTTGCTTTCGACCAAAAATTATATTTTCCTTCATAATAACCTTTATCATCTACATGTATGTTATTTCTGGAAATCATTTTTAAATACCCAATCACCCTGCTGAATGTTGCAATATCTGTTGATTCACAGACAGGGCAGTGATGAATATTTTTAGCATCTTCCGCAACAATCTTCTGACCGCATGTCATACAGGATGTAATCGTTGGTGTCAAGGTGATATAATTAATCGGTTTGGTAAATATTTTATCCAGATAGTTTGCCAAGTTTTCAGGTTTTACTTTTGATTCGAGAAAATGATGCAAAACACTGCCAGATGTAGCATAGCCTTGAAATTCAGCACTATTTTCCAGTTGTTCTAAAAGATCCTCTTCAGAGTACGGGGTCATACAACCGCTTGTTAAGTATGGATTTTCACCTTCTCCTTGTACGAAAATCTCTCGTCCATTGACTTTTGCCCATTTTAGGTCATGGCGAGCAAGTTTGATAGCAGCATTTTCAGCAGGTGCATATTCGATGCCGCATGCCACTTTATCTCTCACGATAAATTCGTTCACAATTTTAGTCATGTATTGCATTATTTCATGGGCAATCATTTTCCCGCTATTGTTCTTAATTCCGTCCTTATAACCTATATTCATGAGGCCTTCATTCATACCGGTCAAGGCGAATACGTTGAAATAATTTTTCAAATCCTTATTATAGGCAAAAAAAGTCGGATATAATTCTTTGTTTTGTTCAATCCACTTCCTTTTTTTTATGTGAGCTTCCTGCATGACTTCCATATATTCACGTATTTTGACTTTTACAAGATCCAGATCATGTCCGAATTCCAGTAGCACTCTATTCATATTTAAATTGAGCACCTGCACTGCACCTGTGGAACCTGTTGATGATCCGAATACACCGCCACCCGCTTTGGAAAGTGTTTCTAAATTAATTTGCAGCCGACAGCAAAGGCTTCTACTCACTTCTGGGTCTTTTGCCTGAATGAACGGATTTAATGCTTTGTAATAAGAGTCTTCAAATGGATTTGTTTTAAAGTTTTCAAAATAAACACCACCCCAATGATACATTTTATCCAATAGCTCGATAAATAATGGGTTTTGGTAATTAAAGTGATCATCGATTTGCACTGTTATTAATGGAAAAGTAAAAGGAATCCCATCACTTCCTGTTCCGTTTTTCATCACATCAATAATAGCTTGGTTTATGCGGTCAAAGAAAGTTGCCGGGATATCCTTATATTGTATATTCCGTCCTTCACCTCCGATGACAATGTATTGATCTTTTATTTCTTCAGAGGGTTTCCCGAACTCTAATGTAATATTGGAAAAGCTGCTTTGAGCTCCAGACCTCAGTGGCATATTTAGTTCCCAGATGAGACTTTGAAACAATTCAACGAGTTCCTCATCTGTGTATGTAATACCTCGACTTTCCTCATCATGCAAGTAAGAAGCAGTAATTGTTGATAGTTGTGCCAGCATGACTGCACCTGATACTTGTTGTGATATTAATGTTACGACATTACTGAAATGTCGTAATAATGTTGAAATCCGCTTAGTTGGTTTGGAAGAAATCATATTTTTTGCCAGAGACGGGATCCCTTTTGTAGCGATGTCCATACAACTAATGGATACACAGTATGGTGCGAGCTGTTTATCGTGTACATAGACAACCCCTTCATCATATAACTCTTTTATTTTTGGAGGAAGAATATGATTAAAAAGAAATGCTTCTTCCCCATGATTCGTCAAATTATGCCTTAAAAGTGACAAGGAATAAACATAATTACTATTCTCATGTCTGAGATAATCTGTTTGCTTGTTTTCTTGCTGCGAAGTAAATTTGTTGATAATATCAATCGAATTTTGGAACATGTACAAACCTCTCCTTTAGTTTTTAATGGTTAACCTTTAGTTAATTCATCCTTACTATAAAACTATATAAAGTGTTATATAGTGATGTTAGTCACTATATGTTGATTAAATTTAAAGGGAAAGGTTTGATGCAGTACCCCCTCAAAAAATTTCACAGGATAAAAACATACCCTTTCCTCAAGAAAAACAGACAGACTTTGAGACCTTCTTTGCGGAAGCTCCCCAACTGAATCCTTCCCGGACTTTGATCAAAGGTGTGGTCTGTGGTGTCCGAGTGGAAGACGTTGAAGAACCAACTATGCAGGAAATTCGTGATTTAGAGAAGCTAATCGGTGAGTGAGCAAAGGGAAAAGAGGTGAAGAAAATGTGGTGTTGACCCGAAAATTTTTTCGAAAATAATAATTAAGGCGAAGAAGTGGGAAAAGTTGATTCGTAGTGGAAAAGGTGACTCTCCTCCATTTTTTCTGAAACAGGCCATTTTATGAAGGGAAGGAAGGAGTTTTTAGGCGGAGCCCTACATGTTAAAATAATAGTCCCCTTATGGGGAGTTGGAGATGTATATGGGAAGTAACACTGCTATCTAATTATGGCATAACTATTTTCGGAGGAATTACTGTGTTCAAACGTATTACAATTATAGTCATCATTGCTGTCATCGCTCTTGGGGCGGTATTCTTTTTCATCCGTTCATTGGGTGATACACATGATAAACAAGCAGACCAACAACCAAAGAATCCATCACCGGATCATGAGAATGAAGAGGCCCAGGAGCCTGGGACAGCTTTGGACAACATATTCAACTTAGCCAAACAAGGAAAAATCCCGGAAAGCAATATCGTTGTCGGTGAAACGACCACCGATGCCGTGCAAAAAACTTGGGGGAAACCGGATAAGACCTCAGATACGGATGTTGGTCGTTTTTTGATCTATCCGTCACATGACATCAAGGTCGGTATTACAGACAACATTGTGTCAGATTTGCGCTCTTCGCAAGATCCATTCACATCATTTGATCTGGACGCGATAAAGTCATATGAAAAACCCGATGACTCGCATTACTATCAGGATGACGATTACAATCAAATCATTCTTGTTTATAAGCTTTCCAATGGTTATGTCTTGAAATGGGTGCTGCCGAAGCCTGACAGCGATACAGATAATCCTGATGTAGATCATATTTCCTTATCGAAGGAAGTAAGCGAAGATGATAAAAATGGAGAGGAAGGCATTCAACCAGGTGATATAGAAAATATGAGCCTTGATAAAAAAATTGGGCAAATGATTTTCAGCGGGGTCGACGGAACGGAAATGACCGCTGAGACAAGACATATCATTCAAAAGTATCATGTGGGAGGTATCATTCTATATGGTGATAACATTGCAGGCACGACGCAAACTGTCAACTTTTTAAATGAGATGAAAGCTGTGAATGCTGACAATCCATATCCATTATTGCTGGGAGTCGATGAAGAAGGCGGCAGTGTGACGCGAATGCCTGATGGGGTGAAAAGCCTGCCCACGAGCCGTTCAATTGGGAATTTGAATGATCCGGATGTATCCTTCAATGTCGGTACTATCCTTGGTGAGCAGATGCAGGCACTTGGTTTCAATTTGGACTTCGCGCCTGTCCTGGATGTTAACAGCAATCCGGATAATCCTGTCATCGGCGACCGTTCGTTTGGTGACAACCCGGATATCGTGACCCGGCTGGGCATCCAGACGATGAAAGGGCTCCAGAATGAGGAGGTTATTTCGGTCATGAAGCATTTTCCCGGGCATGGGGATACGGGAAAGGATTCCCACTTGAAACTTCCGAAAGTTGATAAAAGCTACGAGGAACTGTCCAAGTTGGAACTTGTGCCATTCAAGAAAGCCATTTCGGAGAGTGCCGATGTCAGCATGGTTGCCCATATCCTGCTGCCAAAAATCGATGAAAATTATCCTGCATCCATGTCGAAAGAGGTGATTACAGGCATTTTACGAAAGGATTATAATTTTGATGGTGTCGTTATTTCCGATGACTTGACGATGGGTGCCATCACGGATCATTATAATGTTGCTGATGCAGCAGTTCAGACAGTGAAAGCGGGTGGAGATCTATTACTTGTTGGACATAATCCGGATTTGATTGCCACTGTTTTTGATAAACTGAAGACGGCTGTTGAAGATGGGGAAATAAGTGAGAGCAGGATTGACGAAAGTATCGAACGCATCACACATTTGAAGGCAAAATATCAGTTGTCGGATGAAAAGACACCAATACCCAATTTTCAATCGATTAATGCGAAAGTGGAAGCCATTCGGGAAAAGGTGTCCTGATTAACCAGAAGGCAGTATACTGAGTCGTTGAATGAAAGCGCATAGCCACCTATTTCAACACCTATCTTGGACATAAGTGAAATAATCAGGCATAAACACGAATGATGAATCCCTTTAGCGCAGGAAATATACGGAGACTCCTGCGGGAGAAAAAGCATAGGTGAGACCCTGCAGTGCGACAGCACTAGGAGGCTCACCAGCCGCCCTAAGGTGCGCGGAGTATATTTCCGGAGCGGGTAATATCCAATAACTTAAATTCGGATTTTCCTGTAATAAAAATACTTTTGTCCAAGCCTCCTAGGGCACCTATCCAAGTATAGATGCCCTAGCTCAAGCTTTTGACTATTATTTTACACTCAAACCATTATCAATGTTTTGCACCTATACCGCCATCAATGCGATACTGACTACCGCTGATAAAACTACTATCATCGGAAGCAAGAAAGAGGACAAGATTGGATATATCATGTGTTTCCCCGTAGCGTGCCATCGGTATTTCATTCATGAGGGCTTCCTTTGCCTTAGAGTCGTCTTCAGGATTTACCCCCGATTCTATGGAGCGCATCATTCGCGTATTCACAGAGGTAGGATGAATAGAGTTCACACGAACATTGTCACTCGCCACTTCTAAAGCGGCTGTTTTAGTGAGTCCTACAACTGCATGTTTTGATGCTGCATAAGGGCCGATCCCAGGGTCTCCCGACAATCCAGCATCAGAGGATGTATTGATAATGCTACCACTTCTTTGCTTACTCATGACAGGAAGGACATGTTTCAATCCCAGAAAAACGCCATGTACATTCACTTTAAATACTTTATCGAAATCTTCTATTTCCTGAGCAACAATTGGAGCAACCTTTCCTTCAATACCCGCGTTGTTAAAAAAGATGTCAATGCGCCCAAATTTCTCAACAGTCTCATTGACATAGTTTTTGACATCATCTTCATTAGAAACATCAGCTTTAATCGTGATGACTTCCCCATAATGTTTAAGATTTGATTTTGCCTTATCAAGAGAATCTCTATTCATATCTACAAGAATAACCTTGGCGCCTTCTTTCAAAAACTTCTCGCCTGTTTTTTGGCCGATTTCCCCTGCTCCGCCTGTAACAATAGCAACCTTGCCTTCTAATCTTGGCATTTTTGTTTCTCCCTTCATTACTTAAATTTGTTTGTTTACTAATTGTTTATGTCATGATTGAATTATCCATATGAAAGGTTTTAATAAATAGTATGTCATCAATTCGTACCCTTCATTTTATTAATCTTGTCTTGATTATTATCAATCCAGGTTTGTGCAACATCTTCAGGATTTTTTCCTTTGTCAATTTTGGTAATCATATCTTCAATATCCTGAATGGATATACTCCAATTGCTTAAAAACTTATAAGCATCAGGTGCCTTCTCTTTCAATCCCTTATGAGCAACAACGTGGACAGTAGAGCTGCTAAAAAGGTTTGGTGCTTTATTATTTGTTAATAATTTTATATCAAGTTGATTAAACATGCTATGCGGTCGCCATCCAAACAGCACAACCGGTTTTTTCTTATCTATTCTCTCTTTAGCTGCAGCTAACATGGCTGCCTCTGAGGAATTTACCATTTTCATGTCTAGATCATATTTGTCAATGGCCTTTGGGATATCTTTCACTGCTGGATCACTTTCTGCTATTGCCAATGCTTCATTGTTGACTGTGTCTTCCTTACCTTTTAAATCCCCGACGTCATTCACATTCTTCATATATTTAGGAACCGCCAATCCCCAATCCGCATCTTTATAACTTGTAGATACAATCTTCACTGAATCAGAGTTTTCTTCTAGGTAATGTTTGTGTTGTGGTTCCCAGTAATCCATAAATATGTTAACGTCGCCATTTGATAAACCTGCAAAAACGACTCCAAGATTGGCCTGTTTTTCCTTTACTTTATAACCCATATCCTCCAAAACCTTTTTAGCTATTTTTGTTGGTGGAACAGTACTTGTCCATGGCGTTTTGCCAAAAGTTAATGTTGGTTTTTCTTCCTTGTTGTCACCTGTATCATTCGATCCATCACTACTTGATACGCAACCGTACATAGTGATTGATAATAAAAGTGTTACAACAATAATAATTGTTTTAATTTTCACGTTAAATCTCTCCTATAAATTGGATATTCCTTTCTTTGGTATATTCCACATTGTGTGTTTTGCCAACTCCCCGACAAGATGGATTACGTTTTTCCTTATGCCTTTTCCGGTTCTGTTATTTTACAATTATATCCGTTGATTTGAAGAAGTTATGTGCCTCCAGATGACAAAGGTACTCCTACTTTTATCCAACTGTTACCAGCATACCGAACATTCGCACCCTCCCGATTTTTCTTTGTAACGTCAGAAAGTATAAATTATGGATGACCTTATAAGAAAAGCTTCGGCATTCACTATAAGACGAACGAGGCGAATGCCGAGTTTTTCTAAAATCGATATTAATCTCCAATAGTCCTTCCTTACCACATGTTTACCTCCTCAATTAATTTGAAGCTACCATACCATAAACGAGAAGAGATTCCCAAATGACAATTTTCGAGCATTTCAAAGTAATATTGAGGAATTCTAAAATAAATGCACAAATAACGTTATACAGAAACAATTTTACAAACCAACTGGACGGTATAGATTGTATAAACATTTTATACAAAATTTTCTTTACGATATAATGTTCAATTTAGAAGGAGATTCCTTAATCTTGGGATGCTATAAAAAATACCTTTCGGGGGGATGTTTAATTATAAACTAGAGAAATCGGCAGAGTTGCTGAGAAGAAATGAACATCTTCAATTTCTGACTCCAATTGATTTTAAAAAGATTTCAGGTCTTTAACACGAATTCGGGTATTATGAAAATTTCGAAATTCAGGTGCTTAAATGGGGTAACGTTATAACCACTTTAAAAGTATTAAATTTAAAAGGAGTGCATAAAGTGAAAAAATTGGATGTTGAAAATAAAGTGCTATGGCCTGTTCTAGTAATTTTACTGTTAGGGTTAGTTCCTGTTGGAATAAATCCTTCAGCTGCGGCAAATATTGTAGGTACAATATTAGGCTTCATCACAGGAAATTTTGGTTGGATTTTCGTCATGTTCCCATTAATGATACTTATCTTTTTTGCTTGGCTTGTTTTTAGCAAGTTTGGTCAAATCAAGTTAGGGGGCCCTAGCGATAAGCCGGAATTTTCAAATTTCAGTTGGTTTGCCATGATTTTTACTACGGGAATAGGTGCGGAAATTATGTACCTATCGATTATCGAGCCTATCACCTTTTTTAATGGCCCGCCCTTTGGAATAGAATCTGGAACATTAAGTGCAGCAGAGTGGGCTATCCCTTATGGTTTCTTTAATTGGGGAATACTCGCGTGGGCTATTTATGCTCTTCCCAGTATTCCTATGGCATATGCCTTATATGTGAAAAAAATACCTCACTTTAGACTTAGTGCTGCTTGTAAACCAATTCTAGGTAAACATTCTGAAGGTTTACCAGGTAAAATCGTCGATATTGTAATGATGCTTGGTTTGATCGGGGTAGTGGGAACAAGCATAGGATTGGTAGCTCCCATGATCGCACAGCTTTTGGGTGAAATGTTTAATATACCTGTAACTTTTGGGTTATTGGTAATCGTTATAGCTCTTTGGGTGATTCTATTTGGAGGAAGTGTATATTTGGGTCTAAGGAATGGAATTAAAAGATTATCAGATTTTAATCTAATCATTGTTGCAGCAATACTTGTCTTTGTGTTCCTTGTGGGTCCAAAAACCTTTATGCTAGATAATTCCATACAATCTTTAGGTACAATGTTTAACGATTTTTTTAACATGAGTTTAAGTTTGGGAGCCATTAATAATGCAAGTTTCCCTCAAGATTGGACTGTTTTCTATTGGGCATGGTGGATTGGTTATGCATCATTAATAGGTTTGTTTACTGCCAGGATATCCAAGGGACGTACAATAAAACAAGTGATCATTACCCAATGCTTGGTAGGACCGGTGGGTTGCTGGGTATTTTTTGGTGTTTTTGGAAATTACGCATTGAATCTTCAATTATCCAAAGTAGTTCCAGTTAATTCAATAATGGCTAATAGTGGACAAACGGAAGCTATAATGGCAGTTATTAACACGTTACCTTTTAGTACGATCATAATACCGCTACTAGTAATCGCCTACCTAATATTTTCGGCAACTACTTTTGATGGTGCTTCATTGATTTTGTCATCTGTTGCGAGTAAGAAACTGGGTAGAACCGGTCAACCGCCTCGAATCCATAGATTATTTTGGGCGTTAATTCTTGGAGGGGTAGGCATAACTATATTAGCCATAGGCGGGTTGGAGGCAGTTCAATTGTCTTCAGTTATTGTCGGTGTCCCCATGATTTTGGTCTTTTCCTTGATGACGTTCTCTTTTGTTAAATCTGTCAAAGAAGATTTTGGACAGGAAAAAACAACCTTAATAAAATATTCCGAACCACCTATATCGGATGCTAAAAATGATACGGTAGCTGAGAAAAAAGAAGGCGTTCTTCTAGGAGAGGAAGAGAGATAGAGCACTAGGGATGAAAGATAATTTTGAATAAAATTCACTTTTTAGTGTTGACAAAAAACCGTCTGGACGGTTAACCTATTTATAGGAGATCCAACCTAGGGGCGCAAAATTTTATTTAATTGATCTTAGTGCCCCTCGAAACAAGATTAAATCAAACAAGGCTAAACGAAGGAGGATACAAGCTATGAAAAAGACAACACCACTTGTGCTCGGCATCGATGCTGGCGGCACGATGACCGACACGATTCTTGTAGACAAACAGGGCAACTTTGCTGTCGGTAAGGCGCCAACCACACCTAATTACGAATCGGAAGGATTTATTGAATCTGCACAGGATGCCACAAACATCTGGAACCTGGATATCAACAAAACCTTTGAGGAATTGGAGGTCGCCTTATATTCAGGTACAGGCATGTTAAATACGTTGCTGTCCAGAACAGGTAAACGCATCGGCCTCATTGTGACCCGGGGCATGGAGGATGCCGTTCTCATGGGAAGAGGTTTGCAGTCATGGGCGGGCTATTCATATGAGGATCGCTTGCATGCGGTCACTCACGCCCATCCTGATCCCCTTGTTCCCCTTAGCCGAGTGCGTGGCGTGACCGAGAGGATCGACCATTTCGGCCAGGTAGTCATTCCCGCTTATGAGCATGAGGCAGTCAGCGGTGTAAAAGAGCTCTTAGAACAAGACATCGAAGGGCTATGCGTCTGCTGTATGTATTCTCATGTCAACCCCGAACATGAGCTGCAAATTGGTGAAGCGGCTCGTAGGGTATTTGCGGAGCAAGATATCGACATCCCGATTTACTTAAGTCATCATGTTCGTCCTATTATCCGTGAGCAATCCCGGTTAAACAGCACGCTCATTGAGGCATATGCAACATCCCAGGGCCGCGAGCAGTTGTTGGGTGTCGAAACCGCCGCCAAGCAACATGGTTTTTCAAACAGTATGCAAACAATGCTCTCATATGGGGGGCTCGCTGATGTGCGCTATCCCCGTCTGCACGAGACAATGATTTCAGGACCGGTTGGAGGGCTTTTGGGAGCCAGGCATGTTGGCGAGTTGGTCGGAGCAGACTCGGTAATTGTCAGTGATATGGGTGGTACAAGTTTCGATATCGGTGCCATTACCCGTGGTAAAGTTCCTATTGAAGATGAGCCGACCTTGGCTCGATTTAAGTTGAATCTGCCGACGCTGGCGATGGATACCATCGGAGCTGGTGGCGGTACCATCGTCAAGGTGGATCCTTATACGCACAAGGTCAGCCTGGGGCCGGAGAGCGCTGGTTCGGTTCCGGGTCCGGTAGCGATGGATATGGGTGGTACAGAACCAACGATTGCTGACTGTGATGCGATAATGGGTCGCTTGAACCCGGACAATTTTCTTGGTGGCAAGGTTCAACTCAATGTCGACAAAGCAAAGCAGGTTCTGAAGGAAAAAGTGGCCGATCCGTTGGGGGTCGATGTGTATGAAGCTGCGGAAGGAATGGTGAACATGCTGGAGATGGAAGCCAAGTCTTCCATTGAGTCTATCATTTCGTCCCGTGGTGTAGATCCAGGTGAGTACCATTTAATGGCTTATGGTGGATCAGGCCCGCTTCATATGGCTGAGTACAGCCGCGGCTTAGGTTTTAAAGGTGTCTTGTCATTCCCGTTTGCAGCAGCATTTTCAGCCTTTGGTTGCACAACGGCGGATTACTTGCACAGGCACAGCCAATCCGTCCATATTATGACCGGACCTGATTCCTCAGATAAGGATCGGGAAGAGGCGCGACGTCAGATTAATGAAATCTGGAGCGAACTCGATTCCCAAGCCCGTTCTGAGTTGATCTCTGAAGGGCATGAGACGGACGCAATCGTTTGTGAACCATTCGCTATGATGCGCTACACTGGCCAATTGGAAGATGTTGAAGTTGCAGCACCAGTGACCAAATTAGAGTCAGATGAAGATTTAGATAAGCTTACACAAGCCTTTGAAGACCTGTACGAACAGATTAACCGCAGTGTGTCCGGTTATGGCACAGCCGGATTCACAATTATGGAACTCGGCTTAAATGCTCGCGTGGAAAAAGTGAAGCCAGAGCTGAGTCGCCGTCCTTTGGGATCCAAGAATCCTGATCCTGAGGCCGCCAAAGGAAAGCGGTCCATGTATTACAATCGTGCGTGGCATGAGGCACAGCTTTGGGAAATGGATATGCTGAAGCCTGGCAACGTACTTGAGGGCCCTGCCATTGTCGAGCACCCTGCTACGACTTTGGTCATCCCAGCGGGGGACCGGGTCCGTGTAGATGAATGGACTATTCTGCACTACGAACACGGCGAGGACACGCAAAATTCAGTTGGAAACGTTTTGTAGGCCGAAGTTCAATCTAAAAAAGGAGGATCCTTATGAATGATGCAGTAGAAAACAAAGCCATAGGGCTTAAGGAGCAATTACTCGAGAACGATCGTAAATTCCAAGAAACAGGCTGTTATGCCGGTATAACGGAGCTAAAATACCGTGAGGAAGATCCTCTGCGCTATGAAAGCCTGCACACAAAGCTTCGGTCCATGTCGATAGCAGCGCGGGAGATGGCCAGAAGCATTTCAGCTTCTCCCGGTGTGCGTGAGGTAGGGGAAATGGTTGTAGCGTTATACACTCCTGAAGGTGACGCCATTAGCCTTTCCACCGGAATTATGGTTCACGTACATACGATGAGCCGGTTTATTAAATGGATGATTCAAAATGGTTACGAGGATTCGCCTGGCATTTGTCCTGGCGATGTATTCGCCAACAATGACGCTTTTATTGGAACTGTACAAGTACCAGACGTAATGGTTGTCATACCGATTTTCCATAATGACGAACTCGTCGGCTGGGCCGGCACAGTCGCTCATGAATTGGAGGTCGGCGGCATCACACCAGGTGGTGACGTATACTTGGCTCAAGAACGTTTTACTGAAGGCTTGTTCGTTTGTGCCGAAAAAGTGGGTGAGAAAGACGAACTACGTCGGGACTATCTGATTCGATTGGAACGGAACCTCCGTATGCCAATCTACTGGATGTTTGACGATAAAGCAAAATTAGCAGCTAACCTGGAATTGCGGGATCAGGTGAAAGAGCTTATTGATGATGTCGGTTTGGATTACTACAAGCGGGCTACCCGTGAATTCATTGAAGAAGGTCGCCGCGCTCAGCTTTCGAAGGTGCAACAGCTAATGGTGCCCGGTCGTTACAGAGGACATACGTTTTATGGCCACCTGACTGAAGGTAAACCTGGAATCTTACCTTTAGGGGATGAAAACTTGCTGTATTCCATCCCGCTTGAATTAGATGTGGGCGGCGATGGCCACATGCATTTGGATTTTGAAGGCACCGGCTCTTGGGGCTATCATTCGATGAATTGTACGCCAGCTGGTATGGACGGCGGATTGTTCGTTACCCTAACTCAGTCTATGAACTTTGAAGGCAAGGTGAACGACGGCGCCTGGCTCGCTACAGATATGAATTTACCGTCGGGAACATGGACCAACCCAGACCGCCATACCGTGGCAACGGCTACGTCCTGGGCACTGCTGTTACCGGCCTTTGGCATCTTTCAGCGGTTGCTCAGCCGAGGTTTTGTAAGCCGGGGATTCAAAGAAGAAGCGTTTGTTGGTCAGGTCAACAGTCCAATGGTAGAAATGGGTGGTCAAAGCCAGTACGGCAGCCAGTTTGGTATGGCTATGTTTGAGTGCTCCGCAGCCGGAAGTGGCGCCCTTGGTATAAAAGACGGGATCGATAATGGCTATGTTGGTTGGAATCCCGAATCTGACATGGGCAATATGGAAGTTTGGGAGCAGGGTATACCGATGCTCTACTTAGGGCGAAGCATTGCGGCTGATTCGGGCGGCCCCGGCAGTAACCGCGGCGGTACGGCATTCACTTCACTTTGGCTCGTGCACAATACAGACGAAGTGACGATAGCTACGTCCGAACATTCAAGTCGTGTGTATGACAACGCCGGCATGTGCGGTGGTTATCCGGCACCGACGGCACACAGGCATTTCACTGTGCGAGACAGCAATATTCAACAGTTGATTGGAGAACAGAAACCGTTACCTCACACGTTGGGTAAAGACCCATACACGTCCGATTTTGATCGGCTGGTTGAAGGTGAGAAGAAAGAAGTTGAAGGTCCGCATATAGACAAACCATTGAAAGCCGGGGATCTGTTTGCACATTCATACAATGGGGGAGGCGGCTATGGCGACCCCATTGAACGGGATCCGCTGGATATTGTCAGGGATGTGGAGAACGGCTATGTGACGCCGGAAATTGCCCAACGAACTCATGCTGTAGTGCTTGAGCATGACGAGGAGCGTAACGCATGGCGTGTCAACTCAGAAGCAACCGAAGCCCGGCGCAAAGAAGTCCGGAACAACCGGTTAAATAAGGCAATGCATGTTAAGGATTGGATTGCATCCGAGCGCGAGCGTGTGTTGGAAAAGGACTTTGTTACCGAAGTGCATAAAATGTATCAGGACACAATGAGCATTTCCAGCCAATTTGCCAATGAGTTCCGTGAATTCTGGCAGCTGCCGGAAAACTTTACAATGTGAGGAGTGATAACGATGGCAAGCTATGATAAGGAAATAATTCGTGACTTAATTGACGGTACGCTGCCTTGGCAGTCGACGAAATCAATTATGAGTCAGTATAAAGATGACGACCGGTTTTTTAAGTACATCGATATTCTGCAAGAACGGGTGAAATTTAACGACCAGATCTTGTTGCCGATTGGTGAGCATTTGTATATTGTTGCTAAGAAAAGTGAGCCTCAAGGCGAGCGCGTTGTCAAATGTGGCTGCGGTCATGAGTTTGGGCATTACACCAACAACTGGAAGTTAAATGCTGTGATCAATGTTCGGGATGAAGAAGAAGAGATTGCTGAAATCTATCCTGGACGTCATAGCTATGATCCGGACTGGATGGAAATCCGCGAGTTTATTTGTCCGGGTTGTGCCACGCTGTTGGAAGTGGAGGCAGCTGCGCCGGGATACCCGATCGTATTTGACTTCTTGCCGTACCTAGAGACGTTTTATCGCGATTGGCTCGGTACGGAGCTACCAGCCGAGCCAAGGTAATCGCTGGCACCATCAAAACACGAAAGCCCTTATTTCAGGACGACCCCAGTTAAGTAGACAGTGAAATATTAAAATTATGATAAACGGCCTTGACCCTGTACTAAGAAGGGTTAAGGCCGTTTAGATTTTTTGTAACGTCAGAAAGTATAAATGATGGATGACCTTATAAGCTACGGCATTCGCTATAAGACGAGGCGAATGCCGAGTTTTCTAAATAATAGTTATGTTCATTTCTCCTTTGTTAACTGAATGAGTCTTTCTAGAACACGTTGACGGCGATTATCTTCTAATGGAGCCAACTCAAAAATTTCGGAAAACCAAAGACCATCCACGGCCAGTCTTAAAATAGTAGCGTTAATGGGATCGAGGCCATCGTCGTCAATATGATGCTGCCATTGTTCATAAGCATCTTGAACAGGCTTCAGTAAATCGCGATTGATTGCGGCTGCCGCCATTAACCCAGCGTCCATATGTTTATCGGGATTTCTTTGCTCGAATGTTCCTTTGATGAACGAGCGTGTCCATTTTCCTCTCTCATGCTGTAATGTATCCTGATCAACATTTTTTTCGATATTATCTATATAACTTTGCATGGGGTCTTGTACCATACCGGCGACTAAGGCATCTTTGGACGGAAAATGATATAATAACCCTCCCTTACTCACACCGGCTTGCTCTGCTGCAGCTTCGAGTGTTAAGTTTAATATGCCATCTGATTGAACGATATATGCCGCCGCTTTGAGAATTTTAGAACGCGTGTCATTTTTAGACATAAACAAATTCCTTTCAAATAACCTTCTTCCCTTATTATACCGTGCAGAATGAGTGATAGTCCATTAATTATAGTTATTTAAAGTTATTTTGAATTTACCCATAGCGTTTATTTGTAGAAAAAAACCCCTGTTTGATCATCACATAATATTTAAAAAGACTGCATTACATGACATTAATTAAATGAAGCGGTTTGTACATTTCCTATGTGCATTATTGTTTGTCGTTAAATATTTTAATGTTAAAATAAATGTATAGACAAGGAGTGATGATTATGGATAAATTAAAAGATAAAGTCGCCATTATTACCGGCGGGGCAGGCGGTATTGGTAAAGGTATGGCGATGGCCTTTGTAAAAGAAGGTGCTAAGGTGGTCATCGTGGATCTGAATGAAGAGACTGGAAATGAAGCTGTCAAAGAATTGCAACAGTACCAACCAGAATCTATGTTCATTCAGGCGAATTTGGCTGAGCATGATAAATTGAAACGTATAGTCGATCAGGTTGTCGCGCAGCATGGTAAACTGAACATTCTCGTCAATAATGCACATGCGTCAAAAAATAAACCTTTTGTGGAAACAACACGAGAGGACCTGGATTTGTCTTTTGATACCGGTTTTTATCCGACATTTTATTTGATGCAGGCAGCCATACCGCACTTGAAGGAAACGAACGGCAGTATCATAAATTTTGCATCCGGTGCCGGTATTCAGGGACATGCCAAGCAAGCGGCATATGCTGCAGCAAAAGAAGCAATACGTGGTATGACAAGAGTTGCAGCCAATGAATTTGGTAAAGACGGTATTAACGTGAATTTAATAGCGCCTATTGCCAATTCACCTGGTGTGCAACAATGGGCAAAGGAACAACCGGAATATTATCAGGAGGTTGTTTCCAATATTCCAATGCAACGATTCGGTGAGCTGGAAGAGGACATTGGACCTGCAGCAGTGTTCCTGGCAAGTGATGATTCCAATTATATAACCGGTCAGACCATTAATGTTGATGGTGGGTCTGTCAAATTTTAAAGGTGACATGATGAATGAAAATATTTTTAAATTAATCCGTACAGTTGAATTATTTACCAATGAATCGATTATCCATTTTAACAACGTCTATGAGCATAATATTGGGATTTCATCTATCCTCGTTCTGGCAGAGCTAAATCAGAAGGGGCCGCAAAAATCAACCGCGATTGCAAAGGAGCTCAGTTATACGCCGGGAGCCATGACGAATATTGCAAATAAGCTGATTGAAGAGGGCTATGCCGTTCGTGAATTTGATGATAAGGACCGGCGGAGAGTCATGCTGGTTATCACCGATGAGGGAGAACGTGCACTTCAAGATGCACAAAAGACAGGGCAGAAACTGCGTAAAGAAGTATTTGAAACTTTGACCAATGAAGAAATTCGACAATTTCAATCTATTTATGAAAAATTGCTGAATCAGCTTAAAAACAAATAGTGAGTCTGAAAGAACCGCGTTCCGCCTAGCGACTATTTTTAATTCGCGCGGCTCATACCAGGGCCGCGCAACATTTTATATAATGGTCAGCCTGAATCATGCAACAAGAACATGGATATGCACTAAAAGAGTAATCGCCTTCATGATATAATGAAATGAAAGGAGGCTTCACAAAATGACTGAACAGGTAAAATATGCGATACAGGATGATTATCCGGATGATTTTTCACATTGTTACGGTTGTGGCCGGCTTAATCATGAGGGCTATCATTTTCGTACAGGATGGGATGGTGACTACACGGTGACCATCTACACACCGAAATCGAAGCATACGGCCATTCCCGGCTTTGTGTATGGAGGTTTGATTGCATCACTGATTGACTGCCACGGGACGGGGTCAGCGTCACTTGCGCTTCACCGAAAAAACGGGTATAAGCCGGGGAGCGGTCAGGAACCGCCGCGGTTTGTAACGGCATCTTTAAATATCGATTTTCTTAAGCCGACACCGAAAGGCACTTCGCTCAAAGCTATAGGAACACCGGAAGAAGTACACCCAAAGAAATTCAATATACATACAGAAGTCTATGCAGGTAATACGGTATGTGCAAAGGCTGTGGTGACAGCAGCTGTTATGCCAGCCTCATTCACACAGCAGATGAATGAGTGAATCACCGGAATTAGATATGTTATTGAAAAAACGCCGGTTTTGGTATCACTATAAAATAATTGACGTGTCAGTAAAATAAGACATGGGGATAGAAGAAGACGTAAAAGCGATCACTTTTCCTTCTTCTTTTTCTTTTGTTTTTTAAACTCTTCACGGACTTTCTCATTCATATCCCGGCTGATGCCGACTGTGCTTTCAACATCCAGCACAAAAGCGATTCCTTTGCCTGGTTTTTTTAACTCAGCATCTTCATTGATAGTTCTGAGAACTTCCTGTGTCTTTTCTTTATCGATGAGCGTTAATACCATTTCTTTCTCAGGTTCGATCATAATGTTGAACAGTTTGGCTTTTTCGTGAACGCCGGTACCGCGCCCATGCAGAATGGTTCCACCTTCTGCCCCGGCTTTTCTGGTGGCATCCACAACTTTTTCCGAATCACCCCTGTTAACGATGGTGATGATTAAATCATATAGAACTTCCTGGTCTTTCTTCATGGTATCAACACCTTCCTCATCAAGTGCATCACCTTCTTCACCATTCCATCCGAGCAAATGGTTGATTCCGGCAATTTTTTTCGTATCGATCACAAATCCGATGCCCTGTCTTGGTTTATTCAGCTGAACCGAATCGATGATGGCGTGTTTTACATCATCAAAAATCTCATCGGATACGAGTGTCAGTATGACGGCTCTTTCACGCTCTACCGGTATACCTAGAATCCGCATCTTTTCATTAAGCCGGATTCCTTCGCCGAGCAGTGTGGTTCCGCCTTGCGCTCCAGCATTGCGTGAAGCCTGCACAGCCTTTTTAGCCTTATCTTTTTTAACGATTGTGATGATGAGCTTTTGCCCTTGAATCTTCACTGACATACTGACTTTTCTCCTTTCTGCTGAACAGAATACCAAGTGTTAATACTGATAATATAGGAGCCAGTGCAACCATTGCAACCATTCCAAATCCATCAAGCAGCGCATCCCGACCTTCAATTTGCCCTGCGATACCAGTGAACATGGCTAAAATGAATGTTGCTGTCATAGGCCCGGATGAAACCCCGCCGGAGTCGAATGCGATTGTTGTAAACGTCTTTGGTGAATAGCGTATCATTACAAAGGCTATTATATAACCCGGAATGATAAAATACCATAGGGAAAATCCATAAATCAGTCGAATCATCGAGAGGGAAACCGAGATACCGACACCGACCGATAGTGTGTACAGCAGCAATTTCTCCGGAATATAACCGCCGGATACTCTTTCGGCCTGCTCAACCATAACGGCCACAGCGGGTTCAGCATAGATGGCAAAAAAACCAATGACGAAACCAATGGGAATTAAAACCCATTTATATGGTAAGCTGCCCAGAACATGTCCCATTTGTTCTCCAAAAGGCATAAAACCGATATGTACTCCTTGCAGAAAGAAAGCAAGTCCAAAGAATGCCAGAATGAATCCGATGCCGATGTCCAACAATTTTCGTATCGGTAGTTTTAGAAAAACAAAGTGGAAAACAGCAAACAAAACAGCCAGGGGCAGTAGTGCGATGGCTACCTCCTGCATAGTTTGGGCAAACCCCTCAAATATTTCCAGTTTCATCCGTAAATCACTCCCAGAATCAGCACTGATAAAATGGGGCCGATTGAGGCAAGCCCGACAAGACCGAATCCATCACTGGAGGCTGTTTTACCTCTTATAACTGTCGCAACACCGACTCCCAAAGCGAGGATGAATGGCACTGTCAGCGGTCCTGTTGTGACACCGCCTGCATCAAACGAAATCGGGACAAAGCTGGATGGCGCAAAGGCGGCCACCAAAAAAATCAGGGCATAACCGCCTGCCAGCAAGTAAACAATGCTGATGTTGAACACAATTCGGAACATGGCCAACGCCACAAAAATGCCTACACCAATTGCGACTGATATGATAAGGGTGCCCTGGGGAATGGCTCCCCCGGAGACATCATCAATTTGCGAGGAAAGAACACGGACATCAGGTTCAGCAAATGTTACGACCAGTCCGAGCAGGAAGCCGAACAGTACAATAACCCACAGTTTTTTGGTTTTGGATAAAGCTGATCCGACCATCTCACCGACAGGAAGCAGTCCGACATTAACACCCAGAAGAAAGAGAATGAGGCCAATACCAACAAACAGGACACCAATCAAAAATTGCACAAACGCTTCCACGGGCAACCAGATAATGGTGAATTGCAATACCGTTATCACAAGTGCAATCGGTAATATGGAATTAATGACTTCAAAAACAGTATCTTTAATATTGCCCATAAAAACCCCCAAGGTGTTTGGCGATCTGTTTCAACGTAGAAGTGTGTTTATTGGAAGAAAAGTTCAAAAGAGGATAGATACATGTGAGTTTCTCTTTAATTATAGCATGATGCGGGAAAAATCAGAAATAATATGTATCAAGGCATACAAAGTAAGCTATTCTAGACCCTGTTACGGGTTGACAAAACACGCCGTTTTCAAGTAAAATGAATGATAGTCAGTCATATGGAGGATGTATTCGTGGATAATAAAAAAGAAGCCATTATTCAATCGGCAATTAATGTTTTTCGTGAAAAAGGCATAGATAAAGCGACGGTGTCGGACATCGTGAAAGGTGCCGGAATCGCGCAGGGTACTTTTTATTTATACTTTTCATCGAAGTTAGCGGTCATGCTTTCGATTGCGGAAGTGATGACCGATAAGATATTAGCGGAAGTACAGGAAAATGTGCATGACGATCTGCCGTTTGACCGGAAGCTGGAAATAGTCGTTGATATCGTGTTTGATTTGACAAAGGAGTACCGGGATGTGTTCGCATTGATTTATGCGGGACTGGCATCGACGGAATATATGCTCGAATGGGTAACGATTTATGAATCCTATTATGCATGGTTCAGCGATCAGCTTGAACAGGCAAAAGCGGATGGCGTCATCCGTGATTCACTGAATCCCAAACGGACAGCTGAAATTCTAATCGGGTTGATTGAAGATGCGGCAGAACAAACGTATATGTACAGCCATCAAGATGATAGCAAAGCTGCGTTGAAGAAGAAAGAAGTGTTGGATTTTGCCGGGCATGCACTGGGGATTTAACCCGGTGCCGTGTCCTCATAAAATTTAACACATAATGACTGATTATCAGTCATTATGTAAGGAGGCATTCCGAATGAATAAATCATGGATCTATCTTGTGCTTTTATGCCTGCTTGAGCTGTGCTGGGTATTTGGATTTAATGCTGCTTCAGCCTGGTGGCATTGGGGATTGATTGCACTGGTGATGTGGCTCAATATGGAATGCATGCGCAAGGCTTGTGAGGAACTGCCGACCGGAACTGTTTATGCCATTTTTGCAGCGGCGGGAACAGCTGGGACGGCACTGATGGATGTTTTTTTGTTTGACAGTCATTTGAATATGGCGAAAGTCTTATTTATCTTATTGCTGGTTGCCGGTGTGATTGGTCTGAAACTTGCAGATCGGGAAGAGGAAACACACACAGAGGGAGGTTATCACTGATGGAATGGCTATTTATTTTATTGGCGTCGATATTTGAAATGATCGGGGTGATCGGTCTGAAATTAGCGAGTCAGCAAAAATCCTTGCATAATAGCGTCATGTATGTCGGCGGTTTTTGTGCGTCTGTGGCATTGCTGTATCAGGCGTTTGCCTATTTACCCGTGAGTGTCGCCTATGCAGTCTGGGTTGGTATTGGGACAGCCGGTGCGGTTTCTATGAACATGATATTTTTTGGCGAGTCGAGAAATCTGTCACGTATGATAAGCCTTTTGGCGATTATTATCGGGGTAATCGGACTGCGGGCGTTGTCGTGAAATTTTGCCGTCAAACATCTATAGAACTTAATAAGTCCGGACAGTACTATCCAACAAGCTGTCCGGATTTATCGAAATCATATTCCGCTAGGAACCTTGGACAGAATTAAGATATACAATACTAAAGACGATTGATGCTCCGTTTTAGCGGAGGAAATATACGTAGCCTCCTGCGGGAAGATAGGCATAGGTGAGACTCCGCAGTGCGGAGCACGAGGAGGCTCACCAGCCGCCCTAAGGTGGGCGAAGTATATTTCCGGAGCAGTGTATACGCTCTAACTAGTTCGGATTTTTCCTTAATAAAACGAGTTTTGTCCAAAACCCCTAGTGACGTTTGTTGAGCCAAAGCACACCTGATTTGGCCAGGCGCGGAATAAAACCTACCATTGATTGTGACATCATTTCGCCAAATCCTTCTGAGCTTCCCAGCGATCCGAGGGTTCCTTTTAATTTAAGTCTGCCGGGCTTTTTTGGCTTTTTATCTTTAAGAACGGCGGCGAGAATATCGGCGATTTGCTCTCCCTGCTGACGGGCAAGCTGTGCGCTCGGGGAGTGTTCAGAGGAAGCACAGTCACCGACAACATAGATGTGCGGCTGATCGGGCACTTGGTAAAAATCATTGACGATAATTTTTTCCTGATCGTCCTGCTTGAGCGGCAATTCGCGTACCAGGTAGTTTGGTCTGACGCCTGCTGTCCAGAGGGTGATATCATTTACGAAACAAATGCCGTTGTTGCAGACACCGTCCTTTTCGACATACTCAACATTAGCGCCGTGTTTGATTTCAACGTCATTTTTCATAAACCAGTTCTCAACGTAGTTCTGGATTTTTGAGTCAAATGCTTTTAACACGGATTGCCCGCGGTCAAGGAGCCGAATGTTCAAATCGGGGCGGCTTTCTCTAGTTTCAGCTGCTACTTCAATACCGCTCAGGCCTGCACCGACAATGGTAGCTTTTCCATAAGCGGGCAAATTGCCGATCGCCATTCCGGCATGGCGCGCTCTGTTAAAGGTCTGAACACTTTCCGTGAATTCACCTGCTCCTTCAACACCATGATAGTTGTCTTCACATCCCAGTGCTATGACTAAATAATCATAAGGGACATCCTCACTTCTTTCCTGCAAAGCAATCTGTTGTTCGACAGTGTCAATTTTGGTGATTTCAGAGAATACATAGCTCACTTTATCGTGTTCTGGAAAATCCATGCGTACATCTTTATCAGCCGATGTGCCTGCTGCGATCGTGTAGAACTCTGTTTTGATCGAGTGGTATGGATTGCGGTCGATCACTGTAATATGCAACTCTTCCGGCAAATTGTGCTCAATTAGGTTTTGCAGGATATTAACGCCGCCATAGCCACCGCCAAGGATTACTAAATTTTTCATTGCTAAAACTCCTTAACTATCTATAATGATATGTTCAAAAAGGAGGGCTAAAAAGAACTTCGATGCGTCAAACTCACCGGCTTTTTGAACATCATCTATAAGTGCTCTTACTGTTAAGATTACCAAATGTCGAAATGGAAAACTAGGGAAACACAGAAATTGTTATGTATCCTCAAGGTATCCGGTGATGACTGAGGGGAAATTGGTGGTAACCGTGAGAACAAGAGGGTCGCTTGCGCCGAACTTGGAGTAATTCAGAAGTGCGAATTGGCGGTGCCTTAAAGAATAGGGATACCATGCTTTTTATCCTCCTTTTTGAACACGCACATAAAGAAAAACCACGCCGGGGGAGCGTGGCTTTTCTTGTATCATTACTTATTAAGAACTTTCTTCATAGCATTTACACGGCCGGTATGGTTGCCCTCGTGAAAAGCTGCAAGTGCTGCGAGTTCACCGAATGTTTGAGCTCCCATGACAGCTTCAGGTAGCTTTTCATCAAACTTCTCTGCCGGGATGCTCTTGATCCGTTTCAATTGGCTGGTCAACTGCTCCGCAAGTTCATCAGCGCTTGGCACATCTTCAGGCCAATCCGCTGGTTCGGAGCCATTCCCGAATAGCTCTTTATAGCGTTCAGGAAGATGTTCGGAATTATCCGGAAAACCGAACAGGAATTGTTCGTTTACAGTTAGCACATGACCGATATGCCAATGGATATTGTTATTGAATCCTTCAGGTTGGATATCCAGCTGCTCTTTGCTAACATCTTTAATTTCATTCATAAATGCGCTGTGTGTCGTATTAAACTGCGAAATAATTAAATTACTCATTTTAAAACCCCGCTTTGTAATCATATTTAAATCTACTTTAACAATTATTGTCTAATCTTTAAACTATGACGTTTCAACATATAAATTCTTGACTGACACAAAACAAAAGTTTAAAATAAAAACAAATGTTTAAATGGGGTAAGCAAATATGAATCCAAACGAACAAAAACTTTTTCAGCTGATTAAAAAGGATCCATATATTTCACAGCAGAAATTGGCGGAAGCACTTGGACTTTCCCGGTCCTCTGTTGCTAATTTGATCTCTGGGCTGATGAAACGGGGCTACATTCGCGGAAAGGCATATGTACTGAATGAGAAAAAGGATATCATCTGTATCGGTGGCGCGAATGTTGATCGTAAATTCTATGCTGATGAGAGTTTGCAGCTGGGCACATCCAATCCGGTTACGACAACGCAAAATGCCGGCGGTGTTGCCCGTAATATCGCTGAAAATCTCGGTCGGCTCGATATGGATACCAAATTGCTGACTGTTAGCGGTATAGATAAAGATTGGGACTTCATTGCCGAGGTGTCTGAGCCCTACATGAATCTTGAGAATATAACACAATTTACCGAAGCGTCAACTGGCTCGTATACCGCTGTTTTGGACAGTTCTGGTGACCTCGTTTATGGACTGGCTGATATGGATATATTTGAGCTGATGACGCCAGAATGGCTGCACATCCACATGCCTGTTCTTCTGCAGGCAAAATGTATTCTGGCTGATTTAAATTGTCCCAAAGACACCTTAGACTTTTTATCTCAATTTGCCGGATACCATCAGATTCCGCTTATCTTGATAACGGTCTCCGCCCCGAAAATGGCACGCCTTCCTGAAGATTTGGACGGGGTGACATGGGTTATTACCAACAAGGCTGAATCTGAGGCATATTTTGACAGCGGTTTTTCAACACGGGATCTGGCAGCTAAATGGCTGGAGAGCGGCGTCAGTAATGTAATTATCACCAATGGCAAAGACGGGGCGGTTATCGGTGCTGGGCCGGATGACATACACCATGTTTCGGCTGTGAAAACAGAAGAAATTGTTGATGTTACCGGGGCGGGGGACGCATTTTCAGCAGCGGTTGTCTTTGCTTGGCTCCAGGGTAATGGGCCTGGTGATATTGCCTGGACCGGGGTTGTCAATGCGACCAAAACATTGCTGTCCCCCTACACCGTTCGCCCTGAGTTAACAGCATCACAACTACAAAAAGATTTGGAGGAACTGTCATGAATCAATATTTAGCGTTATCAGAAGAAGTTAAGAAAGCACAAGAAGAAGGGAAGCCTGTTGTTGCACTTGAATCCACAATTATTTCGCATGGGATGCCATACCCCAGAAATGTTGAGACAGCGCGTGCAGTCGAGCAGATTATTCGCGACCATGGTGCAGTGCCGGCAACAATCGCCATTTTGGATGGAAAAATTAAAATCGGCTTAAGTAATACGGAACTGGAAGACTTCGGGCAGGCTGAAGGTACTGCAAAAGTTTCCAGACGTGATTTGCCGTATCTCGTAGCCACCGGGCAAAAAGGTGCGACAACGGTGGCCGCAACGATGATTTGTGCTGATCTTGCCGGTATTCGTACGTTCGTCACCGGCGGAATTGGCGGTGTGCATCGAGGAGCCGAAACGTCAATGGATGTGTCGGCTGATCTTGAAGAACTGGCCAAAACGAATGTTGCGGTCATTTGTGCCGGTGCCAAATCCATTCTTGATCTCGGCTTGACGATGGAATACCTTGAAACAAAAGGTGTACCGGTCATTGGTTATGAAACTGATGTACTGCCGGCTTTTTATACCCGAACAAGTGAGTTTCCGGTTAACTTTCGGGCGGATGATCCGGAAACTGTGGCTGCTGCCTTGAACACGAAATGGGATCTCGGGCTTGTTGGCGGTGCGGTTGTTGCAAATCCAATCCCGGAAGCACATGCTATAGACGAAGCGGAAATCGCAGCAGTTATTGATCAGGCGCTGACTGAGGCTCAAAAAAACAGTATAAACGGAAAAGATGTAACACCATTTTTGCTGGCCAAAGTTGAGGAACTGACCGGTGGGAAAAGTCTAGATGCCAATATTGCACTGGTAGAACACAACGCACATGTCGGAGCAGACATTGCTGTGAAATTAGCAAACAAAATGGATTAAAGCCTGATAAGCACATGGGAAACCTTTCCCATGTGCTTATTTTTTAATTTAGATAAGAGGCTGTTCACCAAAATCTATGGTTGACAAATTAGATGTCATTTTGGCGTCAGCAGTCGCTTCAGAAAAACACTAGTGTGCTCGTCGTGTTGCAAGTTTTTCGGTGAAGCAGCACTCCTCGCAACTCGTAGCTCATTCGGTGGATGTTTCGCTCGTCTCTTTCCGTGGGCTTGCCCTCAGCCTTCTCGAAAAAGAAGGTCGCTTTTTCTGCGGGGTCTTCACACGGCGCATTCTCACAGGAGTCTTCGTGTTTTTCCTCCGCTAGCTAGTTTTACTACCATATTCACTCATTCATTTCAATCATAGATTTTGGTGTTGACCCAGATAAGAAACTATAAAATTTGAGTTTATCAATACCCAATACTGTGGTGTTTTAGCGTACCCCACTGTTGGCAGTCTAGGTGGCCCGAATCCACATGATAACTTTTAAGTGTCGTAGCCGGAGTAAGGTCAGGTCCTCGCCCTGAGGCGTGGGATTGACAGGATGTCCTCTGTGAAGAGGCATTTGGATGTGTAGTTCAATTAAAGATCCTGATTCCGTTATTTGCTTTTTTTCGCTATAGTTTGTTCAAATAGCGGAACGAGGATTTTTTTTCTGTCCGGAAAATCCAACCTCGGCGGTTCCTCATTCCGCTATTTGCGTCAACTAAGGCTTTTCCAGTACGTTAGCAGATCCTCATTCCGTTATTTCCTCTTTCCGTCTTAGTTTTGTCCTGATTTTAGCCGAATAGCGGAATGAGGATTCATGATACCACTAAATAGGGTGATTTATGTCCATTTAGCGGAAGGAGGATTCGTTAGGTTTGGATAATCCAGTTTAGGCGGACGCTCTTTTCCGTTATTTGTTTCTTTGGATCGTGAACCTGGGTGGTTACGGTAGAGGCCGTCGGAATATGTTTCTGAAATTCAAAATATGTTCCTGGCAAAAAATCAGCTGTGAACATTGTGTGGGAGAGATGTATCCTGAATATTATAAAGGCATACATGGACAGGAATATAAATTAATGCGCGGTATCGCTGACCCAGTTGCGACGCGCAGGCGCAATCCGTACGTCGCTAAACGTATGCCCCGTGCCTTTGTTCTTAAAAAAGCAATTTAAGCAAACTAATTTGACACAAAGGATAAAATTCGCTATATTAGTTACATAAAGTAACTAGGTAACTGTACACTAGTTACATATTTTTTTGAAAGGACGGGATTTATAGAAGCTGTGAAATAGTCAGAATCACCCGATATAATTTGGGAAAACTAGATGACAGCATGTGCATTTTTGAGAAACTAATTATACAATCAAGGAGACAGATATCATGGCAAACGTAAAATTAGCAATTGTTTATTACAGTTCAACTGGTGGCAATTATCAGATGGCACAATGGGCTGAGAAGGCAGCAAAAGACGTTGGAGCTGAAACGAAACTGGTTCAAGTGCCGGAACTTGCACCGGAAGAAGCTATCGCTTCCAATCCTTTATGGAAAAAACATTATGAAGCTACAAAAGACGTTCCCGAAGCAACCTCGGGTGATATTGAGTGGGCTGACGCTATAATCTTCAGCGCACCGACCCGTTTTGGAACCTTGCCGGCCCAAATGAAGAACTTCATTGATATGCAAGGCGGACTATGGGGAGCAGGCAAAACCATTAATAAAGTCGTCAGTGGAATGACTTCTGCACAAAACCCGCACGGCGGACAAGAAGCAACACTGCTTTCACTATATACATCTATGATGCACTGGGGTGCTATTATCGCAGCACCGGGCTACTCAGATGATTCAATCTTCGCAAGTGGCGGTAACCCTTATGGAGCCAGCGCTGCCGTTCAGAACGGTGAAATTGTGGAAGACATTAAAGGTGCGGTTGAACATCAGGCGCGCCGTACTATCGATGTTGCAGGCCGCGTTGTGGCAGGCAGCTAATCTGTTTTTGAAAAAAGCCGCAGTCCCGATTACAGGATTGCGGCTTTTTTATGACGTAAGGAAGAATTAATTGTGGAAGACCTTATAGTGCGTGTTCAAAAAGGAGGATAAAAAGGATCAAGAAGTTCGAGACGGCGCAGTTTCGAGCAGCGGAGTGTATGCCTTTAGATACATGAGCACAAGTAATGCTACCCTGAAGCCGCTTCGCACGCAGGAAAAGTGTTTTTCTTTTACAAGGAGCGGAGAAGCAAGCCAACGAAGAAATTCGAAGTGTCATGTTTACCGGACTTTTTGAACACGCTCTTATAATAACATCTTAGGTCCTTGCTTTCAGGCTAGGAGTCTTAGACAGAATTAAGATACACAATGCTAAAGACGAACGATAATCCGCTTAAGCGGAGGAAATATACGTAGACTCCGCGGGGGGAAAGGCCTCGGTGAGACCCCGCAGTGCGTCAGCACGAGGAGGTTCACCAGCCGCCCTTAGGTGTGCGAAGTATATTTCCGTAGCGAGTTATATACTCTAACTAGTTCGGATTTTTCCTTATCAGAACTACTTTTGTCCAAAGCTCCTAGGCGAATGCCGAACCTTTCAAACGTTGAAGCTTGATTTCATGTAAAATGCAGAAGTTCATAATTCATGGGAAAGCAAAAAAGCCTGGCAGTTGCCAAGGCTTTTTTGATCCAAAAATTATTTCATCAGCTCACCGACAATCTCATATGAGCGCATGCGGGCTTTATGGTCATAAATCTGTGAGTTGATAATTATTTCGTTTGCTTCAGTTTTTTCCAGTAGTTTTTCCAATCCTTGTCGTATCACTTCCTTGTCACCAATTAAGGTGTATGGTGAATTAGCTGATTGTTCAATGACTGCCTTTTCCATTTCTGACCAGGCTTCTTTTGTATTTTCAATCGGCGGTTGCAGTTTTATCGGTTGACCGCGCCGGATGCTGAGTAATTGCTGCTGTTGGGTAGTGGCAAGGTATTTTGCCTCTTCATTGGTATCAGCCGCGATCACATTGACGCCAATCATGGCATAGGGTTCAGTAAGTGTGTCAGATGGCTGGAAGTTATCCCGATACAGATTAAGCGCCGCAATCGTATTATCTGGGGCAAAATGACTTGCAAAGGAGAACGGCAGACCTTTTTGTGATGAAAGCTGAGCACTGAAGCCACTGGATCCGAGCAGCCAGATTGGAATGTTCAACCCTTCACCTGGAACGCTGTGCACACCGGCTGTACCGGCAAAGTAGTTTTCCAACTCTTCAACTTGCATTGGGAAATCCTCGACGCGCTGATTCAATGTGCGACGAAGGGCATAGGCTGTTGCCTGATCAGTGCCCGGTGCACGTCCGAGTCCGAGGTCAATTCGGCCGGGATACAGTGTTTCCAATGTTCCAAACTGCTCAGCGATAATGAGTGATGCATGGTTGGGCAGCATGACACCGCCTGAACCCACACGCATCTCACTGGTCGCCCCGGCGATATGCCCGATTAGTACAGATGTAGCAGAACTGGCAATCCCTGGCATATTATGATGCTCTGCCAGCCAGTAGCGATTATAACCGAGTTTTTCTACGTGCTGTGCTAAATTCACGCTATTTTTGAATGACTGTTCTGGTGTGCCGCCTTCCAGAACGGGGGCAAGATCCAGAACAGCCAGTGGAATATCATGAAATGTTTTGTTCTGCATTAAACTCACTCCTTAACAAAGATGATACGAGCTTAAATCAGAAAGCGCCAATATTTTGCCCATTAATTCTTGGAAAATGCGTGCTTGGTCTTGGCAGTAGTGATTTCATCCCATTCTTGACATTCGAGCTGTTTAACACGCGAAATAAACATTTTGAGATTAACCAGAGGATAAGAAATTATTATGCTCATTCAGTTTTTTAAAAGCCTGATGGCGTTCCATTTGCCACATTGCTACGCATGCCGTAATATTGTATAATAAATGATTGGAATGTATGGAAATGAGGGATATACATGAACAACAATTCCATTTATGGATTGACATATGAGCAATTGAAGAACTGGCTCATCAATCACGGGCAACGCCGCTTCCGGGTTGATCAGGTATGGAACTGGCTGTATAAAAAGCGTATCGGGCAATTTGCAGATATGAAAAATGTAAATAAAGAGACGGTTGCACTGTTGGAGGAAAATTTTGTGTTGCACACGACAAAAGAAGAACTCAAGCAGGAGTCTGAAGATGGAACAATTAAATATTTGTTTAGATTGTCAGATGGTAACCTGGTTGAAACTGTGTTGATGCGTTTTAATTATGGTTTGTCGGTCTGTGTGACGACGCAAGTGGGATGCAATATTGGCTGTTCATTCTGTGCGAGCGGTTTGCTTCGTAAAAATCGTGACTTGGATAGCGGTGAAATCGTGGAACAGATTATGAACGTTCAAAAAGACATGGACGCCAAGGGCAAAGAAGAGCGCGTCAGCCATATAGTTGTTATGGGAATAGGAGAGCCATTTGATAATTTCAATAATCTGATGGACTTCATCAATGTCGTTAATGATGATGCAGGGCTGAATATAGGAGCCAGGCACATCACCGTTTCAACGAGCGGGCTTGCCCACAAAATTTATCACTGGGCTGATACTGGTACACAAGTTAACCTTGCTATTTCATTGCATGCACCGAATAATGAATTACGCACATCAATCATGAAAATCAATCGAGCCTTTCCGATTGAAAAACTGATGAAAGCTGTCGATTACTACCTCGAGAATGTCAATCGACGCGTTACCTATGAGTACATTATGCTGAAAGATGTCAATGATCACAAGGAAGACGCAGATGAGCTGATTGAGTTGTTGGCAGATAAACGACATTTGTCATATGTGAACTTGATTCCATACAACACAGTTAGTGAGCATGACCAGTACCAGCGAAGTGATTCATCTACCATTCAGGCTTTTTATGAAACTTTAAAAGCAAATGGGCTCAATTGTGGTGTGCGCTGGGAAAATGGTGCGGATATTGATGCTGCGTGCGGACAGCTCAGAAGCAAACAAATTAAGAAGGAAAATGCGAGATAAAGTAGGCGTCCCAATATGGGGCGTTTTTTTATAACGTCAGAAAGTATAAATGATGGATGACCTTATAAGAAAAAGCTTCGGCATTCGCTATAAGACGAGGCGAATACCGAGTTTTTCTAATAACGTCAGAAAGTATGAATTCACCTCGAAAACAAAAAAGAATACATGTGTACAAATTGTATTCTTAGTGTACACAAATCCGAACACAAGTACACGAACACGTACTCAAACCGATTTGTCAACGTGTGCAAAAATTGCATACAAGTGTTCATAAAAGATTGCTTGTGCACAAAAAAAGAATACGAAAAAAGTCTGATTGCTTATTTTTGATAAAAAGTTTATTCTATTAATAGTACTTGATAGATTAAACTGATATATGGAGGGAGAAAAACATATATGAAAGATTCAAGAGTAGCTGCAGTTGACGTGGGAAATGACGCAGTTAAAGCAAATTTTGGAAAGATGGATAATTCTTATTACATACCGAATGTGATTGCACGGGATATGGAGGACAGACCGGTAATTGGTATAGAGGATTTGGATGAAAAAGAACCGATTGATAATTTGCACATTCGGGTTCATTCCCCTGCTCTGGAAGAGAACAACGCTGTTTATCGTGTCGGAACATTGGCGACAAAAACGAATAATTCAACCGAGCTTGATCAAGGAAGCAGTAAATCAGAAGAAGACCAAACGTTGGTGATGCTGTTTGCGTCAATCGCCTTGGATGCCGTCAGCGCCAGTTCCTTTAAGCCAGGAAAGAAAGATGTGATTGATGCGAATTATACACTGGGGACCGGTCTCCCGTTAAGGGAAGTCAAGGAAGGTAAAGATGTCGGCTACCGCTCACAGCTGCTCGGCTCGGTCCATCAAGTTGAATTTCTGGTGACACCGCAATACCAAGGAAAGAAAGTGAATATCAATTTTGAAGAAGTGAAAGTGTATCCGGAAGGCTTTGCGGCATATGTGAACTTGATCATGGATAACAACTTGAATGTCATTAATCAGGAATTGATCGATAAACAAATTCTGATACAGGATATCGGTGGTTTATCAACCGATATTGCTGTTATCCGTAACCGGAATGTTGACGATGACAAAGCACAGGGTTTTCCTTTGGGAGTTGCTGAATCGCTCGAAGAAATCCGCGATGAAATCAGGACACGGCATGGTGTTGAGCTGGACAGCCGTCGCGACGTGGTTGATATCATCACGCGAAAGAACGATCGTCATCATATTATGGTGCGGGGCAGCCGAACTAATATTCACGATATTACGGATCGAATTCTGCTGGAGCTGGCCAAGAAAGAATACCGTAATCTGCGGAACGTATGGCAAAAAAATTCTCAGTCAGAGATTTGTTACTTTGTCGGCGGAGGATCTGCTGTGCTGAAAGATTACATCAAAGCGCTTAATAATAAATTAGACGGCTTTAACATTGATTTTTTTGAGGATGAGAAAGAAAGTATCTGGATGATGGCCAATGCCTATTATAAGCTTGTTATGGATTTTGTGAACAAAAACACGCAGGCAGAGACGAAGGATAAGGCCGCAGCAGAGAAAAAGTAGGGTGATAGCATGCAAGGGTCAAAAAAGCAAATCGAACGCGGGCAATCGATTACCTTTCGCGTTCCTTCCGATACACCTGACTATTTATTAAAACAGCTGCAAAAATTGAAAGAAACTGAGCGGCGAAATTTTTCAAGTCAAATTGCCCAATATGTTCTGAAAGGTGTCAATGAAACCTACACACGTGAGCGTGAAACAGTCACAATTCCTCTGCCGCGTCAGCTTAGCAAAGAGCAGAAAAGCTGGCTCAAACATGAACACTCGGAAGCGCTGATTGGTTCGATAGTTTATCAACTGCTGCAGGATCCAATTCGGGCGACGTCTATTTTGTCCACATTGAACGGTAACCAGCCAGCAGAGTCTGAACCTGAACGTGTACCGGAACAGTCCGTTGAAGAGGAACCAGGTGAAGAGCTACCTGCAACAAAAAAGGCTGACCTGGATACGGTTGATCTGGATCATTTGGACAATTTGCATGAAAGCAGTGAGGAAGAAACGGAAAAGCCTGAACAAGATCCGCTGGCGGATTTCTTCTCTAAAATGAATAAATAAAGCAAACTGTCTTGATATTTATCAGGGCAGTTTTTTCGTAAGATAAGAAAGTATAAAATTTTTAGCTTTATCGATGCTTTGTCGTATATTGCCACGTCCGGCTCCAGCGTCTTTGTTCACTTTGTACATATGACGGATGAGAGAGTGTTAAAGTTCATGTATAAGATGAAGCGTTACAAATAAACTAACGTTAGAAAGGAGTTTGATAAAGTGGAGCTTGATTGGGTCTGGAAATCCATTTTGATTGTGATTGCTGGGACGTTTTTATTGCGGTTGGCCGGACGAAAATCCATCTCTCAGATGACGCTCCCGCAAACAGTGATTATGATTGGAATCGGATCTTTACTCATCCAGCCGGTTTCCGGCAAAAATGTTTGGGTAACGATAGCTGTTGGCGTTATTCTAATCATGACGTTATTTGTTATGGAGTATGCCCAAGTGAAAGGGAATATTTTTGAAAAGATAATTACCGGCAAATCCAAAGTATTGATCGAAAACGGTACGGTTAACGAACAAAACATGAAAAAATTGCGAATGACAGTCGATCAGCTAGAGATGAACTTAAGAATGAAGAATGTTAAAAGCATAGACGATGTCGAATGGGCTACGCTGGAACCAAACGGACAAGTGGGATTCAGTCTGAAAAACGAATCACAGCCGGTTACCAAAAAGGAATTTAATCAATTATCATCAGACGTTCAGCAAATTTTGGGCCAGTTGTCAGTTGATACACATATCACTCAGCTCAGAGCACAATTGGCAGATCTCAATGATGAAATTGTCCAAATGAAGACGAAGCGTGACATGTTTAAGGAACTTGACGAAAATGAACCGGAAGAGCATTCCTCGCCAAAACACATGCAGTGATGGCGAGGTTTTTTGACGCCAAATTAGAGTTTTTTAGACAAGGAAGAACCCGGCAACAAGGTAAATGACGGCAGCTATAGCGGCGCCGAAAGCACAAATCTTCAATTTGTAGCGTGCGTAATCGACCAGGGGTAATTCGAGAATCGAAGCTGTGGTGATCGTCGTGTCCCCGAGAGGTGAGGTCATGGCACCGAATGATCCACTGGCAAACACAGCTCCGACAGTCAACGGGATTGAAGCTCCGGTTGAAACAGCCAGTGCGATTCCAAGCGGCATGAATATCCCCCATGTTCCCCATGATGAACCAAGAAAGTAACTGACTAGAGCTCCGAGAATAAATACAATGGCTGGAATTGTGAAACTTGGCAAAAAGGACCCGAGTGTTGCATTAATAAATTTTGAAAAGCCGAGGTCCTCAGTAACCAGTGACAATGCCCAGACAAGAACGAGGAGGATAATAGCCTGCATGAGCTGATTGCCGCCATCGTAAAAATGGTAAATGGTCTCTTCCATGGACTGCCGTCGAATCATGTAAAACACAAATGACAAAATCAGGGTGATAAATACAGCGAGCAGCATGACAAAGGTGGCATCCGCTTTTGAAAACGCTTGGAAAAGAGTATCCGCTCCTTTAGCTAAACCGTCTTGCCATAATAGGTATAGGGATAAACCTAATAACAAAAACAGGGGTACAATTAAATTCCACGGCTGCGCTTTAACGGTCGAAATTTCTTTTTCAATACCTGCACGGTGATAATCGGGACTATCGTCAGTCGATTGATCAGCTGATTGCGGGCTCTCTTTGTCGGCAGACGACCAAAACGTTCGGATAAGTCCAATGATCAACATGACAATCGCAAAGAAATTGAACAGAATACTGAGTAAAAAAATATGATACGGGTCCATGTCCAGATTATGTTTTTGCACACCGCTCTCGACCAGTGAAATCATAAACCCGACAAACGCGGTTGCAACAGGAAGGAGAACGATTACCGAACTCGTTGACACATCCAGTGTAAACCCGACTTTTTGTTTGGTGATCCGCATGTCTTTCATAAGCGATTTGACAACAGGGCCAATCATCATTGTCCTAAACATTGGCATCATGAATGTAAAGGGAAGTGTCAGCCAAATGAGACTGAGTAAACCGCGCTGTGACTCAATTTTGTCACCAACCCATTTGGAGAAGCCTTTAATCCCGCCTGATATTTGCATCATGCCGATTAAGCCACCAAACAAGTATAGAAATGCAATTATTTTAATGTTATTTTCATCCGACAGTGTTGTTACGATATAGTCAACTGATTGCCGGGTTCCGCCCAATGGACTTAACTCAACGAGCCAAGCCCCGACAAGTACCCCCAGCACCAGTCCGGGCAAAATCCTTTTCAGCCAAATTGATAATCCAATCACAATTAAGAATGGAATGAATGAAAGCCAATCCATCGCTTATCCCCCTTCCATTTGTTACATTGTCCAGATGGAAGGGATCTCATTCGCGATAAAAATTTTATTTATCAGGGGTTACATCCTCAGACGATTCAGATGTTGATTGTTTTTGCGAACGCTCCGGTGTTCGCTGTAAAATTTCCCGGCGATTTATATAAATCGTAGGCGGTTCATAACCTTTGGATGCCCGCAAATCCTCATTGGAAGCTTTCATGAACGACCAAGTAAGAAGCCCCATAATGAATAATACCGGAAACCCGGCGACAATACTGGCTGTCTGCAATGTCTTGAGATCACCCACATACATAAGTACAAGTGGCATCAGACAAAGTGTAAAAGCCCAAAATAGACGATTCCAGCGCAATGGCTCCCGCTGCACTTCCTTTTGAACAACGGCCGCAAGGATATAGGAAGAAGAATCGAACGTTGTTGCCAAAAAGATAATGGCGAGAATCGTAAATAGGCTCACCATGATTCCGGCCATCGGCAGATGACCTAAAATGGCGATGATAGCAGCTTGAGCACTTGTTTCATTCATGTATCCGACAACATCAAAGGTTCCGGTAAGCTGCAGGTGCAGTCCGTAGTTCCCCATAATTCCGAAAAACAGAACACTGCCAAGCGTTCCGTATATAATCGTCCCAAGAATCATTTCCTGAATCGTGCGTCCACGGGAAATTCGGGCGACGAATAACCCGACAAATGGAGCATATACAAGCCACCATGCCCAGTAGAAGACTGTCCAGGCTTCCGGGAATCCTGTTTCCGTGAAACCGCCCACATTAGCGAAGGGTTCCAGCCATGTTGCCATTTTGAAAAAGTTATTCAAAATCAGCCCTAAGCTTGTAAAAGTCGTCTCGCTGATGAATACAGTCGGACCGACAACAAAAATAAAGGCAAGTATAAAAATGGCCAGCCATAAGTTTATGTCACTCAATACTTTAATGCCACGCCGGAGCCCCGAATAGGCGCTAACAGCGAATATAGCTGTACATAACAGCATAATGACAGTTTTCGTCGCCAGATTAGGCGGAAGTCCTGTGATCTCATTGACTCCTTGGGCAATCATTGGTGTTCCAAGGGCAAGTGTGGTTCCGGCACCACCCATAAGCCCGAACATAAAGAGTACATCAATTAGATTACCGAGCGGTGTATCGACTGCTTTACCAAGTACGGGCCGGACCGCCTCACTTATTTTCAGAACCGGTTTTTTCCGCACATAATAAAAATAAGCGATTGGTAGGGAAGGTAATGTATAAATGGCCCAGGCCATTGGCCCCCAATGGAAAATACCATATGCCGGTGCCCACTGGATGGCTTCCTTGGATCCTCCTTCTATACCGAATGGCGGACCCTGGTAATAATGAGCCCACTCAATCATTCCCCAGTAAAGAATACTGGATCCGATACCTGCAGCAAACAGCATGGCTGCCCAGGATATGGTTCCAAATTCTCTATCTTCGTGTTTGTCGCCGAGTTTGATATGGCCATTCTTGCTAAATGCAACAAATATAAGAAAGGCAAAAGCGGCCAAACCGAAGATTAAGTACATGACACCGAAATTTCCGGTTACAAAACTATTTGCCATATTGACAATGACTTTACCTGCTTTCGGAAAAACAGCCAAAGGAATTGAAACAGCTAGCAAAAGAATTAAAGCAGATATAAAAGTAGGCCAGTCAATTAACTTTTTGTTCATTATTTTCATCCTTTCTAACAATAGCTTTTCGAAAAAGACGCAGGCTATTCATTGTTGACGAAATGATTGTGGATCACTGAATCGGTTTACAAAATTGCCGAAAAACGTGATGGGGACGGGGAGGTGATTATGAAGATACCCGGATTTGCTTACGTGGACTAATGTTAGCATAGTTAATAAAGAAATTGAACAGAATTCACCGGATTTTGTCGAAAAAGTGGGAGGGGATCCATCATTTACCAGAGTAGTACATGAAATAAAAAACCCGCTGTTATGAATGGCATATCATCACAGCGGGTTAATTCCCTTTAACCGGCATCTGTTATTTTATTTGGCGGGAGCATTTGCTGTAATTGCTTTTTTTCCTCAATTGAGAGAGGCACCATTGGCAGTCGAACGTCTCCAACATAAATACCAATCATATTAAGGGCTGCCTTAACCGGTGATGGACTTGGCTGCGCAAACAGCGCCTTCATCGTCGGCAACATATCCTGATGGATAAGTGCGGCACGTTGCACATTGCCGTTTTGGTAACTTTGGACCATTTCTTTCAAGTACCCCCCGATAATGTGCGAGGATACAGATACGATTCCATTGCCTCCGATAGCAAGTACAGGAAGCGTTAAACTGTCATCGCCACTGTAGAGGGTGAAATCGTCAGATGTTTTACTGATGATGTCAGTCATGGCATCAAGGTTGCCGCTCGCCTCTTTTACGGACACGATATTATTGATCTCAGACAGCTGTATAATGGTTTCAGGAGCAATTGTCACTGCACTGCGTCCCGGCACATTGTAGAGCATAACAGGAAGGGATGTTGCTTGTGCAATTGCTTTATAATGGTGATAAAGCCCTTCCTGAGAAGGCTTATTGTAGTATGGTGTGGTGAGCATGATAGCATCAACACCTGTCGCTTCTGCCTGCCGGGTCAAATCGATGGAAGCCCGCGTATTGTTTGAACCTGTACCTGCAATAACAGTTGCTCGTCCATCTGCAACTTTTGCAACGAAGCGGAACAGGTCCAGTTTTTCGTTGCTTGTAAGTGTTGGGGATTCACCTGTCGTCCCTGCTACGACTAATCCGTCCGAACCATTTGCAATTAAATGATTGATCAATGTCCGAGCTGCGTGGTAATCAATATCACCATTTTGATCGAATGGCGTTACCATTGCAGTTAAAACCTGGCCGAAATTCATCGTTTGTCACACCCTTTTAAATTTGTTTTTTAAAAAGGCTATCCCCATTTTCGCAATAAAAAAACAACAACGAGGGTTCGCTGTTGCAGCAGGAACGCCAGATTCGTTCCTTTGCGCAAGATAGCCCTCCATATAGTCCCCTATATGACAGTCCCGTATTTATTCAATAGCAGAACCAACTTCGAGAATATGAGTTTCTCTTAAGTTTCGGCGAATAACCCTTTCCACAACGATCAGCGGATCCCCATAATCCTTTCATTGCGTACTGATGATGTTCGCTCCTCTACCTACTTCACTTAAATGAAGCAAGAAATAATATTTTATTATATATAGATTACCACAATTTACATGAGCTTTCAAGGCATAAACGTAAACGCATTAATTATAGTACTAAATCTGTATCTTTTGCTTAAATCTATTGCGTCGGGAGTTTTTCTATGATAGCCTATTAAATACAATATATATAAATTAAGTTTAGTAAATACACTATATATAGTGTTCGCGAATTAAGGTGACAACCTTGTCTTAAAAGGGAATCCGGTGAGATCCGGAACTGTCCCCGCAACTGTAAATGTGGACGACCGGGCTATCCACTGTATTACAAACGTTATGGCAGTGATACGGGAAGGGCCTCAGTAGAAAGAAGCATAAGTCAGGAGACCTGCCTTAGTTCGGACGTTGCGATCTTCGGGGTAAGAGATGGTGGAACGATAGGAACATAATGCTTATTTTCTGTCGTTTTAAGACCGTTTATCCCCGGGGTGAGCGGTTTATTTATTTTTTTAGGAGGCAGAAGAATGACGCTGACAGTAACCGAGAACGATCTTGAATCTTTAATTGAACAGGCGACTGAAGGATTGAACGTGAATAAAGAGACCATTTTGGAACAAACGCACAAACAGGGTGCTGCGGTTGATAAAGATCACTTAATGAAACGCGCACTAGAAAATATTGATGAGGCTGACCCTGATTGGACGTTTGTGGCCGCCCGTCTGTACCTGCACACACTATATGATCAGGCAGCGGTAAACAGAGGATATGAGGTCAGCGCCCAATACGGTAATCTTCATCAGCTTATAGCAGGATTGACCGATAAAGGTATCTATTCAGAGAACTTGCTTAATACATACACTAAACAGGAAATTGATTATTTCGGCAGTATCATTGAACCTGAGCGAGATTTGCTTTTTAACTATCTTGGTCTGTATACACTGGCAACGCGTTATTTGGCAACAGACCACGATAAAAATATATATGAACTGCCGCAAGAGCGCTGGATGATTATTGCCATGCACTTGATGCAGGAGGAGGATCCCGAGCGCCGCAGCCAATTCGTCACGGAGGCTTATTGGGCACTCAGCAATCTCTACATGACGGTTGCCACACCAACACTTACCAATGCGGGTAAAACACACGGTCAGCTATCGAGCTGTTTTATCGATACCGTCGATGACAGTCTGCAGTCAATTTACGACAGTAATACTGATATTGCCAAGCTTTCGAAAAACGGCGGCGGAATAGGTGTTTACATGGGGAAAGTTCGCAGCCGCGGCAGTTCGATCAAAGGTTTCAAAGGGATGTCAAGTGGGGTTGTGCCGTGGATTAAGCAACTGAACAACACCGCTGTCAGTGTCGATCAGCTCGGGACGAGAAAAGGTGCGATTGCAATTTACCTGGATGTCTGGCATGCAGATATTGAACCGTTTCTTGATTTAAAGCTGAACAATGGTGATGAGCGGCTCAGGGCTCACGATATTTTTACCGGCGTCTGTCTGCCGGATTACTTTATGGAACAGGTAGAAAAACGCGGTGACTGGTACCTATTCGATCCGCATGAGGTGCGGCAGGTGATGGGTTATTCACTTGAGGATTTCTATGACGAAAAGCAGGGTACGGGTTCATGGCGCGAGCGCTATTTGGAATGTGTCCGGTCTGAGGAGCTTACCAAGCGCGTTGTACCGGCAATCGATATTATGAAACGGATTATGAAGTCGCAATTGGAGTCTGGAACACCATTTATGTTTTACCGTGATGAGGTGAACCGCCAGAACAATAATCCGCATGAAGGTATGATATATTGCTCTAATTTGTGTACAGAGATTACACAAAATCAGTCACCAACAGAATTTTTGGAAGAGCTGACAGAAGCGGATGGCACTATTGTGAAGAAGTATAAACCCGGCGACTATGTTGTCTGTAACTTGAGTTCAATCAATTTAGGGCGGGCAGTTCCGGAGCACGTTCTGGAGCGACTGATTAGCATCCAGGTTCGCATGCTTGATAATGTAATCGGCATAAACACGCTGCCGCTTAAGCAGACACAAATGACCAATCAGATGTACCGCGCGATTGGACTTGGAACATTTGGCTGGCATCATCTGCTGGCAAAGGAAAATATCCGATGGGAATCAGAGCAAGCAGTCAATTATGCAGACCGGATGTATGAAAAAATCGCCTACCTGACAATTAAAGCCAGCATGGAACTGAGTCAGGAAAAAGGTAGCTATCCAGCGTTCGGAGGAAGTAAATGGCAATCAGGCCGCTATTTTACTGATAAAGGCTATACAGATGTAAAATGGGATGAGCTCAGACAGGATGTGATGAAACATGGTATCCGCAATGGCTATCTGATGGCTGTGGCACCCAATTCATCGACATCAATGATAGCCGGCTCAACTGCCAGTATTGACCCGGTTTTCAGACCATTTTACTTCGAGGAAAAGAAGGACTTTAAAATACCGTTTACTGCGCCGGAACTGAATCATAACACGTACGACATTTATCGCCGATCAGCGTATATACTGGATCAGCGCTGGTCAGTCAGACAGAATGCGGCAAGGCAGAAGCATATCGACCAGAGCATTTCGTTTAATATTTATGTGCCGAACACGATTAAAGCGTCTGCGCTCCTTGGACTGCATCTGCAAGCGTGGAAAGAAGGCTTGAAAACGACGTATTATGTCCGGTCAACGGCGAATGACGTCGAGGAATGTGAGTGGTGTGAAAGTTGAAAACCTTGATCGCTTATTTATCCTATAGCGGCAATACGATGGAAACGGCTGACATAATGGCTGATTATCTGGAGACGGATGGCGTGATCGTTGATTTGCACCGAATTGGGATCGACCCGCCGGTTGATGCGTCCGCATACGATTTGATTTTTATCGGTACGTTTACGTGGGATATGGGCGCAACCCCTGATGAGGTGAAGGATTTTGTGCTGGAAGTTGGCTATAAACCGGATAATGTTGCCATATTCGGGACAGGAGAAACACAATTCGGTGGTGATGATCTATTTTGTCTGGCTGTGAATAAACTGGTCACGTTTTATCAAAGCAGGTGGAGCGGTTTGAAAGTCGAACAATCACCGCGCGGCTCACAGGAGAATATCGTGAAAAATTGGTTGGAAGGAGTGCTGCATGATGTCAAAAGTCTTACTTGAGAAAGCAAAAACGTTAGAACCGATTAATCCGAATAAATCAACCGCCTTATTTGGCGGAAGATCAAGTGGTATCCTGAATTGGAATGATATTGCTTATCCGCACTGGTACAAAATGTATAAGCGGCTGATCGGTAATTACTGGCAGGCAGATGAAATAAATATGTCCGATGATTTGCGCCAGTTTGCATCACTGACTGACGAGGAGCGTGATGCGTATTTGAAAATCATTGGGTTGCTTTCGACACTGGATGCCCCGCAGACACGGACGGCACTTTTGTTGTCATTATATGCGACTGACCCGTCTGTCCAGTCGATTATGGCGGTTATCGCCCAGCAGGAAGCTGTGCATAATGAAAGCTATTCGTATGTGTTGTCCTCGGTGGTGTCGTTTGATGAACAAAATAGGTCATTTCAACTTGGGCGAACCGATCCTGTGCTACTGAAACGAAACGAAACGATTATGCAGCAATATAATGCGTTTGTTGAGGAGCCGACAATCGATAATATCTTGAAAACAATGGTTTATACAGCGCTTTTGGAAGGAATGTTTTTCTATTCCGGGTTTGCGTTTTTCTATCATCTTGCACGGAAAAATAAGATGGTCGGTACATCGACAATGATAAGCTATATTAATCGGGATGAACTCGAACACGGACGGTTTATTGCCGAATTATTCCGGGCAACACTGGATGAGAACCCTGAATTGAATACAGCGGAATTTGCAGATTGGGTTTACAGCAGGTTCAGCGAGTCGGTTGAGCTTGAAATCGAATGGTCTGGATATGTACTCGCGGATATTGAGGGGATTGATCTCGATGAAATGAACGGGTATATCAAGTACCGTGCCAACAAAATGTTGCGTATGATGGGTCTGAGCGAGATTTATCCCGAACATACGGACAATCCGATGAAGTGGATTCGCGCGTATGCCGATAACTTTGACGGGACCAAGACCGATTTTTTCGAACAAAAATCACGGCAGTATACGAAAACAAGTGATCTGAACGGTTTCGACGATTTGTAAGATGCGCGGATGTGTGTGGATAATCGAACCCCCGAAATTCGGGGTGGTTTTCCGAGGTTCACCATTAGAATCCCGAAGTTCACTTGTTATGCCTGTAGAATAGCCGGTGTGCACCAAAAGTGCAGCCGGCTAAACTATTTCATTCAACGCAACCACTTTGCCTGTCACCGCATTGATGCCATAAGCACAGTCCAGTTTACCGCACATGATATAGCTGCTACGCCCGCTGTCATACACATAAACCGGTTCAACTTCCATATGCTCACGCAATGACTCAAAGGCCTTATCAAGCGATACAACTGCATCATCAGCTATTGTAAAATGGCTATAAGCCTTAAACAGTACGTTCTGATCGATATAATTAACCGCTGTTAAGGTATCCCTGTCTATCAGCAGCTTCACCTTCATATAAGGTGCATTTTTTGATGCGTCCTGAACAGGTTGAATTTCGGCCACGATATAACCATCCTTTAAATAAACCCCGGTCAATTCACACGTGCCGTTTTCATCCGGATAAACCTGACGCATAAAGCGAAGTACTTCTTGCACAGCTGCCGTGGTTTCAGATTCCAATAATGGTATCGTGTCAGGATGCGGTTTATTTGCCAGTACAGTCTCAAGTTCGACTTCTGGAGACAAATCAATATCCTTTTGTTCAAAAAAACTATCGAGCGGCTCTTCCCATTGCAACAGCTTATCCATCGCAATAAACGAACTTCGATTCGCACCGAACATAAATGGAATAGTTCTCGCTGCATCATTTGTCAGAAAAACTTCTTCGATTCCATAGACCGAAAGCCACTTTTCTTGTTCCTGATCAGGGAGTCTCCATAGCTGGCACTGAATTTTTGCAAAGGGTTCATACTTATCAGGTGTCAACGCGAATGGCTCCCATTCGATTTGTGCTTCATCCGGAAATTCCCCATCGATCGAAAAGACCGTCAATAAGCCATCTTTGTTGAATTCAACCCTGATCATACCACTGGGTGAAACAGGAATGTTATCAACCGCAGCAGCGAATTTCAGCACCTGCTCTTTTTCATGTGCTATCAGAAATTGCCGTCCAAATGTGAGTCCGGTCATCTCTTCAATCCATTCAATCACATCTTCTTTGGCAGTTGATGACGGGTATAAGCTGCTGTCTGCATTGTTGACACCTCCGATGAATTCGACCAATCGTACTGCTTTCGTATAAAAATTGATATCGACAACTGCAGTTCCTGCCGGATTCAACGCATCATCAGCATTACCAATCGGATGCCATTCCATATTTAATATAAAGTTTGTTTCGTTAAAATGGTTTTTATCACGAAAAAATTGATACCGCTTAAGTTGGTGATCATGTAAACCAAGCGAGTCACGCGCGTAGTCGACTGCTGCCTGCAATTGCTTATCCACTGTGATCCCTCACTTCCTTGGATTTATCTAAAGTATAACACCTTTGTTGTTATAATGAATGGAGGAGTTAATCAGGTGTTATTTCCCGGGTAATGATTCCTTTGTGACGTTATTAGAAAACGTGGCTTATCGCCAAGCTTTAATGGCGAAAGCCTTAGTTGCACTTATGCAGTAAGAAATAATTTATACTTTCTTAACTGCAAATAAAGAAGCTGCCCATTAAAGGACAGCTTCTTTGCGGCGTTAATTAAAATAATTTCGAACACCTTCAACAATTCCATCCGCAACGTTTGTTTGATGGCCGGCGGTACGAATAACCGACAAATCATGCGGATTGGTAATGAATCCGAGTTCTACGAGCACCGCTAAATCACTATTCTCACGCAATACATGATAGCCGTCCTGCTTAATGCCGCGGCTGTTCAATGTCATGTGCTGTTCAAGGCCCGACTGGATCTCGCCAGCTAGTTCTCGATCATTCCCATTTGTATAGTAATGAGTGCTGAATCCATTGACACCCTGAAACGGGAATGCATTATAGTGCAGACTGATGAAAGCATCTGTCGCATACGCACTGCTCATATTGACCCTGTCTTCAAGTGATACATATGTATCACTTGAACGTGTCATTATAACTTTTGCGCCAGCCTTACGTAAGCCTTCTGCTACACTATGCGCCATGTTCATGGTGTGCGTTTTTTCGAAGGTGTTTCCGTAGCCAATAGCACCGGGATCGTTCCCGCCATGTCCGGGGTCCAGAACGATGTTGTAACCATTGAGCGTTCCGGATGGTTCGGCTGACTGCTGCGATTCCGTTGTATTGGCTGCCTTTTCGGCGGATGCATCGTCTGTAGCTGCTTCATTCTCCATTGGGTAAAGAAAATGCGCGGCCACCCAGGCAACTTGTCCATCATAATAGGTTTGTGCCCAGCCGTGTTTTTCCTGGAAGACGACAGCCTGGTCACTGGAAGAAAGCTGACCGATTACATTGGCACTGTGTGACGGAGCAGACCTGACGTTAAGGTTATCAGCTCCCACACCGTAAATTTGACCCTCATTTGCCAGGACATTCGGAGTAAACATGAAGAATGATAATAGCAGAAGCCCGGCAAAAGTGAATGATATGCGTGTTTTCCCCACAAAATCCTCTCCTCTCTTTTCTGTTGCATAATTCCATATTAGCCAATACAAAAAAATGCTAAACACTGTTTTTGAAAAATAAATCAAAAGTTCCAGAATGAATAGAGATCTCGAAAACCCGCAAACAATGCGGAAAATCCTGTGAGAAATATCATACCATGAGAGAAACTGAAATAACAACCATATATCAGGACGAGGTTACTGCATTAGGGAAACCTTTGATCCATATGATTCGTATAGGGGATAAGTTCGCCCGATATTGAATCAGGCAATAGAGGTGAATGTAATAAATGACAACGAAACATGAGGGTACGAATAGACAGAGAAAGATGAGAGAACGGGGCTGGATCGTGGAGTTGCTTCTTAATATACCGGAATTAATTCTCATGGCGGTTAAAGGGCTGTTTCGGGGAATAACCGCTCTGTTCAGGAATTGGTGAAAGCGGTAATGCAAAGGTACCACTAGGAGCGGAGATTGAGTTCACCGTGGAACGGGGCAGGAACAAAGAGACCTTCACACTGAAAACAGAAGAATAGGGTTAGCGTGATGTCTCCCTGAACCTAATATCGATGACATCTTCTGTTTCGGTATCGAATTCGATATCGATGAATACACCAAACTCTTTCTCATCCTTCCGAAGCCATAGCTTGAACTTTTCGACTGATGTCGCATTTTTATCCTCGCGTCCCCGGTGCAGGTAATCGATGATGTCTGAATCCGGGTACCTGGACTGTGTTTCCTTCATTGCAAGCCGTCCCCATTTGGCATAAGATGGGATATCTTTTTCCGCATGAATGACAGATTGGCTATATTGGAGTCCCCCAAGGTCTGTTAAAAGAACGATAATACCTAAAGCCATCACTATTGTCCGCAATGAAATCATCTCCTTACCGTTAGGGTGACACGACAACGAATTTTTATGACTTTTTTTATAACGTCAGAAAGTATAAGTTATGGATGACCTTATAAGAAAAGCTTCGGCATTCGCTATAAGACGAGGCGAATGCCGAGTTTCTCTAAATAAATCATAGATGATATTATAAAAACCTCGGTACTCGCTACTAGGCGAGGCGAATACGTCTTCACTTGTGGGCATGAGCTGTATCATTTATACTGGAAAATAGATTAACATTTAATGTTTAAACGGAAGGCGGTGGCATAATGCGAAAAGCCTTGGCAACCTTTGTTGTATTGGCGGTTATCCTAGTGGTATTTTTCATCGTGATCGAGTATACAGGAGAGAGCTCGGATGATGCTACAAAAGGTACCGGCGAAAAGGTTGAAGCATCGGAAAGTACAGCTGTTTCATTTCACCCTGACGGTGAGGTGGAACAGCTTTCCAATTATGACACGCGCCGTATGACGAAACAGGAAGAGACGGATCAGGCACTTCAGAAACAATATGAACAAGGATCTTATTCGCCGGAGGATCCGTTTGTTAAACTTAATCCATATGGGGTGACACCGTTATCAGCACTTGCCATGTTTGAAACGGACAAGCCTGTCAAACTTACTGTAACTGTCGAGGGAAAGGAAGAACAGGGCGACATTCCACGTTCCTATGATGACTATAAGACACAACATGCCATACCTGTTCTGGGTCTATATCCCGACTATGAAAATACCGTCACCATAGAGGTAATTACTAAGGATGGTGAGACATCAACGAGCACTTTTACAATAGAAACGGATCCGCTGCCGGATGATTTTTTGACGAATGAAACGGAAGAGACTCATCCTGCAAAAATGGAAAATGGGCTAACTTTTGTGACGCCAAGTACTCGATATGCTTATGGCGTTGATCATAATGCCGAAGTGCGCTGGTATTCAACGTTGTGGAATTCACATGTTTTCAAGCGTCTGGATAACGGTCATATCCTATATGCGACAAAAGAAAAGGGCCAGAATCAATACAACGAAATGCTTGAGATGGATATGCTTGGGAAAGTGTACAATTCCTATTTGATTCAACTTGATGATTATGAGGATACAAATGTGGTGCACCACGAAATGATTGAATTGCCGAATGGGAATTTCCTTGCCACCGTACACGATACGGAGTCACCGTACATTGAAGATGAGATGATAGAAATTGACCGCGAGACAGGTGAAACAGTGCGGGACTTTAGTATCCGTGATTTGTTCCCTGAAGATTTTTACGAGGAGTACGGCAATGTATTTTCCGATGATGGCGACTGGTTCCACCAGAATGCCATCTGGTACGTGGAGAAAGACGATTCGATTCTCATATCAAGCCGGCATCAGGATTTGGTTATGAAGCTTTCCTATTCAGAGGGGAAAATCGATTGGATTTTGGCCGATCATGAAAAATGGCCGGATGCCTATGATAAATATTTGCTTGAGCCCAAAAGCGACAACTTTAAATATCCGGCTGGCCCGCACGCCCCAATGACGATGCCGGATTTTGACAACAATGACAAGACCAATGATTATTTGCTATTTGACAATAATGTCGTGATCACACGTGGAAAGGATCCGCTTAGCGGAGACTTCAGTCGTAGTGTCCAGTACCGGATAAATCCTGACGAAATGACGGTGGAGCAAGTCTGGCAGTTCGGCAAAAGCCGTGGTGAAGAATTTTATTCAAAAATTGTTGGTGACGCGGACTACCTTAAGAATACAGGGAACCGGCTAATAACTTCAGGTTATATTGAAGCAGATAAAGGTATGAACAGCCGGGTGGTTGAAGTCAATGATGAGGAGCCGGCGGATGTGGTTTATGAACTTGTCATATCAGGTTTTGAAAAGGAAAGCCACAGGCAAGCATATCGTGCAGAGCGCATGCCGCTTTATCCTAAGCAGGAGTGGCATATCGAACTGGGCAAATAATTAACAGGAGGGGCAGTTCATAATACTGCTCCTCCTGTTACTTTGGAGACGTATAAACTATGATTAAAGCCGCTTCACTCACTTTTAAGATCTTATCCATTTCCAAATTTCAGCCGGTGTAGCATTTTTTCCGTACATAAGAATACCGGTCTTAAAAATCTTTCCGGCAAGCTTCATTAAAATCCAGATACTTACGACAAGAATTGCCAGCGCGATGATAATTTCCGACCAAGGCCACTCTTCCATCACTACGAGCCGCATCAACAATACACCAGGTGTCGTAAAGGGAATATAAGTTCCGACTTGTGCTACAAGTCCGCTTGGATCGCTGATGACCGGGCCGATAAAAATGAACGGCAAAAACGGCAGCATCATAACCATGCCCTGAAAATTGCCGGCTGACGACATATCTGCCATTGTGGCACCTACACCAACGAACAACGCAGCAAACAGGAAATATCCGAGGATAGCAATCGCAACCATCAGAATCAATTCAGGCACAAATAAGTACTCCAAAATTTGTACATTATCCAATTGCCATATACTGATCGGAATGGCAAACGCCAAAAATACAGCCGCCTGAATCATGCCGAGTCCAAAATAACCCATAATTTTTCCCTGCATCAATTCGCCGGGAGTGATGGATGATAGAATGATTTCGGCAATTTTGTCCTTTTTCTCATTGGAAGCACTCTGGAATATATACATTCCGGAAACAACGATGGAAAGTAAAATAATCCCAGCAAAGGCTCCGGGAACAGCGCGTTCAAACGGATCGCCACTGAACAGCCCTCCGTTGCCACTTGTTGTTTTTGCTTCATCTGAAGCAGCCATTTCGTCAGAGGTAGTTTCTTCAAATTGAATCGTCATCGACACAGCGGCAAGTTCCTTATCCGATAATCCGAGCTGCTGCATTTGCATTAATTTGACCGGATTAGACAGGATTTGCACCTGATTCATAAAATCCGAGGCAATTTCCTCGCTTGTGTAAACCGGAATGACCCCATCATCAAGTGCTCGCTTATCCAGGAAGATATAGGCGGTATTTTCACTGGATTTCAGTTCAGTTTGTACATTATTCTCTTGAACATCGGTCGTTTTCATGTTCCAGTTCAATTCACTTGTTTCAGCCGTTTCTTCCAAAGTTTCAAATACCCCAAGCCGGTCATTGACATAAACCTGTGTTGTCTCAGCACCGTCTTCAGAATCCCCAAAAAGACTTCCAAAAAACATAAATCCTAAAAATAAGACCGGTGTCAAAAATAATCCGATTAAAAACGATTTGTTTTTCAAGTTCCGTTTAATTTCCCATTTAGCTACTTTCATAGTATTACGCATGCGTGACACCTTCTCTCTGGGCAATGTTCCCATCGGTTGCGATATCAATAAAGATTTCGTGCAGAGATATGCGATCAATCGATAATTCCTGAACAGATAAGTTATCCGGTAAATTTTTTAGCCAGTTTACGGCTTGAACATCTTTAGCCAAGTAAAGGACGGATGTATCTTCATCCTGCTCGACACGTTCAAGATCGGGAAGCCCTTGCAGTACATCCAGGTCACTTTTCCCGCGTACGGTACATTTGAAGTTGGCATAGCGCTCTTTAACATCATCCATATTTCCATAAATGATCCGCTCACCATTATGCATCATGAACAGGCGGTCACACATTTCTTCCACCAGATTCATCTGATGCGAGGATAATAGAATCGCAGTGCCGTTCTCCGCCAGATGACGGATTTCGTGTTTGAATAGCTCCTGGCTGACCGGGTCCAAACCGGAAAAAGGCTCATCCAGGATCAGTAATTCCGGTTCATGGATGATTGAGGAAATGAACTGCACCTTCTGTCCCATTCCTTTGGACAACTCCTCAACCGAGCTGTTTGCCTGGCCTTCGAGACCAAATTTTTTTAAATAACTGAGTGCGCGTTCTCTTGCTTTTTTTAGCGGATAGTCTTTCAGCTCAGACAAATAAAGGAGGATATCCATCACTTTCACATTTTTGTACAACCCGCGTTCTTCCGGCAGATAACCGATTTTATGGCGTGGTATTTCCGCGTGGCCCCGGAAGGAAATGGCGCCTGCATCAGGGTACATGATTCCCATAATATTGCGGATTGTTGTTGATTTGCCTGCACCATTCGGTCCTAAAACTGCCATTATTTCACCTTTTCGGACATCAAACGAGATATCTCTGATGACCTGTTTGTCTTTAAATGATTTGTTTAACTTTTCGACTGTCAGCATTGTTTCCATATGTTATGTCACCTTCCTAATTTAAACGTTGTAACCCGCTTTGTATTAAAAATTTTCCGTCGAATAGTTAGATTGAAATTCGGAGCAAACTCCCCGTATCACGGGATGCACGGAGATGACGGACTATCTTACCCATGTCAAGCTGATCAATAACCCATCCAGTAATACGCACAAGGAGTTCACAAGTTTCATAATATCAAAGGATTGATAACGGGCCTCCTATTTTGGCACTAAACATATACAGTATATAAGATTATGAGAAAGTCAAGTGAATCTGGGAAAAAACATTGAAAAAGTGTAAAATAGGAGAAGTGATTTACTCATTCGGTTGAAATTGCCGTACATCGGCTGAAATCGTCACAAATCGTTTGAAGTCTGCACGTTTTAGACTGAAGTTGTCACAATATGGTGCTGGAAAAGAGGGTGTTATTTTCCGTCGATATGTCGCAGATTCAGTTGATATTCCAAATTCGACCGCACAAATTTTTTTCAGGAAGGTGAACCAAATGGGATGGATCACAGCAATTATCACAATGGCAGCGCTGGTTTCAGCTATTTATTTATTGGATAAAAAGCCGAACCTTAGTTTGACGATTGCCATTATCATACCATTTGTCTGTTTTTATTTAATCGGACGTTTGGATGGGGGCGTCATCTTCACGTTTTTTGCAGCCATTTTTGTTGTTATTATGAATGTGCTGAACCAGAGTAAAATAGAAGATTGACAGTTGGTATTGGCGGAAGAAAGTATTGTTCATAAATCCGCCATATCTTTGTTACTATATTGTGAAATAGTAAACATGTTAGTTATTTTTAAAATAAAATAATGCTATAATATGGGTGTAATAAAGATATATCTTTATATTTAAATGTGAAATATTGAGCAAAGGAGCTGTTTTCGATGTTTGTTAAATTCATTCGTAACAACAAAGTTCTCGCAGGAATATTGGCCTTTTTAAGAGTCTATATCGGTTATCAGTGGTTAACTTCGGGGTTTGGGAAGATTATGAGCGGCGAATTTGATGCCAGCGGATTTATTCAGGGTGCCGTTGCCAGTGCGGGGGGCGAGAATCCGACTGTGCAAGGTTGGTGGGGCGCCTTCCTTGAAACAGTTGCTCTCCCTAATGCAGAATTGTTCAGTATTATCGTCATGTGGGGAGAATTCTTGGTTGGTGCAGCTCTTATCCTTGGTATTTTTACCAACTTTGCTGCACTCATGGGGATTGCAATGAACTTCGCATTCCTGTTCAGTGGCACTGTCAGCACAAACGCCCAAATGGTTCTTATCACCATGTTCCTGCTCATAGCAGGGTATAATGCCGGCCGCTTCGGATTAGATCGATGGGTCATTCCATTTTTAAAAGAGCGCAACGCACGTCACAAACGTAAAGACCATGAAGTTACTGCAGCATAGTTACTGCAAAAAAGCTGATCTCCATTTCGGGACCAGCTTTTTTGATTTTTAACAGGTTTATCAGTGTTTCGGCTGCCGATTTAGGTTCTTCCAGTATATCAAATTCGCACAAGTTATTGTATAACTTTTCCAATGATGCACATCCTAAACACACATACATGTCCATCAACTGAAAGGAGAATACCTTATGAAAAAGTGGGTGCTGTTGTTCGGGTTGGTATTTGCAAGTATTTTGGGTGCCTGTGCGGATACAAATGATGAAATGGAGGAATCGCAGAAATACAGTTCAAATCCCGGGGTTGAGACATCTGCCCCAATGAGTGAAAAAACGGATAAGCTGGAGGTCACGATGTACAACAACAATAAGGAAAAAATCGGCACAACAACAATCCGGCCCGCATATACAGGGGTGAAGATCACACTCGAGGCATCTGAGTTGCCCTCAGGGACGCATGGATTTCATATTCATGAAAATGGTATCTGTGGAGCTCCAGACTTTCAATCAGCCGGCGGGCATTTTAATCCGACCGATGCCAAACATGGGTTTGAACATCCGAAGGGACCCCATGCGGGAGATTTGCAAAATATAAAGGTTAATCAGAGTGGTAATGTTTTTGCGGACGCTGCAGCGAATATGGTCACTCTGGAAAAAGGCAAAAACAATTCATTGCTTAAAGAGGGTGGAACAGCGCTGATCATTCACTCAGGCGCGGATGATTATAAGTCACAGACGTCAGGTGACGCAGGTGAGCGGATAGCCTGCGGGGTCATCAGCGAGTGAGTATAATGAGTGTTATACGAGACCCCGGTGGATACCCGGGCTTTTTGCTCGTAACGTCAGAAAGTATGTAGTTTTTAGCTCTATCGATGCTTTGTCGAATATTGCCACGTCTGGCTCCAGCGCTAAGCGCAGTCCATACGTCACTTAACTGGTCCCCAGCGCTTTTGTTCCTGTCGTTTTCTCCTGTTTTACCCCGATAGATTCATTACAACCCTGAATAGGGTGGCTTGTATCCATTTTATGGAACGGGAAAACGCTCAGCTTCGGCGGTTCCTCATTCCGCTATTTGCGTCAATTAAAGCTTTTCAAACACGTTAGCGGATCCTCATTCCGCTATTTCACCATTTCGCCCTAGATTTGCTCTGTTTTTACCCAAATAGCGGAATGAGGATTCATTACAGCGCGGAATAAGGCAGTTTTGCTCCATTTAGCGGAACGAGGATCCGCTCAGTTCGAATCATCCAGCTTAAAAATTAAGCCAGTTATACTGCTCACATGTTCCTATACCATGTTCTAATAGACTCATGTATACTAAAAGTCTAAATAGAAATATGTTACACAAAGGAGCGGTGAATCCATGACAACTGGAGAGGGTACACAAACAATACCTGCTGCGGATAAAATTTGGACAAAAGATTTTGTTCTCATCTGTTTGGCAAATTTTTTTATTTTCCTGGGTTTTCAAATGACGCTGCCAACGCTTCCATTGTTTGTGGACGAACTTGGTGGAAGTGACAGGCAAATCGGTTTAATTGTTGGTGTTTTCACGTTTTCTGCTCTTCTGTTCATACCTTGTGCGGGCCATGCACTTGAATCAAAGGGGCGTGCATTTGTTTATAACGTCAGAAAGTATAAATGATGGATGACCTTATAAGAAAAGCTTCGACATTCGCTATAAGACGAGGCGAATGCCGAGTTTTTCTAATAACGTCAGAAAGTATAAATGATGGATGACCTTATAAGAAAAGCTTCGGCATTCGCTATAAGGCGAGGCGAATGCCGAGTTTTTCTAATAACGTCAGAAAGTATAAATGATGGATGACCTTATAAGAAAAGCTTCGACATTCGCTATAAGACGAGGCGAATGCCGAGTTTTTCTAACATGACGGGTCTCATCATTTTTGTATTATCTGTCGGGTCATATGCGTTTATTTCCATTATTGCGCTGTTATTTATTATGCGCGTTGTCCAAGGCGCCGGCTGGGGTTTATCAACAACAGCGACAGGCACCATCGCAACCGATCTTATTCCACCGAAACGACGTGGAGAGGGTATGGGCTATTTTGGTTTGTCAGGTAATCTGGCGTTGGCTTTTGGTCCCGCACTTGGATTGACATTAACAGGCTACATTACGTTCACGTCACTTTTTTTAATATGTGCGACGCTGGGACTGACAGCTTTTGTTTTGTCGTCACGCATTCGTTACAAGCGTGTGGAGCAGTCGGAACATAAATCAACAACCGTTAAATTCGATATATTCGAAAAGTCAGCGCTCAGACCATCAGTGCTGTTATTATTTATTACCGTTACATTCGGCGGGATTGCCTCATTTCTTCCTATTTATGTCGAAAAGAGCGGTGTAGACGGGATTGAATTATATTTCTTAGTCTACGCCTTGTTTCTTATGATTTCGAGGCTATTTGCGGGAAAAATCTATGATCGGAAAGGCCATTTGTATGTTTTTCCGCCGGGAACAGCGCTCATTCTTGTTGCTATGCTTTTTCTATCATGGCTTCCAAATATCGGTGTAATGCTGATTGCGGCTGCATTATACGGGCTTGGTTTTGGTGCAGTACAGCCGACGCTCCAAGCGTGGGCTGTAAATGATGCACCAGACAACAGACGGGGAATGGCTAATGCCACATTCTTCTCCTGCTTTGATTTTGGTGTGCGTGTCGGGGCAATATTGTTCGGTCAGATTGCCTCCGTGTTCGGTTATCATATGATTTATTTAACGGCGGCAGGCTCTGTGCTGTTTTCGCTCCTGCTATATGTTTATTTATATATAAGAGCTAATATCCGGGAAGCCAGCTAACTGCTCGGATATTTAGACTGAAATCGCCCACCTCTTCCGGATTAAAGTAGCCAATAAATTGGGCTGTGGCACCCCTTTTTGTGCATTTTCAACGATTATAGGGGTGAAGGGAGGTGATCAGCATGGCGGCAGCACAAAAAGGGGGATCACGGCTAACGCTGGTGCTGGATGACGGGGACGACATGATGACAGGGAAACCCATTTATAAAGCAAAACGTTTTAACAATGTAAAACCGGAAGCGGCAGCCGATCAATTGTATGCTATCGCAACTGTTGTTGCAGGGCTTCAGGAACGTCCGCTTTATATGGTTGAACGTCATGATGAGTTTGAAATCACCCGGACATAAAATTAATCCAAATCAAGAGGAGGTCATATCAGTGGAAACTTGGGTGTCATTTGTCACGGAAGTTGGCTTTCCGATCGTGGTAACATTTTATTTACTGCACCGGATTGAAGGCAAGCTGAACGATTTGATTGAATCCATCCACGCACTCCCGGATAAGATGAAGTGACGGATTTAAATGGAGAACTCTGGCGCCTGCTGGAGTTTCTCATGGCATGTTCGCCGCACAACAGCACTCTTTCAAGAATATACGTTTATAATCCGTTTAATGCTTCCATCCTATTAAAAATAGTCTTTAGTTTAAAAATGGCATCGTCTCATATACAATGTTAATAGTGAATAAGATGCCAGAAGGTAGGGTAAATGTGTTTTGAAACAAATCCGTGATCTTAATATACAAAAAATGTTTTCAACTGCCGTCTACCAGCGCGGCTGGCGATATTATCAAAAAGATCTGGTAAGCGATCTGACTTATGATAACAATTTTAAAATCTGGTCCGCATCCGTACATGGGTCTGAGGAATACTTTGTGGAAGTCAACACGTCCGAGTTAGCCGATGGTTCGATGGATGTGTATTGCGATTGTCCGGCATACTCCACGTTTGGTCCCTGCAAGCACATCGCGGCTGTCCTAATAAAAATTAGCAATAGTAACATTGATAATCCGATCAGAATGTCGAAAGATTATCATATGACCGATTGGCTGATGAACTCCATTGCATCGCTGAACGCATTTCAGCCGGTTTCCGAAATCACATTGCAAAAAGTCCCGCTTCACGTCGAGTATTACTGTAGATGGAACTATGAACATAATCTGTTACTTGAGCTGAAAGTCGGTGAGAATCGGCCGCTTGTCGTCAAAAACGTACAAGGTTTTCTCGACAATGTCTTTTCAGGGAATGAACACTATTTCACGAAAACGTTCACCTATAACCCGGAAATCCATTATTTCCATGAACAGGACATGGAAATTCTCGAGACGCTATACACCATTTTGAACAACGAAAAAGTGTATTTTGACCGAAATATCTACCGGTTTATGAATACCCCTGAGCGGGCAGTCATTATGCCGCCATTAATTGCCGAACAATTGCTGCAGAAACTGTCGGAACGCGATTTCACCGTTAAGGCTGCAGAGGCGTCCTATCAAAACATTAAGCTTGTGGAAGATGAGCTGCCGTTTCAGTTTGACCTTTCCAAAACAGAGGAAGGCGAACTGTCTCTCTTGATGGATAATATCGAATCCGTTACCTTTTTTGAACACTATAGCTTATTATTTTCACATGGGACGTTCTATTTTCCGACTAAAGAGCAGATTCCGATTATTGAACAACTGTCTTTTGCCGGTAAGCAAAATAATCAATTACCGGTACCCAAGGAAAAGTCTGATGACTTTATTTCACAAGTGGTCCCGTCCCTGAAAAAAATTGGTGACGTGCAGATATCTGAAAATATAGCTGATGACATCACACAGTTTCCACTGAAAGCTAAATTATACCTCGAATTACAAGAGAATTGGATTGCCGGCGAATTAAACTATCATTACGGCAGTCATGAACTTGACCCGTTTAATGGGCGGAAGCAATCTGATGACGTTATCATTATCCGTGATGTGGAAAAAGAACAGAAAATCATGAACTTGATTGAGCACGCAAACTTTCGCTACAACGGCAAAGAACTGTATATTGAAGTCGATGATGATACATTGTACGATTTTTTGTTTAATGTCTTACCGGTGCTTGACAAATATCTTGAAGTGTATATGACTGATGACATTCGCCGGTTTTTTGCTGATACACAAGCCTCACCGAGTACAAGTGTCCAGCTTGAATCATCGTCTAATTTGCTGGATATTGGTTTCAATATTGATGGAATCAATGATCAAGAAGTGGACCAGGTGCTCAATGCGGTGATGGAAAAAAGGCGTTATTATCGTCTTCAGGATGGGGCCTTTCTTTCTTTGGAAGGAGAAGAGTTCGCATCTGTGAAGCAGTTATTCGATGACTTGGAAATCAGTCAAGCGGATTTGCAGGATGGAAATGTGCAGATGCCTGTTTATCGTGGTACTCAGATCGATGAGCTGATTGATACGAAAAAACAATATGACCCGGCATTTCAAAAACTTTTGCATCAATTACGGTCACCCGAAGAGCAGGTCTACCCGTTGCCGGAAAACCTGAATGCGGAACTGCGGAATTACCAGCTGACCGGCTATCAATGGTTTAAATCGTTGAGCCGCTATCATCTGGGCGGTATCCTTGCCGATGACATGGGGCTTGGGAAAACACTCCAGAGCATTGCTTATATTCTCTCGGAACCCGGGGATACGCCTCATTTGATAATCGCGCCATCATCAGTGCTATACAACTGGAAAAACGAATGTGAAAAATTTGCACCTGACCTAAAGGTAGCTGTTATGACAGGAGCGCCTGCTGAGCGAGCGAAAATGATAGAAACGAATAACGATAAAGATGTCTGGGTCACATCGTATGCGACGTTAAGACAGGATATTGAATTATATCAGGAAAAAACATTCCAGACACTGATTCTCGATGAAGCACAGTATATAAAAAACTATGCAACCAAGACATCCAAAGCTATACGTCAAGTTAAAGCAGGCAGGCGTTTTGCTTTGAGCGGTACGCCTATTGAAAATTCAATTGACGAACTCTGGGCCATTTTTCAGGTCATTTTGCCGGGGTTGATGCCGCGGCAGCGAAAATTCAAGCAGCTTGAGAATGATAAAATCGCTTCAATGACCAGGCCATTTATTTTACGCCGGGTAAAAGGGGATGTCCTGAAAGAGCTGCCGGAGAAAATTGAATCGGTGCATGTATCCGAGTTGACGAAAGAACAAAAAGATCTGTACGTAGGATATTGGCGTCAGCTGCAACAGGAAGCAGCTCAATCGATGAAGGAGAGCAGCTTTCAGCAGAACCGTATGAAGATATTGGCCGGCCTCACACGTCTGCGCCAAATTTGCTGTCATCCGTCAGTGTTCCTGGAAAACTATGAAGGTGAATCCGGCAAGTTAAACCAGCTGATGGACACGGTTAGAAATGCTGTGGCAAATGGCAAGCGTATGCTGATTTTCTCTCAATTCACCAGTATGCATGAAATCATCATGAAGAAATTGCATGAGGAAGACATTGATTATTTCTATCTTCATGGTCAAACCGGATCTCAGGAGCGTGTTCAAATGAGTGAGCGGTTTAATCAGGGCGAAAAAAATGTGTTCCTTGTTTCCTTAAAAGCAGGCGGTACCGGGCTAAATTTAACCGGAGCAGATACGGTTATCCTGTATGATCTATGGTGGAATCCTGCAGTTGAAGATCAGGCGACAGGACGGGCGCACCGGTTCGGGCAGAAAAATGTTGTTCAGGTGATCCGCCTTGTAACTGAAGGGACAATTGAAGAAAAAATATACGACCTGCAGCAGAAAAAGCGGGAGCTGATTGATCAGGTGATCCAGCCAGGCGAAGCAATGTTGTCAAGCTTAAATGAAGAAGATGTGCGTGAGCTGTTGAATATATAGATTGAAAACAAATTTTACAGAATTGTGAATGAGTTTTATAATGAAGATAACGGCATATCGAAGGAGTGGTTTAAATGAAGTATTTTTTATCAGGAACCGTCAAATTTATTGTATCGAATATTGCCGTTATCTTTGCAATAATGCTACTGCCAGTGTTTCTCGTTACAGATTCAGTACCGGTTTTTGATCAAATAATGGATTACCTGTTCAACAAAAAGTCGTGACAGCAAAAAGCCCGGATGTGCGCAAGATGCTCATATCCGGGCTTTTTGCAATTTGTGTGTCAAATGAATTTGACGTTTACGGCAGCAATCTTGAATGAAATGGGTGCTGGCACTATATTATTCTGTTAACGTTCGGAATCATTTTAAAACTTGAAATGATCATTAATCCAGGGTAAAATATAAAGGTAAACCGTTTTCATGTCGTTTAATAATAATATATACAAGGGGGAATTATGTTGAAAGAGCGCACTCTTTTCTTAGTTATTTTGATGTTTGCTGTTGGTATGATTTTGAGTGCCTGTGGTGAAAGTGGCCAGGGCAGCAGTGGTGGGAGCGATAGTTCCGGTGGTTCTGCTGAACCTATGACAAACTTAACGATGGGTACAGGAAGTGTTGGTGGTGTTTACTACCCGCTTGGCGGCGAGATGGCCAATCTTTTTAAAGATAATATTGAAGTAGAAGGATTTGACGTGAGTTCGGTTGAATCCGGTGCGTCAGTTGAGAACATCGCCAAAATTCAATCAGGTGATTATCAGCTAGGCATCGCACAAAATACAACACTGATTAATGCTGTTAATCAAACAGGTGAGTTTAAGGGGAAAAAATCGGATGAAGTCGGCGTTATTGGCTCACTTTACCCGGAAGCCCTGCAGGTAGTGACACTTGAATCGACAGGCATCCAATCGATTAAGGAATTGAAAGGTAAAAAGGTTGCTATCGGTCCTCCGGGCGGTGCGACACGAGAAGCTGCGGAACTAGTGCTGAGTGCCCACGGCATTGAAAAAGGCGATTACAAGGCTTATGAAGAAGGTTTTGGTGATGCAAAAAGCAAATTGCAAAATGGCACAATTGATGCTTCCTTTGCTGTTGTTGGTGTACCTTCATCAACCACGGACGAACTGGCCAATGCGACAAATGAAGTGAAATTCCTGGATATTAAAGGTGATGCTTTGCAGGAAGTGTTGGATAAAAGCCAGTATGAAGCCTATACGGTTGAGCCGGGTACTTACGAATGGCAGAAAGAGCCGGCAGAGACAATCACGGCAATGGCGCTACTGTTAGGTTCAACAGAACAGGTGAGTGAAGACCTTGCATACAAAATTACCAAAACATTGTATGAAAAGTCAGGCGACATGACCATAGAACAGGCGTCATTAATAAAACAGGATAATGCCATGAATGGTGTTGGTGATTTGCCTCTGCATCCCGGTACTGAAAAGTATTTTAAAGAAGTCGGCATTATTGAGTAGTGAGAGCCGGACATTTGGTGTCCGGCTTTTCACAGGAAAGATAAGTGTAATATTTGGGCACTGCTGATACTTTATGAGGAATGGCTATGTCCGGCCCCAATACCTGATCCTTCAATGTCTTAAGCAAAAACGTACCGTGGCAAAGGTTGCCACTGAGCGTTTTTGCTTAAGCTGTGCCTGAGGACATCAAGGTGCATACGCTTTTGTGCGGATGACGCGTATGTAGCTTGAAATTGACAGAACGAAAGGAATGGAGGGAAACCGGTGGCTGAGCAGCAAACAAACGAAATCGACAAACATGAATTAATGGCAAAGTATGATAAAGAGAGCAATTTCCGAACCAAACTTGGGCCATGGGGATGGCTTACGTTAGCAATCGGAGCTGCATTAACCATTTTTCAGCTTTATACAGCTTACTACGGGGCTAAGGTATCCATGATTCAAGGGGCAATACACCTTGGAGCAGGTTTAAGTCTGGTGTATTTGCTTTATCCGATCAAACCTGCCATGGCTAAAAATAAAGGAGTCCCCTGGTATGATGCGCTTTTGGCGCTGACAGCGCTGTTTACAAACTTTTATATCGTTTATAAGTACGACCATCTAATCAATGAGGCTATCGTTTTTGGTTTTACAGCGTTTGATCAAATTGTTGCCACTGTGGGAATACTCCTATTGCTCGAAGCAACAAGACGTGTTGTAGGTGTCCCGATAGTCATAATAGCCATTATTGCGTTGCTTTATGGCTTGTTCGGCAATCATATTCCAATAGTCGGTCATGCTGGTTATGATTGGCCTTCGCTTGCAACGGAGATGTTTTTTAGTTCAAGCGGTGTTTTTGGTATTCCTATTCAAATTTCATCCACTTATATATATTTGTTTCTGTTTTTTGGAGTCATTCTTGTTAAAACAAATATAGGCCAGTTTTTCAACGATATCGCCTTAAGATTGACAGGAAAGTATACTGGCGGAACAGCTAAAGCTGCCGTTGCGGCAAGTGGTTTACAAGGGATGGTCAGCGGGTCATCTGTAGCGAACACAGTTGGGTCGGGTTCATTCACGATTCCGATGATGAAAAACGCAGGCTTTAAGCCCCACTTTGCTGCTGCGTCAGAGGCAGCGGCATCGACAGGGGGGCAATTAATGCCGCCGATTATGGGGGCTGCCGCTTTTATTATGGCATCCTATACAGGTGTTCCATATAGTGAGATTATTATTATTGCGCTTATTCCGGCATTACTATATTTTTCCGGTGTTTTTATGGGGACACACTTTGAAGCGAGGAAACAGGGGATTTTAGGATTGACAATTGACCAGCTTCCAAAGCTGAAAAATTTAATCAAGCGGCTTGATTTGTTTGCACCACTCGTGATTATCGTTGGCTTCCTGCTAGCAGGGTATACACCAACGTTTGCAGCCTTGTTTGCTATCTTCGTTGCTTTTATCATCAGTTTCTTCAGAAGAGAAACACGGATGTCATTAAAAGCGATTATTAAGTTGCTTGAAGAAGGTGCCCGGACGGCATTGCCCGTTATTGCCGCCTGTGCGACAGCAGGTATTATTGCAGGCACTGTTACGATAACAGGCTTAGGCCCCAAAATTGCCGGGGGAATCATTGACTTGGCACAGGGACAATTTTTTCTTGTCATGGTTTTCACGATGTTTGCGTGTATTATATTAGGTATGGGACTCCCGACCACTGCCAATTATGTCGTTACGGCAACCATGGCAGCTCCGGCATTATTGGCCTTTGATGTTCCTGTTATTGCCGTGCATATGTTTGTGTTCTACTTTGGCATTGTTGCTGACATTACACCACCTGTATGTTTGGCAGCTTATGCCGGTGCAGGGATTGCACGTGCGAACCCAATGAAGGCGGGTGTAACGGCTGTTAAGCTTGCGATTGCGGCATTTGTGATACCGTATATGTTTGTGTCGCAGCCAATACTGCTGCTTCAGGGGGATGCAAATGCGTTAAATGTGTCCGTAGCTGTTATGACGGCAATGATAGGCATGGCGGCAATAAGCTCCAGTCTGATTGGTTATTATGTCAATTCGCTGAATTGGATTGAACGGCTTATCATGATCATTGCCGGTCTGCTTATGGTTTACCCGCACATAACGATCTCGCTGGCAGGTCTTGCGATCTTCGCAGTTATTACCGTTATGCAATTTATGCAAAGTAATTCGAATCAGGCAAAACAGCAAATTTCATAATTAGAAAAACTCGGCATTCGCCTCGTCTTATAGCGAATGCCGAAGCTTTTCTTATAAGGTCATCCATCATTTATACTTTCTGACGTTATTAGAAAAACTCGGCATTCGCCTCGTCTTATAGCGAATGCCGAAGCTTTTCTTATAAGGTCATCCATCATTTATACTTTCTGACGTTACAAGAAAAAATGCAGGCGATTTGCTATCGTCTGCATTTTAAATAAAAAACCCGAGCAGGAATGCCTAGCGGTGGTGCTTGTTTGCATTTATTGATTCAATTTAAATAATTTTCGCGGGCGTCCTTTTATATACGGCTTTTCTTCACCGATTACTTTAATGACGTTTCCTGCCACCAGTTTTTTTATAGTCCGCTCAGCACTTCGCTTTGTTACGCCATAATAGGTTGCGATATCATTGGATGAAAATGGCTCATTGTTACGCACTTCAATGAAATCAATGAAATTATAGGATAGTTCATTGTTTAATTTGGCCTTATGAATTAACGACCGGTATAACGCTGACGGATTGAATTCCTTTTTTACACCGAGCGGACCGATCATGTCACGGCGTTCATTGATAATGTAACACGTTCCATCTTCTTTCTCTTCACAGGTCTTTAGTGCAAGTTTGGCGTTGTCGTCAGCCTGTTTCGGGGACAGTCCAAGACCAAAACCGATGTCGACCGGTGTGTTAAGAGCGTTTTCTATCTCGTTTAGCAACGCAAAATCACGATAGCTGCTCGTAATATGGTCAAGCATTCGGTGAGTTCCGAACAAAACAAACTGGCCATTGCTGAGTGATATGACCGATGCCGATACCTTGCTGGAATAATTCATTAATATCCGCTGCAGTTTTGAATGCAATTCTCTCATGTACAAATCATTTTTTTCTGATCGATTCGTCTTAATAGATTTAATGCGGACGTAACTGGTCACAATTTGCGAACCTTGTGAGTTGTTAATGGTCGCAATAGATTTAGCCTTTTCCATAGCACGTACAAGATTTAATTCGGGAATTATCATGCAGTTGCCGGGTATACCTTTTTTCCTTATAATCTGATCCACTTCTCTGATGGACGTCAGGACAAAGTCAATTTTTCCCTCCTGCCAAAGTTTCTCATGGTAGCTGGCAATCCGGCCGGTGTCAACATATGGGTCATTTCCGTAGCTGTAAGTATAAATGTCTTGGTCGTTGATATTTAAATCATGCAGGACTTCATCAACATGCTTGTTTTCGGGTATATCAATAGATAGTCTCTTTACTTCCCGCTTGTAATCATTTGTTAAGCGATAAAAAGAAGAGAGAATCATGTAGGCATTAAAGTCCACTTGAACAGCGGGAAGTCGCTTTTTGTCAATTAATTCCTTAGCATATAAATAAGCAAGAGCATCGGTAAATAAATATATATCACACATAATGGCTTTTTCCACCAGTGCCACTGTTTCATCTGGATTCGAATATTCAAATAGGAAAATCTCGATATCTTCCTGGGTAGTAGCATAGCTGTAAAGTTTGTGGCTAATATCCTTATGACCGAACACAGCAATTTTGATCTTCAACGTCATCCCTCCAAGCATGAATTCAAGCAAGCGTCATGTCCACTTTTTCACAACCATATATAGTTAATGGTTATTATAATACGGAATTTTCGAAAAATTGTCAAGAAGCAGGAGAAAATACTCAGTATGTATAGTGAAAAGAATGGATCAGTATTTTCTAATAACAACAGAAAGTATAAATAATGGATGACCTTACAAGAGAAACTGCGGTACTCTCTACAAGACAAATACCGAGCTATTCTAAAATATGATATGATTGACGTAATTGCAGATAAGGAGGAATACGGTCATGACGACATTAATAGGCAGGCTCGGAATAGAAGTTCCGATTATTCAAGCCGGGATGGCAGGGGGGATAACAACTCCTGAAATGGTTGCAGCTGTTGCGCAGGCTGGAGCGCTTGGGACAATCGGGGCAGGTTATATGAGTGATACAGCATTAAAATATGATATCCGGGAAACTAAAAAGCTGACCGATAAACCCTTTGCCGTGAATTTATTTACCCTCAATCTGGAGGCATTTTCAGATGATATACAGCCGATGCAGCAATTTCTTAATCGATACCGCGAAAAGTTGGACATGGACGTTGGCGACAATTCGGTAAAAGTTCATGATTATTTACAGGAGAAAGTAAATGTTATCATCGAGGAGAATATTAAGATTGTCAGCACCGCATTTGGTTCACTGTCAAGCATGTTAGTAGATCGTCTGAAAGCTAATGATGTTACGTTGATCGGCATGGCTACCAACCTGGAAGAGGCGCAGTCGCTGGAAGAATCCGGCTATGACGCTATCGTCGCACAAGGAGCGGAAGCAGGTGGGCATCGCGGGACGTTTGATGTTAGCAAGTATCCGGATGGCTGTCAGACGGGGTTACACGTATTGGTCCAAGAGCTGCTGGCGCATATTAATCTGCCCGTGATAGCAGCCGGCGGTATACATACGAAGTCACAGGTTGATGCGTTTTTGGGAATGGGGGTATCCGCTGTTCAACTTGGCACGCGATTTTTAGTGGCGGAAGAAGCGGGGACGAATGCGGCCTATCGTCGTGCCCTCATTAAAGCGAGAACAAATGATACGACAATCACGGCGGTATTTTCCGGCCGCCCGGCTCGCGCTATCCGGAATCAGTTTGTTAACGAGATGGAAGAAAGCGGCATCGCCCTGCACCCGTTCCCTGCGCAAAATCAAATGACAAAGGATATTCGGTCAGCAGGAAAGGAATATTCCGTAGCTGATATGCAGTCTTTGTGGGCCGGTCAGGGTGTTGGTGCGATTGAGAAAGAAGAAAGTGTGGCAGAGATTGTAAGGTCGCTTGTTCAAACGATAGATAAACACGGGATTAGCTAGATGATAGCATTCCTTTATTTTTCCACTTTCAAAAAAACACGGCATTCATCTCGTTTTATAGTGGGTGTCGAATTTTTCTTATAGGGTTATCCATTATTTGTATTTTCTGACGTTACAAGATAAAAGAAATCGGCCGAATGCCGATTTCTTTCTGCACAAGTCATTTAATTTTTTATCTCGTAATATTCCTTAACCTGTGTACGTAATTCGCGCTTGAGGAATTTACCGACGGATGTTTTGGGAATCTCATCGAAAAATAACACATCATCAGGGACCCACCACTTGGGAAATTGCGGCCGGATGAATGTAAGCAGCTCATCTTTCCCTATATGATGGTCCTTATGCAAAACCACACAAGCAATTGGACGTTCCTGCCATTTGGCGTCAGGCATCGCCACGACACTTGCTTCAAACACGGATTCATGTGCCATGATAGCATTTTCGATCTCCACCGATGAGATCCATTCTCCGCCGCTTTTAATCAAATCTTTCGTACGATCAACGATTTGTATACTGCCTTCTCCATCAACCGTTACAACATCGCCAGTATGGAACCAGCCGTCGCGAAACGCATTCGCAGTCCGATCATCCTCGTAATATTCACTGGCTATCCATGGTCCGCGCAACAGTAATTCGCCCATTTCTTCACCATTCCAGGTAACGTCACCTGCATCATTTATTACTCTCATCTCCAATCCCGGAACTAAAATGCCTTGTTTGCTACGTTCATTCAGCGTGTCTTCTTCACTTAAATCCTTCTGGTAACTCTTCAGTCGCGAGTATGTGACGAGCGGAGTGGTCTCGGTTGCGCCATAAGCGTGTGCAAACGGCACGCCCAGTTTTTGTTCAAAGGCTTTGATTAGTCCTTTCGGGGCAGCGGAGCCGCCGCAAAGAACAGCGCGAAGACTTGAGGTATCATAGTCTTCCTGTTCGAGTTCGCGCAGTAAACCAAGCCAGATAGTCGGAACACCTGCTGTAATGGTTACCTTGAATCGTTCAATGAACGCGGCAAGCCGCTTTGGTGTGAAACGTGGCCCGGGCATTACCTGTGTTGAACCGAACCAGGTACAGGCGAAGGGGGTTCCCCAGGCGTTGACGTGAAATTGTGGTACAACAGGCATCGACACATCTGATTCGGAAATTGCAGCTGTGTCGGCAAGTCCAAGTGCATAACTATGAAGCACGATACCACGGTGTGAATACACAACACCTTTGGGTTTTCCGGTTGTTGCGGAAGTATAGCACATGACGGCGGGATCATTTTCATCAATATCATTTTCAAAAGGTTGTTCAGGGCTGCCGGTCTGCAGCAGTTTTTCGTATGAATAAAGGGGTGTCAGGTTTGATTCAGGACGTTCATCCTTGTCAGTCATGACAACAAAGGTTTTAACTGTGTTCAATTTGTCTCGCACTTGTTCAATCAACGGGAGAATATCTTCATCAATAAACAAAATGCGATCTTCGGCGTGGTTGATAATGTAAATGATGTGTTCGGGTGCCAGTCGTATATTAATCGTATGCAATACAGCACCCATTCCCGGGGCAGCAAAGTAAATCTCGAGATGACGGTGGTGATTCCAGGCAAGCGTTCCAATGCGTTCACCTTTTTGTATTCCAAGCTGTCCAAGGACACTCATGAGCCGTCGAGTCCGTTCACCGACTTCGGCATATGTCAGTCGGTGCAAGTTATCGTGCGTCTGTGAGATGACTTCTTTTTTAGCAAAAAACTTTTCCGCATGTTCCATCATGATGCCAATGGAGAGCGGTGTTTGCATCATAGTACCATCTCCTTTGCTTCAATTTAAAACCCTAAGTATATCATACCATACCATTGCAATAATTTTAAAAATTACGTAAAATTAGATAGAAGCGAATGGAAAACGATTTAGTAAATGGTGTGAGGAAAAAGTGTTTTTTTGAGTGAAATTAAGGGAATGTATCTATGAATCTAATGAATCCATGGTATATGTGAAGTTGCGGGAATTTCGATTAACTCCAGGAAAGACAGAGGGCTATGATGAAACGACAAACAAAGCAGGCTATCAAGAAAACAATACTCATCACTACCGTTCTGGGAAGTCTGTTTATCGTCCTTTCTATTTTAGCAATTGAAGAACAGCAGCAGTCGCATAACCCGGCACACCTTAGTGAACAGGTGCTGGATTACCGTCCTGTCGTCGAAAAATATGCCGCAGAATTTAACGTTCAAGAACATGTTGATGTTCTCCTGGGAATGATGATGCAGGAATCAGGCGGACGGGGCCATGATCCAATGCAATCGTCGGAGAGCTATTGCGGATCAAGAGGATGTATCCAGGATCCTGAATTGTCTATCAAACAAGGTGTCCATTATTTTGCAAATACACTTGAGGAAGCCGATGGTGATATACAGCTGGCAGTTCAATCGTATAATTTCGGAAGGGGATTTATTGATTACGTGGACGCTAATTCGGGTGAATATACACAAGAAGCGGCGGTTCGTTTTTCACAAGAGATGTATGCGGCTGCTGATAATCAGGCAAAGTTCCGCTGTCTCCGTGAGGAAGCTGAAAAGATGGATGCGTGTTACGGCGATATTTATTATGTCCGGGATGTCATGTCCTATATGGAGGATATTTCAGAAAAGTAGTATTGTAACGTCATAGCATGATAGGATAAATGTAAATTCAGGAATGGGAGGAAAGATGATGAGAAAAGAAATTTACACGGAAGAAGCACCGGCTGCAATTGGGCCATATTCACAGGCAATCGAGGCAGGAGATTTCATTTATGTGTCCGGCCAGATCGGTATTAACCCGGAAACAGGGGAAGTTGCTGATGGTATAGACGCTCAGACAAAACAGGTTATGCACAATCTGCAGGCGATCTTGACAAAATCAGACAGCGATTTTTCCCAAGTGGTTAAATTCACCATTTATATTGATTCTATGGATAATTTTGCGACGGTTAATGATATTTATGGGAGTTATTTAACGCAACCATATCCATCAAGAGCTACGGTGGAAGTCAGCCGTCTGCCGAAAAATGTATTGATTGAAATGGATGCAGTTGTTTATAAACAATAACTTCCGGAGGCCCTTCAAATGGATAATTTCACTTTTCACAACCCGGTCAAACTTATTTTCGGAGAGGGAAAAATGGATTCTCTTACCGAAGAAATGCCCAAATACGGAAATAAGGTCCTGCTATTGTATGGGGGCGGAAGCATTAAACAAAACGGCATTTACGACCGGATCATTGAAAAATTAAACGACATTAATTCAGACATAACAGAGTTTGCAGGAATTGAGGCGAATCCAAAGCTGTCAACAGTACGCGAAGCAATTGATGTCTGCAAAAAGGAACAAATTGATATTCTGCTTGCAGTCGGTGGTGGTAGTGTAATCGATGCAGCAAAGGCGATCGCTGTTGGAGCGAAAACGGAGACCGATATCTGGGACATCATTACACAAAAGGGAAAAGCAACCGGATCATTGCCGATTGGAACAATTGTAACTATAGCCTCAGCAGGATCGGAAATGAATGCAAGCTCCGTTATCACGAATTGGGAAACGAAGGAGAAGAAAGGATGGGCTACTCCGAATGCCTATCCGACATTTTCGATTCTTGACCCGGCACTTACCTATTCTGTGCCTAATAAACAGACAGTATTTGGAATTGTTGATGTTATGGCGCACGTCTTGGAAAATTATTTTCATCATACGTCAAATACTGCAGTACAGGATGGTCTCGCTGAATCCATTTTGCGGGAAATGTTGGATATCGGGCCGCTTCTGCTTGAGAATCCCGGTAGTTATGAATTGCGGGAAAGTGTGATGCTTAGTGCAGTCCTGGCTCGAAACGGCATGGTCAATATGGGATATAAAGGCGATTGGGCGACACATGATATCGAACATGCCATATCAGCGATACATGATATTCCGCATGCCGCGGGTATTGCTGTATTATTTCCAAATTGGATGAAGCATGTATTGCATAAAGATAATGCCGGTCGTTTCATGCAATTGGCTGTTCGAGTGTTCCATGTTGATCCTGAAGACAAAAGCGAACGCGAAGCAGCGCTGGAGGGGATTCATAAGCTTCGGGAATTCTGGAAGACGCTAGGTGCCCCAGTTTCATTAAAAGAATATGGAATCAGCGAAGACGAACTTGACGAAATTGCTGATAAAACGGTTCAAGTCCGTCCGGAATTCGGCAATTTTGAAAAACTGACAAGACAGGATTCAATTGACATTATGAAGGCAAGCTTATAATAAGCATGACAGCGAGGCCGTTTCAAATACAATTTTTCGACATAATATTTCCCGGGCAATATTTGCAAAAATAAATGTCGAAACCAGTCTCTCAAAAATTAAAGTGATTGTCTTGCTACCTGTAATGGCTGAATTAAAAGAACTGGCTGTTTACCCTTATTGGTAAACAGCCAGTTCTTCTCTTATAGCTGCCCGTATTCTGTCTAAGCATTCTTCAGGTGTTTTTCCGTACACACGACGATTGTTAACCAGGGCATAAGGCCGGACCCTGCACAGACCGCATATAGCCAGACATTCATTCATGAGTACGGCAACCTCTGGAAATTCACTCTCAATGATTCCTTCTATATCCAAAGAAGTGATGGCGTTTCCGTCACAGACTTCGACAACAATTGCGCCCATAACTATCACGTTCTTTCTAAATTAAATAGTACGTTACTATTTTTAACATATTAAGCTGTATATATCAAACCCGCTGTTCCAATTTCAGTCTGCCGAAATTTCGTATGTCCTTTCCGCCGCAGCTTGTTTTAGCTGCTGTGATTAGGTGATCGGGAGGCTAGCGTTTGTGTATGATATTTCCGCCTACTATTCTTTGCATAATCGTTCCGATACCAAGTGACCAGCATAATCACACCACTTGCAATCAACAGTGCGCTTGTGACGAAAAATACAGAAGAAATACCGAAGAATCCGGACAGCATACCGCCTAATGCGGGCCCGATAACGTTACCCAAAAAACGCAAACTTGTATTGTATCCGAGCATTTCCCCCTGAATGGACAGGGGTGCTTCCTGTCTGATATAAGCAATGCGGACCGGAATAACGCCTCCGATTGAAATCCCGAGAAGGAAACGGAGCAGCACCAGCTGCCAAATGTTTGTAACAAATGCTCCCGGGAAATAAACAAGCCCCGCCATAAACAGTAAAAGAATTAATATTTTGATATAACCGACGCGATCCCCAATGCGTCCCCAGCGTCTGGCCATCAATAAATTTCCCAGTCCCGCCGCTGAGAAAGCCATTCCTGAAAAGAATGCAATGCTGGCGGGACCGTGGATTTCCGCCACATATAGCGAAAGAATAGGCTGTATGCTGAAATGCGCAATCTGGACAAGCGCAGATATAAGCATGACCGCTAGCAGCACGGGATGCCCGAGAATGTGCAGCAGCACTTGTTTGCTTGTATAGGCTGTTTCTTTGGTTGTGCCTTCTTCACTTTTGTGGAGCACCTCACGGATCCCAAACAGCACAAGCAAGCCGGAAAGAAAGATAGTGATGGATACCCATTTGAATGTTGCGGAATAACCGAATAAATCAGCAATCACGCCTCCAAGTAACGGCCCCATCAAGTTACCGGTCACACTTCCGGTTTGAAGGGTACCCAATACACGGCCGGCGACTTCTTTTGGTGTCTGGGTTGAAATCAACGCCTGTGACATAGGAATAAACCCGGTAAAGATACCCATAAACAAACGCAGGAAAAAAAGCTCCCACACCGAATCAGCAAAACCCATTAATAGGACGGATAGTCCCATCCCCGTGGCCGAGAGAATCAATATATTTTTTCGTCCGAATTTATCGCCAATCCGCCCCCATATAGGCGAAACAAAAAAAGCTGCACCAAATGTGATGCCAAAAATCCATCCTGACCAGTTTTGCACGTACGCATCAGAGAAATTGCCAAATTCTTCGATGTACAAAGAAAGAAATGGGAGTACCATTGTCAGGCTGCCGCCGACGAAAAAATTCGCAAACCACATGATGATTAAATTTCGTTTAACATTGATGCTTTCCTCAGAAATTGTTTTCCCTTCTTTCTCAATTTAGTTCGTTATCCTGAATGTATAATATATAAGAGTGCGAAATAAGTTGAAAGTTTAATGCTCACCATCCTATCTTCCCCTAAATTGCTTCTTAAACACTTGAGGAAAAAACTGTTCAAATGGTATATAAAACAGTATAATAAGGATTGATTATTTGTGAAATCTAAAATGGACAAGGCACGTAAAACTTACGGTAAAGGAGAAACATACATGAGATGTTATATGTATTCGGTTGTTGCTTTGCTGACTGTAACAGCTGTGATAGTTAGCTTTGCCACACCTGTGCACGCCACAAATGATAGCATAAATGAAAAACTGGGTGTTCCAATTGTCGTATATGGTGATACTTTATCAGACTCTCAAAAGCAGGAAGTTACAAAGCAGCTTAATGTGACCGATCCTGACAGTGTTAAGGACTATACTGTAACTGGTGAGGATATAGCGAATTATATTGATGGCGATCCGAACTCGAGGATGTTTTCGTCAGCCAAAATCAAGCGTGAGGAAGAGGGTTCAGGCCTAACAATTAATATTGTCACGCCTGATAACATTACAGAAGTAACCAATGAAATGTATGCCAACGCACTGTTGACGGCAGGTGTCGAAAATGCCACCGTTGATGTTGCCTCCCCGGTTAAAGTCAGTGGACATTCCGCGCTTACAGGCATCTATAAGGCCTATGACGCTGAGGGGCATCAACTTGATAAGGAACGAATGGAGCTCGCGAATGATGAACTTGACGCAGCAACTAACCTGGCTAATAAAGAAGGACTGAGTCAGGAAAAGGTCAGCGAGCTGCTGACAGAAATTAAACAGTCAATAGCTGATCAAGACCCTGCGACTAAAGAAGAAGTTCGGCAAATTGTAGAGGAACAGCTCAACAATCTGAATATATCATTAAGTGACGAAGACCGGCAGATGCTGATCGACCTATTTAACAGGATGCGCGATTTGGATATTAATTTTGATAATGTAAAAAAACAACTCGATGATATTGCGTCCAAAGTTAAAGATTTGGTTAATGATGAAGGATTCTGGAATAAAGTCGAAAACTTTTTCAGTAAGTTGTTCAACATGCTTAGCAATTTCTTGAGGAGTGTTTTCGGCTGAACCGGTGAGAATATGACAGTCTGTATGCTAACTGTCATATTCAATCCTATTCTTCACCAGTCAATACAGTCGACTGAATCCTTATTTATAATAAATCAAAAAAAGGATTAATAGAAGCAAAAGAAGAGCAATGGTCTGAAAGCGTACAGCTTTGTAAAAAGGCATGCTAATACGTGCTGATGGTGCAGCTTTTTCCCGCCAATCCTCCAGGGGATCTCCGTCTTTTGATATCTTGCTGCGGAACCGGCGAAGGCCAAAAGCCACACCGTCATAAAAACCGCCTTTAACCGTATATGTGGCCAGTGTTAAAACCATATAAATGAGTACAAAATAAAAGGTGATATTTAAAAATTGAAGAACCGTCAAGGCAGATGCTGCCAAGCAGACCGTAAGAAAGATGACCCCAATATTGAGAGCGAATAGCTGTAAATTCCGTTTGAGCATAGTCGTAAATCCTGCCTTCTAAAGTCATTGCGGTATAGTCATAGTATATCATAAGAAATGGATAAAAATTTAATTTTTTTAGCTCAGATAAGTTGGTGTGAAAGCGTTTTATCAACTGGCACACAACCATACAGGTACAATTCCCTAAAATAGCTCTTTACAAACTTGTGAGAAAAATAGTATAATTCATATCAGCAGCTAAATCTGCTAAATTATCAGAAAATAGGACTAATTAAGGGGGTATTTTCAACATGAAGAAAGTATGGCTTTTGTCTTTAGCTTTACTTTTTGGTCTGTTCCTGGCCGCATGTTCCGGCGGAGGTGAATCCGGTTCATCCGATTCCGGCAGCGACGGAGGATCAAACGAAGGATCAGAAGGGGATTCCGGTTCAGATGCAGAACAGGTTCTTCATTTTACAAACGGTGACACCATTCCGTCAATGGACCCTGGCATGGCTACCGACGAATATGGGATTCAATTCACTGGCGCGACAATGGAAGGTCTTTATCGCGTGAAAGATGGTGAAATCGTTCCGGGTATTGCAAAGGACCACAAAGTAAGTGAAGACGGTACAACATGGACATTCAATCTTCGTGAAGATGCAACATGGTCAAATGGAGATCCGGTAACGGCACATGACTTTGTTTATGCCTGGCAACGCGCGGTGGATCCCGAGACAGGATCGGAGTACGGTCCATACATGCTCGGCGGTGTTGTCAAAAATGCAACAGCTGTAAACGAAGGCGATGTTCCGGTCAAAGAATTGGGAGTGAAAGCACCTGATGATTATACATTGGAAGTGAACTTGGAAAACCCGGTGCCATATTTTGAATCATTGGCTACCTTTTCGACTTACTTCCCGTTGAATAAGGACTTTGTTGAAGAACAGGGAGATAAATACGCAACCAGTACTGATACGTTATTGTTCAATGGTCCATTTACCCTGGAAAACTGGAACAGTACAGCAAGCTCCTGGGAACTCCAGAAAAACGAAGATTATTGGGATGCAGAGACAGTAGAGCTTAAAAAGATGACGTTTGAAGTTGTTAAAGATCCGCAGACAGCGGTGGATTTATATGAGTCAGGTGAAGTTGATCGTGCAGGTCTATCTTCAGACCTTGTTGATAAATATCAGTCACACGACCACTATAAAGTCTTTCCGGAAGCTTCTCTGTTCTATCTGAAAATGAACCAGACGAAGAGTGAGGCGCTTGCCAACCAAAAAATGCGTAAAGCCATCACCATGGCATTCGATAAACAGGCATTGGTTGATGAGATTCTAAATAATGGATCTATCGTATCAACCGGTTTTGTGCCGGCTGACTTTGTGCAAACGCCAAGCGGTGAGGATTTCCGTGAAGCAAATGGCGACCTGATTACTTATGATCCGGAAAAAGCTAAAAAGCTTTGGGAAGAAGGTCTTGAAGAAATCGGCAAAGATTCCGTAAAACTGGAGCTGCTCGGTGGCGACAGTGAAACGGCAAAACTTTCTGATGAATATGTTGTCAACCAACTGCAGAAAAACCTTCCCGGTCTGGAAGTATCATTGAAATCAGTTCCTTTTGAGCAGCGTCTGGATGCTGATACAAACATGAATTACCAGCTGCAGACTTCCGGTTGGGGTCCGGACTACATGGACCCATACACGTTCCTGAATTTGTGGCTCACAGACGGGCAAAACAACAAAATGGGCTACTCGAACGAAAAGTATGACAAGTTGATTCAGGAGACGACAGATGAACTGGCGCAGGATCCGGAAGCGCGTTATGACAACTTCTTGGAAGCTGAGAAAATCCTCGCGGAAACGGCTGCTGTTGCACCCATTTATCAAAGTGCAAAAGCACAGTTGGTTCGCCCGAAAATCCAGGATATCTATTTCAATTCATTTGGACCGACATATGAATGGAAATGGGCCAGCGTAGGGTCTGGCGAATAACTAGGCAACGTCAACCAAATATGCTGTGATTGAGAGAGTATATGACCTGATGGCATGTACTCTCTTTTACCCTGTAAAGAAAAAAGTCTTATAATAATGAATATTTTATAAACAGCATGAACGACTATAATGAATCAGGAGGTGCGGAAATGTTTCGATATATATTACGGCGTGTTTTATATATGCTTATAACGCTGTTTATTATTGCCACCATTACATTCTTCCTTATGAAGCTGCTTCCCGGCAGCCCGCTTTCTGCAGAGAATAAACTATCGGAGTCGCAACAGGAAGTGATATTGGCGAAGTACGGACTTGATGACCCGATTCCGGTCCAATACGTCAATTATATGGCAGGTCTCGTGCAGGGGGACTTAGGAATATCCTTTCACTTTGACAATACACCGGTCACTCAAATTCTATTGGATCGGATGCCCCCTTCTTTAACACTTGGGATGCAAGCACTTGTTTTTGGAACAATTGCGGGGATCCTATTTGGTCTGATTGCCGCGATTTATCATAATGGGTGGCTGGATTATACCTCGACTATAATCGCTGTATTGGGTACATCAATTCCATCCTTTGTATTTGCAGGAATGCTCCAGTGGTATTTTGCAACGAAGTGGGAGCTGTTCCCTGTGGCATTATGGGGAACTTATGCACATACTGTTTTGCCAACCATTGCACTAGCTATTTTCCCAATGGCTACTGCCGCCCGTTTCACGCGGACAGAAATGCTGGACGTGCTTGGGTCGGATTACATAACTACTGCACGGGCAAAGGGTGTTACAGAACCGGGCGTTATTTTTAAGCACGGACTGCGAAATTCGCTCATTCCATTGGTAACCGTCATGGGACCAATGGCTGTATCGCTTATGACAGGGACACTTGTTATTGAGAAGATTTTTGCCGTCCCGGGTATCGGCGAGCAATTTGTCAGTTCCATTGAAGTGCTTGACTATCCGACTATTATGGGAACAACCCTTTTGTTTTCGGTTCTGTTTATCGTGATCATACTTGTCATTGATATTCTGTATGTATTTATCGATCCTAGAATCCGGCTGACTGGAGGGGGAAATTAAATGGCAACGAATCAGAAGAAACATGAGCCACCAAAGGAACTCTTTGTCCCCCACGAACGGAAAGAGGATACAAGTGAAAGAATAACAAAACCGAGCCGATCCTTCTTTCAGGATGCGCGGCGCACATTCTTTAAAAACAAATCAGCCGTATTAAGTATTATTCTTATGATTATCATTATCATTATGAGTATTTTCGCTCCACATTTTAATGAGTATGGCATGGATGAACAAGATTTATCACGTGCTAAAATGCCCCCTAAAATTCCAGTTATAGAAGATTTGCCTTTTTTTGGAATGAATGGGACATTAGCGTCGGAATTTAAAGGCGACGATGTTGAAGAGGCAACTAAAAATGCCGTGATGCGTTATAATAATGATGAGGATTTTATTGATATAGAGGTGCTTTCTGAAGGTGATGGAAGTGCTGATTCCGCTGAAGTTGCAGCAACCTATCATATTTATGAAGCAAAAGAAATGCAGGATGAATATTTTTGGCTTGGGACAGATCAGCTTGGCCGTGATCAGTGGACACGAATCTGGCTTGGGACACGTGTATCATTGATCATCGCGTTTGCAGCCGCTGCGATTGATCTTCTCATCGGCGTTGCTTATGGCGGCATTTCCGGTTACTACGGTGGACGAGTCGATAATGTTTTACAGCGTATTCTGGAAATTCTTATTGGAATTCCAAATCTTGTTGTCATATTCCTACTTTTAATTGTTCTGCAACCAGGCATCATTTCCATTGTTCTGGCCCTTACAATAACCGGCTGGACGGGTATGGCACGTATTGTAAGGGGCGAAGTGCTGAAACAGAAAAATGAGGAATACGTATTGGCAGCACGAACATTGGGGCAGTCAAACGGAAAAATCATACGAAAACACCTGATGCCCAACGTTGCCGGTATCATTATCATTAATACGATGTTTACGATTCCGAATGCTATTTTCTTTGAGGCATTTCTCAGCTTCATTGGTCTTGGTATTGTGCCGCCGGAGGCATCGCTCGGTGCATTGGTCGACTCCGGATTTAAAGTATTAAGATTATATCCATACATGGTATTTTATCCGGCCGTCCTGATATCGGTCATCATGATTGCATTCAATCTGATTGGTGACGGACTCAGGGATGCGTTTGATCCGAAAATGCACAAATAACAAGGGAGGTGTTTCGGGAATGAACAAAGTACTGGAAGTAAACGATTTAAGCGTATCATTTAATACCTACAGCGGCGAAGTTCAAGCTGTAAGAGGCATCGATTTTGACCTGAAAAGAGGGGAAACACTGGCCATTGTGGGTGAGTCCGGTTCAGGTAAATCGGTTACTACCAAGGCTATCACACAATTATTGCCAAAACCTCAGGGCTATATCAAAACAGGGCAAATTCTGTTTGAAGGTGAAGATATTACTAATTATTCGAATAAACAAATGCAGAAGCTGCGCGGCAAGGATATATCAACTGTATTTCAGGATCCGATGACCTCCCTGAACCCAACCATGAAAGTGGGGAAGCAGATCGCAGAAGGGCTGATCAAGCACAGGAAGATGAGCAAGTCCCAGGCAAGGGACAAAACGATCGAACTCTTGGAACTGGTGGGTATTCCACAGGCAGAAAAACGGATCAATCAATATCCACACCAGTTTTCCGGAGGGATGCGTCAGCGTGCAGTCGTTGCGATTGCGCTTGCCTGTAATCCGAAGGTCCTGATCGCAGACGAACCGACAACTGCATTGGATGTGACAATCCAGGCGCAAATCCTTGAGTTGATGAAGGAGATACAGCGTGAAATGGATAGTGCCATCATTTTCATTACACATGATCTGGGCGTCGTAGCCAATGTGGCAGATCGTGTGGCAGTTATGTATGCCGGAAAGATTGTTGAAATCGGAACAGCCGATGATATTTTCTATAATCCGAAGCATCCCTATACCTGGGGGCTCCTCGGTTCCATGCCGACCTTGGATAGTGACGAGGAAGAGCTTTATGCCATTCCGGGAAGCCCGCCGGATATGCTGAATCCGCCTGAAGGAGATGCGTTTGCGCCAAGGAACAGGTTTGCCCTTGAAATCGATACAAAGATGGAACCGCCAATGTTCCAAGTATCTGATACTCACTATGCTGCCACCTGGCTGCTGCATGAACATGCGCCACAGATTGACCCGCCGGAATCGGTCCAGCGCAGAATGCAAGGGTTTGCTTCAATGGACGAAGGCAAGGATGGTGAAGACTGATGGAACAGGAAAAGGTACTGGAAGTAAAGAATCTGCAGAAACACTTTAAACTTGGCCGCAGTAATATTGTCAAAGCGGTAAATGATATTTCATTTGATATTTACAAGGGGGAAACATTCGGACTTGTAGGCGAGTCAGGCTGCGGAAAATCAACTACTGGTCGGACGATCATCCGCCTGCACGACGCTACCGGTGGTCAGGTTGTTTTTAATAATGAAAACGTTCATGGAAAGAAATCGAAAAAAGACTTGTTGAAGCTGAACCGGAAAATGCAAATGATTTTCCAGGATCCATCTTCTTCCTTAAATCCGAAAATGACAGTCATGGATATTGTTGCAGAGGGGATTGACATTCATAATCTGGCGAAAAGTGAATCCGATCGTAAAATGCGCGTAGAAGAATTGTTAGAAACAGTCGGGCTGAACAGGGAACATGCGACACGCTTTCCGCATGAATTCAGTGGCGGACAACGTCAGCGGATTGGTATCGCTCGTGCTCTTGCAGTCGAACCTGAATTCATTATCGCTGATGAGCCCATTTCGGCACTTGACGTATCTATTCAGGCACAGGTTGTTAATTTGCTGAAAAAGCTGCAGCGTGATTACGGTTTAACATTTCTGTTTATTGCACACGACTTATCCATGGTGAAATACATCAGTGATCGGATCGGGGTTATGTATTTTGGTAATATGGTTGAACTCGCAGAAAGTGATGAACTGTACAATAACCCCCTTCATCCATATACACAATCATTGCTGTCCGCCATTCCACTTCCGGATCCCGATTATGAACGGTACCGTAAACGCATGGCTTATGATCCTGCCGAACATGATACGAGTGAGGAACCGGTGTTCAGAGAAGTTAAACAGGATCACTGGGTAAGGTGTACGACAAAAGAATTTGAACAATATAAGAAACAACTTGAAAAAAACTAACCATAAAAAATCCTTACTGTCACTGACAGTAAGGATTTTTTATGGTTAGAATCATGAGATTATATTGCCATTTCATGACTGGAGGCATCAGGAAGGCCATTCTGGACATAGAAATGTAATGTCCATCGCTTTTTGTCACAAATCTATTAAAATCGTAATATTGTTTCTGTAACTCAGTAATGTTTGTAACACACTCTTAACTCCCCTGTAACTGCATTACCTATGAACCTATGATAGTATTATCAATGCAGTAATTAAAGGAGGGACTACCTATGAAGAAATTGGTAGCTTCAATCGCTACAGGAGCCATTATTGCTGGTGCTACAGTAACCACTGTTTCAGCAGCTGAGTATGAAGTAGAAAAAGGAGATAATCTTTGGAGCATTGCACAAGAATATAATACAAGCGTGGATGAACTTGTTGACATAAATGAATTAAACACAACGACAATTTATCCTAAGCAGACACTTTCTATCGATGACACCAATAACAACAATGACAGCAATAATACCAATGGCACATATAAAGTACAGAAAGGTGATACATTATATGGCATCGGTAATGATTTCGGTGCGTCAGTAAATGAATTGAAAGCTTGGAATAATCTTCAGTCAGATCTCATTGTCGTTGGTCAACAACTAGCAACTGAAGGATCACATGTCGAACAAAATAAAACGCAGTCTGCTTCTGGAACCGAGGCAACTGAATCAAGTTCGTCAAATGAATCGACAGAACAGTCTAATAAATCAACACAAGCAACTGCTGTATCCAATGAAAACAATACGAGCGAACAACAATCACAAGATTCCTCACAGGATAACCCTGAGGGCAAAACCATGACAGTAACAGCAACTGCATATACTGCTGACTGTGAAGGATGCTCGGGTGTAACGTCTACTGGCGTTGACTTGAATGCCAATCCGAACAAAAAAGTGATCGCAGTTGACCCGAATGTTATCCCGTTAGGATCAAAAGTTCATGTCGAAGGTTATGGTTATGCCACTGCAGCTGATATTGGCGGTGCCATTAACGGCAATAAGATTGACGTCCATGTTCCATCAGAGGCAAAAGCTAACCAATGGGGCGTTCAAACAGTTGACGTAACCATTGTTGACTAACACCAAACTAATCAGCAACAATAGGGAGCATCGCATAGGTGCTCCCTATTGTTGTATGCAATTTAATTTAGAATAACCGTTTCACTATTATTGTTTTCTTCTTCAACAATATTATCTGTATCAACAGTTGTTTGAAAATAGCCGATGATACCAAAACAAACGATTAAGCCAATAAATAGTGATATTAAAATTTGCTTCATTATCGTTTTCCTCTCTTTTGTTAAGCATGTTTCATGCCTATTCTCACTATCTATTATAATAAAATAAAGAACGAAGCACCACTGTTTCAGTAAATTAATAATAGTAAATCCTGACATTGCAGAATTTGCGAAATTTTTTAGGTGAAAATATTAAATCATATGATCATGTGTTAAACTCAATAATGGAACCTATTTTTAATGATTGAGAATGATTAAATGGCTTACATCATAAAAGGGAGGATGTATAAATGACGAGCAGTGTACTGCAATCATTTTTGAACGAAAACATTTCGGCGTTGAAAGAACGCGGACTTTATAATGAAATCGACCCAGTGCAAGGAGCAAACGGCCCGGTAATCACCATTGACGGACAAAAGCTCATTAACTTGTCGTCTAACAATTACTTAGGTCTTGCTACCGATGAACGGCTCAGGGAAGCAGCCAAAGAAGCGGTTGATTCACACGGGGCAGGTGCCGGAGCTGTCCGCACGATTAACGGAACGCTGGATTTGCATCTTACACTTGAGGAGAAACTGGCGGAATTCAAAGATACTGAAGCAGTTATTTCCTATCAGTCGGGATTTAATTGTAACATGGCGGCGATTTCTGCGGTTATGGATAAGCATGATGCGATTCTTTCCGACGAATTGAATCATGCGTCGATTATTGATGGCTGTCGTTTATCAAAAGCAAAAATCATCCGCTTTGACCATTCGGATATGGAAGACTTGCGTACGAAAGCAAAAGAAGCAGTTGAATCAGGTCAATATAACAAGGTCATGGTGATCACAGATGGTGTCTTCTCTATGGACGGGGACATTGCTAAATTGCCGGAAATGGTTGATATTGCAGAAGCGTTTGACTTGATCACCTATGTCGATGATGCCCACGGATCGGGTGTGCTCGGAAAAGGTGCCGGAACAGTAAAGCATTTCGGGCTGCAGGACAAAGTCGATTTTCAGATGGGAACACTGTCCAAAGCAATGGGTGTTATCGGCGGCTATGTTGCCGGTAAAACAGAATTGATTGACTGGCTGAAAGTCCGCTCCCGCCCGTTTTTATTCTCGACAGCTGTTTCACCGGCAGACGCGGCAGCAAGTACAAAAGCGATTGAATTGTTGATACAATCAACGGACTTAAATGAAAAACTGTGGAAAAACAGCCATTATCTGAAAGATGGCTTGAAGAAACTCGGGTTTGACATCGGTGTCAGTGAAACGCCCATTACGCCCTGTATCATTGGTGATGAGAAAGATACCCAGAAATTCAGCAAGCGGTTGTATGAAGAAGGAGTATATGCGAAAGCAATCGTATTCCCGACAGTGCCAAGGGGCAAAGGCCGTGTCCGCAATATGCCGACAGCAGCACATACAAAAGAGATGCTGGATGATGCACTCAAAGCCTATGAAAAAATCGGCAAGGAACTGGGTCTGATTTAAACTGACTGTTATATCAACTTCTTAGCCAACATATCTATGGGAAGGAATAGCTGGGGGAAATAACGATGAAAAAAATCCTTGTTACCGGGGCGATGGGTCAAATCGGCTCAGAGCTTGTCAGGAAACTGCGGGAGCATTATGGTTCATCTAATGTTATTGGATCGGATATCTGGAAGAAGCAGGAGACAGAAGAACCGTTCGAAATGGTTGATGTAACCGACGCAAAGGCAATATATGATGCAGCCGAAAGACATAATGTGGATACCATCATGCATTTAGCCGCACTGTTGTCAGCTAAGGCGGAATCTAATCCGCAGCTGGCATGGGACTTGAATGTAGGTGGGCTGATGAATGCTTTGGAAGTAGCCAGGGAGCTCGATTTGCAATTTTTTACGCCAAGTTCGATTGGAGCGTTCGGTCCAACAACGCCGAAACAAAACACACCTCAGGAAACCATTATGCGTCCAACAACGATGTATGGTGTTAATAAAGTGACCGGAGAACTTTTATGTGATTATTACTATTATCGTTATGGGTTAGATACGCGTGGTGTTCGTTATCCCGGCCTAGTTTCCTATATGACGCCGCCGGGTGGAGGAACGACTGACTATGCAGTGGAAATTTATCATGAGGCGATGAAACATAAAAGGTATACCTCCTTTATCGCACAAAACACGTACATGGATATGATGTACATGCCGGATGCTCTGGATGCTATTATTAAGCTGATGGAAGCTAATCCCGAAAAGCTTGTCCATCGCAATGCTTATAATATTTCAGCGATATCCGCAGCACCGGATGACTTTGCCGTTGCTATCCGAAAGCACATTCCGGATTTTGAGCTGAATTATGACGTAGACCCTGTCCGGCAACAAATTGCTGAAAGCTGGCCTAATAGTATTGATTCGTCTGCAGCAGCAGAGGAGTGGGGCTTTAAAGCTGAATATGATATGGATAAGATGACGACGGATATGCTTGCAAAAGTCCGGAAGATCGGAGTATAAAAAACGTTCCCTTATGCACATAAGGGAACGTTTTTTATACGAAGGGTGAGTTGGCTTTTGACCTGTGCGGCAATGGTCATACCCGCACAGGGTTCAGCTTGCATACATCGCTTCAACTTTTTCCTGCAATTCTTTGTCCGCAATATAGTCGTCATAGTCCATCTCTTTATCAACGATGCCCTGGGGTGTGATTTCAATTAGCCGATTGGCAATCGTTTGAATAAATTCATGGTCATGGGATGTGAATAAAACCGATCCTTTAAACCGTTTCAGTCCATTGTTCAGCGACGTAATGGATTCCAAATCCAGATGGTTGGTTGGTTCATCCATTACCAGTACGTTAGCGCCGGAGAGCATCATTTTTGACAGCATGCAGCGGACGCGTTCGCCACCTGACAGGACGCTTGCCTTTTTTAATGCCTGGTCGCCGGAGAATAGCATCCTTCCCAAGAATCCGCGCAGGAATGTTTCTGTTTCATCTTCCGGTGAATACTGCCGTAGCCAGTCGACCAGCGTTAAGTCGCTGTTGTCAAAGTAGGCAGCGTTATCTCGTGGAAAGTAGGATTGTGATGTGGTTACACCCCACTTGTATGTGCCGGCATCCGGTTCCATATTGCCCATAATGATCTCAAATAACGTTGTTTTGGCAATATCGCTTTTTCCGACTAACGCTATTTTATCATCTTTTTTCATAGTGAAGCTGACATTGTCGAGCACTTTTTGGCCATTGATGGTTTTGGTTAAGCCGTCAACGAACAGCAAGTCATTACCAATTTCACGATCCGGTGTGAAGTTGATATACGGATACTTTCGCGATGATGGCTTGATGTCATCCAGTGTGATGCTGTCGAGTAATTTTTTCCGTGAGGTTGCCTGCCGTGATTTCGATGCGTTCGCACTGAATCGCTCGATAAATGCCTTCAGGTCTTTGATTTTTTCTTCTTTCTTTTTATTTTCTTCCTGAGCCATTTTTTTTGCGAGCTGGCTGGATTCATACCAGAAGTCATAGTTCCCGACGTAAATTTCAATTTTTCCATAATCAACATCAGCAATGTGTGTGCATACTTTATTTAGAAAGTGGCGGTCATGTGAAACAACGATCACTGTGTTTTCAAAGTTGATCAAAAACTCTTCCAGCCACTGAATGGCGTGAATGTCTAAACCGTTTGTCGGTTCGTCCAGAAGTAAAATATCAGGATTTCCAAAGAGTGCTTGTGCAAGCAATACTTTTACTTTCTGATCCTCAGACAGTTCACCCATCTTTGCTGAGTGAAGGGGTTCATCAATACCGAGTCCTTTCAATAGAACGGCTGCATCGGACTCTGCCTCCCAGCCGTTCATTTCAGCAAATTCACCCTCGAGTTCAGCAGCCCGCATGCCGTCTTCCTCAGAAAAATCAGGCTTCATATAAATGGCGTCTTTTTCCTGCTTGACCTCATATAAGCGTTCATGACCCATCAGGACAGTTTCCAGAACATTGTACTCCTCAAAAGCAAAGTGGTCCTGTTGCAGCACAGCGATCCGTTCGTCCGGGGATGTGGAAACACTGCCTGACTGCGGTTCAACGTCGCCGGAAAGAACTTTCAGAAAAGTGGATTTGCCGGCACCATTCGCACCAATGACACCATAACAGTTACCAGGGGTGAATTTAAGATTCACATCCTCAAACAACTTCTTATCAGCATATCGTAAGCTTACATTATTAACTGTTATCATCCGTTAACGTCCTCCAATACATATCATCAACGTTAGCTTAAGGGATTTTAGCCGTTTCGTCAACGTAAATGGTTGCTAATGCGGGTTTCTATATTCGAGTAAACAACATGTGAAAAGGCTTGTCATCCAACGGTTGGACTGCTGTATCCTTTTGTACTGAGGATTTAGAAACAGATATCGTCTCAGAAGATATAATGGAAACAGATGAAGTCAATGAGGGCATTGTTAGGAAGAAGATGCTATCCTAAAAAACAATTTATTGGAGGATTATAAAAATCGACTTCAATAATATGACCTTATAATACAAGCGGGCGCTAATCTTTAATGAGCATTGGTGCCGAATTGCATCATTGGGCGACACTGTGGTATAAACTGGGTATGATGTCATGAGGATAAAATATAGCGAGGGAGGGAGTAACATGAGTGCTAAAGGTGCTTCAAATTCATTAATAATAGAGCCATTAAAAAAAGATCATGCTCCAAAATTATTTGAAGTATTACTGGATTCGACAAACCAGGGAAAAATTGTTTCAATATTTTGAATCAGTAACTAAAGAAGACTACACTCACGAATTTCAAAATTTTGGTTGAGGTTCGATGCGAAACCTACATGTACACGTTGCGGAATGTTATCAATCATGGCTGGGGAATTTTGGTCTTAAAAAAGGGCTTCCTCTAGTAACATCTGATTAAGTAAAAAATGTGAAAGACTACCGCCATCCGCAATGCTGGATCCAGCATTGCCAGTGCTTATAAAAACGCCACTCTATTTTTTGGTGTCTTTAATCCGTTATAGGATCAAGATTCTGCAATAAAATGAAAACTGAGGTGTTCAAATTGATAAGAGAATTAAATAAGGATGAGGAATTGCCATTGGACCTATTATTGTTGGCAGATCCTTCAGAAAAGCTTGTCAGAAAATACATTTCAAGAGGTAAGTGTTTTATTATGTACCTTCATGGAACAATTATAGGTACGTATGTCCTCATACCAACTCGGCCAGAAACAGTAGAAATTGTAAATATAGCGGTGAATGAAGAATATCATGATCGGGGATACGGAAAGCAACTTGTCCTTCATGCAATTGAAACGGCAAAATATGAAGGTTATAAAACCATTGAAATAGGAACTGGGAATTCAGGAATCGTTCAATTGGCATTATATCAAAAATGCGGTTTTAGAATGACTTCTATTGATCGTGACTTTTTTGTTAGGCATTATGATGAACCAATTTTTGAAAATGGTATCAAAGTCATCGATATGGTTCGACTATCACAGGATTTATAAACGTTGTCTTCTTAAAATAATCCTTAATCATCGGCTCAATAACAGGGAAATAACAAACGTTAGTTCCCTGTTATTGATAAAAGCTATGTTCTATCCCAAAAGCGTTGTTGAGTGATTGCGGAGACAAATTCCTGTCCGAAATTTGGATTGTTTGCGGCTGAAACGATGCCAAGTAACTTATTTTCTTCTGATGCCTGGATAAAAGACTGTCCAGTAGAAGCAATCCCAATTGGCTTATAATGTCAACAAAAACCCCATTTTGACTTAATGTGTTAAGTACATTTGTTAAGAGTACTCGTCAAACCAGCAGCGCCCTGTTATTATTGTCGGAGATGAATTGGCATTGGATGTGGATGTCAATATTGCCCCGGTTGAAATCTAAGTTTTCCCGCGTTAAGTGAACGACTTGGCATATGCTTCAGTTCATTTTAATAATATCTTTTTTCAATTCCCAATGTTTCGTAAGGAATTTCAATATTAAAGGCGAGATTGTTAGATTTTAGGTCAAAGCTTTCGACGCTGACGTTCAAGTTACTTCTGATTTGCATATCAGTGACGGCGACGTAGATTTCCTCATTTTTCGGATCGACGGTTACCCATTCAGGCATTGGCAGATATTTTTTCAAGTACTCCATGATTTTTTTGTTAGGCAATGCCAGCTGTCCAATGGAGATTGACTCCTGTTTCAATATGACATCGCCGTTTTTCTGGACAGCCGGTTCCAGATGCACGGTTACCGGTACAGTTGATGAAAAAACAGGCAGCTCGCCAACCAGTTCCACATCCTCTTCCAGTGAAACACTGTATTGATGGTCGCTGTCGTCCAGCAATTTTTCAATATAGGCATTGACTAGTTCATTGACGTTCTGTTTCGTAGTTCGAACTGTGAATTCCGAGCTGGGCTGTGTAGTGTGGTCTGACGGTGTCGGTGTCTCTGTTTCTGATACAGGCCAGAAAATCAGTGTCAGGATACCGAGCAGTATCAGTACATTAATACCAACAAGCCAGAAGAAAAATTGCTTCCATTTATTGTGTTTCCTTTGATGTTTCGGCACGGTTCCCGCACCCCCTATTGATCTGTTAAATATTTCAATACACGCCTGGCAAAAAGCTGGTATCCCTGGTGGCTAGGATGGAAATTATCTTCGGCGAATAATTTCTTATCCCCGCTCTTGAATATATCCGCAATTGGAATAAATCTCGCGTTATCATATTGTTCCGTGAGACTTCGGCTGGTTTTATTCCAGTCCTCAACAATCATACTCAGTTCTTTTATATCCGGAAAGTAATGCATGAAGGGGTTATATATTCCAATCAGATAAATCTCAGCATGATCATTTAAAGCATTTATTTTATCGAAAATTTGCTGCAGAGTACCTTTGTATGTTTCTTTTGCCGGTGAAAAATCGTTTATCTTCAAATCAGTGAAATTCTCTTTAACGACCTGCATGATATCATTGGCGCCAATCGTAATCAGAACAATATCTGCATTCTTAACAGACTGAGCGACCTTTGGCTTCTCGAGTCTTTTTAGAAGCTGATCCGACCGGTTGCCACGTTTGCCGTAATTATCAAATGTCACCAGTTGGTTGTTTCGATTAATCGTATTATCTAAAATACCGACATAGCCGCCATCCACAACATCATCGCCGACACCTTGTGTCAATGAATCACCAATTGCTGTAATGTTTGTTTCCCTGTTATCAAAAAAATTAATCGTACGTTTGACTGCTTCGCTGAAAATGTCTTGAAGACTGGCAACCGGCTCATCAGCTGTCTCCGACGATAGCTGTTCGTCATTTGGGGATGTTTTTCCTTTTTCATTGCCGGTGTCTCCAGTATTATTATCCTGCGCTTGTTTCTGTTGTTTAGTATTATGAGCGATTTCATTTATAGATTCTTTCGGCGTATCCACGACGAGAAAGAGGGTGATACCTATAAATAGTATGCCCAAAATAATGAGTGTGTATCGTTTTTTGTTCATGATTTTCACACCTATTGAAAGTTATTCTTATGATGCTGGGTTCATCTTATATATGCAGCATCTTATTTTGCAAGTGTCAGGTTTCCTGCTGTTTTGTGCCACAAATAGCGATCAGCTGACCGCTGAATATCAGCTTTATTTTATTATACCATGATTATGCTTGGCTAATCCCCATTATAAATCATATTTAAACTAAAAAAATTCGCCTTATGTTGAAGGCGAATTTTTAAGATGGAAAGTACAGAGGGGTACCCCAGTCAATTTTTACTTATGATATCTATGAACACCGTTTTTCCGGATGCGCACTGCTTCCTCGTAAGCATTTTTGTTTGTGATGACGGCTAATCCGGTGTTCTGTGTGTTTCCAAGCGTTTGAATCGCAGCAGAATTTTCCGCCCAGACGATGCTGGTATTTTTCTCGTTCAGCTGTTTAGTGATGTCTGCCGGCAATGTCCGTTCATGTGTTAAAATTGCATCGACTGTTAACGGAACGCTGTTTAACTCATGATAGATTTGCTCGGTTACAATAGTCTCGTTTGATTGATTGATTGACACAATTTGAAATCCGATCTGCTGCAGCTGTTTTGCACTTTGATAAACTGCACTGTCCGGCGAATCCAGTCCGTATACAGCAATCGCCTTTTGCCGTATACCGCCATCTGCTCGGTCAAATGGGGAAGCGAGGAGCCAATTTATGACATCTTCCTCAGTTGGCTCGATAGTTGGTGCTTCACCGGTTGCTTTTGCAATTGCCTGGTCCAGATCAGCTAACGTGTCCTTTGTCGACTCAAGACCGATTGACAGTCGGACTAACTCCTCTGTTACACCGCTCTTTTTCAGGTCTTCGGTGCTAAGCTGCTGATGAGTGGTGGATGCAGGGTGGATAATCAGTGATTTCGCATCCCCAACGTTGGCAACGTGTGACCAAAGGGTAATGTTATTGATTAGCTTTCTGCCAGCCTCGCGTCCGCCCTTAATGCCGAATGTGATGATGGATCCGTAACCGTTTTGCAAATATTTATTTGCTAAGTTGTGAGAAGGATGGTTTTCCAATCCCGGATAGTTGACCCATTCGACGGCTGGGTGATTTTTTAGGTAGTTTGCGACCGCTTCAGCATTTTGATTGTGACGTTTAACACGCAAATGCAGCGTTTCCAGCCCTTGCAGCAGCAGGAATGCATTCTGAGGGCTCAGACTTGCTCCGATATCCCGCAATAGCTGAACGCGTAACTTCGTAGCAAATGCAGCCGGACCAACATCAATATAGCGCAATCCGTTATAGCTTTCATCCGGTTCGGTAAAGCCAGGGAAATTCCCATTGTCCCAGTTGAAACGCCCGCCATCAACAACGACACCGCCAATAGTGGTGCCATGGCCGCCGATCCACTTTGTAGCGGAATGGACGACAATGTCAGCACCCCATGAAAGTGGCTTCGTGACATATGGTGTTGCAAAGGTATTATCAATAATAAGCGGAATATCGTGATCGTGTGCGATCCCGGCAATTGCTTCCAAGTCCAATACATTCAAGCTTGGATTCGTAATGATTTCGCCAAATATGGCTTTTGTTTTATCGGTAATCGCATTTTTGATGCTTTCAGGATTGGTTCCATCAACGAGCTTCACATTAATCCCGTATTTTGGCAATGTGTTGACAAATAAATTGTATGTGCCGCCATATAGGTTACTGTCAGCTACTATGTCATCACCGCTTCCGGCAAGATTTAAAATGGATAACGTAATGGCGGCCATGCCGGACGAGGTGGCAACGGCTGCAACGCCATCTTCGAGCAGGGCGATTCGTTGTTCAAACGCATCATTGGTCGGGTTCATAATACGGGTATAGATGTTGCCCGGCTCTGTAAGCGCGAAGAGATTCTGGGCATGTTCAGTATCCCGGAATACATAGGAAGTTGTCTGATAGATTGGAACGGCACGGGAGCCGGTTGTCGGATCAGGCTCCTGGCCACCGTGAAGCAGTTGGGTTTCTTGGCTGGGTAGATGAAAATTGGTCATGAGAAATTCCTCCTTAAGAAATGGTGTATAGCTGTAAAAAGCTGAATTTAGGCTGGAAGAGGGGAAAAAACAAAAACCCCCTTCATAAGAGAAGAGGGTTTGTTTTATGTAACCGTTCCTCCTCTTATCTTCCAGATCGCATCTGATCTGTAGGATTTAGCACCTTTCAAGGTAAAATCACCTGCCTTGATGGTTGCCGGGCTTCTCAGGGCCTGTCCCTCCGCCACTCTTGATAAGAGATGCAAATGTTATTAATTTAATGAACATTATATACACTGCCCGGGTTATAAGTCAAGCTTTTTTTTACTTTTTAACGTGTAGTTGATAAAAAAATGCGACACAGTATAAGGCTTCTTCTATTTGTGAATACGAGATGTGTTTTAATTTTGTTCCTGCCGACGGATCAGTTTTGGATGGGCTGAAGCCATGTAAATAATAAGAGCTACCCAGATCAAACCAAACGAAAGGAAATGTGCAGTGGAGAAGTTTTCCTTATAAACAAACACACCGAGAATCAGCATGATAGTCGGTGCAATATACTGCAAAAAACCTACCATTGATAATGGAATTTTTCTGGCGCCGGTTGCGAACATAAGAAGCGGAACAGCAGTTGCCACGCCGGCACCAATCAATAATGGCCCCGTAGCGGAAAACATCATTGCCGGCTTTAAGGAACTGTCCGGTGTGACAAGCAGATAAATGAGGGCAATGGGTGACACGATCATCGTTTCCACTGTTAATCCGAACATGGCACTGATATTAACCGTTTTTTTCAAAAGACCATAAATGGCGAAACTGAACGCCAGGACCAGTGAGACCCAGGGAAATACACCATAACTGACGGTGAGATTGACAACGCCGACTGCGGCCAGGGCAAATGCAAACAGCTGTCGCCTTGTCAGTGATTCTTTTAATACAATCATTCCCAATAAAATGCTGACAAGCGGATTGATGTAATAGCCCAGACTTGTTTGGATGACATGATCATGATTAACGGCCCAAATAAAGGTGAGCCAGTTTAAGCTGATAACAAACGAGGCGACGGTGATGCCAATGAATTGTTTTTTGTTTTTAAGAATGGCCTTAAACGCCTGCATGAACGGTTTCCATTTCCGAACAGCGAAGACAATAATAAGCATAAAAATGAATGACCATAAAATGCGGTGGGCCAATATTTCCCCAGGGGGTGTTTCATATAGAAGTTTCCAGTAAATTGGCAAGAATCCCCATAAAATATAAGCAACAGCAGCATATAGAATACCTGCTTTGTGTTCCTGATCCATGGTTCTCCTCCTTTATGTAAATAATCCAAGTTTAGAATTTATTTTTGAAAAAAGCAATTTGAGAGCACCGTTTCTTTATGGCAAACGCTTTCAAAATGATTTCAAATGCAATAGAATAATAGTATAGGTGTATGTTCTGCTTTTACGGACAGAAATCTCTTCTTCAAGGTTTCGAGGAATCCGGGAAAGGCAAGCGATGATCAGCAGTCAGTAAAGCTCCGATTCTGCTGAACTGACATTCAGCGGGATAAACGCACCACCTAATGACGTGTTATTTTATAGAGGGAGAGGGAGGAATTATGTATGACGGAAAATCATAAACAATTCGAAACATCAGCCATTCATGACGGTTATGATCCGTCTGACTTGTTGGGGAGTCTTGCCACGCCATTATTCCAGACATCCACATTTACATTCGAAACCGCAGAGCAGGGGGAACGTCGTTTTGCCGGTGAGGAAGCGGGTTATATATATTCGAGACTTGGCAACCCGACTGTCAGTGTGCTTGAGGAAAAAATGGCTGCCCTGGAAAAAGGCGAACGCGCACTTGGCTTTGCTTCAGGTATGGCTGCAGTTTCCGCAATTTTGGTTGCATTGACAAAAGCAAATGATCATATCATATGTTCGGCTGGGCTATATGGCTGCACATTCGGTTTGGTAAGCATGATGAAAGAAAAATATAATATTGAACACGACTTTTCAATGATGGAGACAAAAGATGAACTGCGGCAATTGATCCGGCCGCAAACGACATGTATTTATGTTGAGACTCCGATTAACCCAACGATGAAGCTGATCGATCTGGAAATGGTTTCCGAAGTGGCTCGCGAGCATAATATTCCGGTAGTGGTGGATAACACGTTCGCCTCACCGTATTTGCAGCGGCCGCTCGAACTTGGTTGTGATGTCGTGATTCACAGTGCGACCAAATACATTGGCGGGCACGGCGATGTCATAGCCGGGGTAGCTGTCGGGACGAGGGAATTCCTTGATAACGTGCAGATGACTACACAAAAAGATATCGGTGGAATCATGTCGCCGCTTGATGCATGGCTTTTGATCAGGGGGCTGAAAACCCTGCCAATAAGGGTTGATCGTCATTGTGACAATGCCGAAAAAATTTACGCTGAATTAAGCAGCCATCCAAACGTAAGCCGTGTTCTTTATCCGGACGACCACGATCATCCGGATTACCATATCCGACAAAACCAAATGAAACGCGGCGGCGGTCTTATTTCATTTGAGATAAAGGGCACAAAGAAGGATGCTCAGCAAATGTTGAACAATCTTGAATTTGTCAAAATCGCCGTCAGCCTGGGTGATGCTGAAACCCTGATTCAGCATCCGGCAACAATGACACATGCGGTTGTGCCGGAAGCATCCCGACAAAAAATGGGTATAACGGATCAGCTCATTCGATTATCGGTTGGACTTGAAGAATGGAAAGACATCTGGAAAGACCTTGAACAAGCGTTGGATCGGCTGTAACCATAGCGGTTACCCAATGCTATTATCTTAAATGCATATATCCTGAATGTTTCGTTTCCGCATTTATTTTTGGGAGGATGCGCCTGTGCCCATTTTGGTACAGGTTTTTTCTTTTCCCATAAGTTTGGTCTGTTCTTTACGTCGAACAGACTAAACGCCATCATTCGTTTGCATGATAAAGCTGTATGAAGTTCAAAATATGGGCAGCGTGTATAGGGCAGAAAGAACCCGGTTGGTCATGATTATGTCAAGCCGGCGGGAAACTTCTTTTAAAAAAGCGTTCCTGACACGATAATATTCAAAGCGATTAAACAATCGATTAACGAACTAAGGAAAATTGTGCTATGATGAGTTGAAATGACTCGTTTTCTAAAAAGAGAGGTTTTAATCGTGGGATTTTGGTCAATCGTGTTGGAAATTCTCCTTGTTTTAAACATAACACTGGCCTTAACCATCATTTTTTTGGAACGAAAAGATGCTTCGGCAACGTGGGCGTGGCTGATGGTATTGCTTTTCCTTCCTGTAGTTGGTTTCATATTGTATTTGATTTTTGGAAGACGGATTAGCAGTCAGCGCATTTTTACCTGGGATACAAAAGTGAGGTTAGGCGTTAAACGGGCTGTACAGGAACAATTGCGTGCGCTGGAAGAGGATCAATTCCAATATAAAAATCCGGATTTGGCTGCATACAAAGATCTTTATTATATGCACCTCCACAATGATGATGCGATTTTAACGCAGGATAACAGTGTAAATATCTTTACAGATGGCAAAGAAAAGTTTGATGAACTCCTTAAAGATATGGAACAGGCGACAGATCATATTCATCTGTTATACTATATATTGCGCCACGATCGACTCGGCAAACGGACGGCTGATGTTCTTATCCGAAAAGTTAAACAGGGTGTAGAGGTGCGTGTGCTCTATGACGATATGGGATCACGAAAAATAAGCAAAAAGTTTATTCGTCGCATGCGGAAGGCGGGTATTGAAATTGAATCTTTTTTTCCTCCCAAAATCCCAAAAGTGAACTTTAAAATCAATTATCGTAACCACCGGAAATTAGCTATCATTGATGGGAAAGTTGGTTATATCGGCGGTTTTAATATCGGTGATGAATATTTGGGACACAGTAAAAAGTTCGGTTACTGGCGCGATACTCATTTGCGTATTTGCGGGGATGCAGTCGCCAATATGCAAACGCGGTTTTTTTTGGACTGGAACCAGGCATCACGGCACAATATCGCGTATGATGAACGGTATTATGCTTATGACACATGTGGGGATGTCGGGGTACAAATCGTATCAAGCGGGCCGGACTCCGATTGGGAGCAGATTAAGAATGGTTATATTAAGATGATTATGTCGGCAAAAGAATATGTTTACATTCAAACACCTTACTATATCCCGGATGACAGCCTGCAGGATGCATTGCGGATTGCCTCGCTGTCAGGTGTTGATGTGAAAGTCATGATCCCGAATAAGCCGGATCATCCATTTGTCTATTGGGCAACATTATCCTATATCGGTGATTTACTGGATGCTGGGGGAAATGTATACATTTATCAAAAAGGCTTTTTGCATGCTAAAACAATTATCGTGGATGGTAAGATTGCCTCGGTTGGTACCGCAAACATCGATGTACGCAGTTTCCGCCTTAATTTTGAAGTGAATGCATTCCTGTATGACCAGGGATTATCGGAAAGATTGCTCAAGGCATTTAATGATGATATTTCATATTCAACTCAAATGACTTGGAACCTGTATAAAAAGCGGTCGTTTGGAGTGCGTTTTAAGGAGTCTATTTCACGATTGATTTCCCCGATACTATAATGGGACTAATACACGTAAATTGATGAAACGGAGGAGAAGATATGGACAAGAAACCTTGCAGGGATTCGCTTGCCGTTAAGACAGCACATGTACTCCCGCCGGATACTAATAATCACGGCACATTGTTCGGAGGCAGGCTGATGGCTTATATCGATGATGTTGCAGCGATTGCGGCTGTGCGGCACGCGCGAAAACCGGTCGTAACGGCATCAACAGATTCGGTTGACTTTCTTTCGCCGGTTAAAGAAGGGGATTCCATCTGCGTTGAAGCTTACGTAACATGGACACACCATACATCTATGGAAGTATTTATAAAAGCGGTGACGGAAAATCTGCTAACGGGTGATCGGAAAGTATGCACGACAGCTTTTTCCACCTTTGTAGCGATAGATGAGAATGGAAAACCGGATTCTGTTCCACAGGTTTATCCGGTATCGGATCAGGAAAAAGAATTGCATGCATCAGCACCAGAACGTGCAGATCAACGGAAAAAGCGGCGTGGTCATTCCAAGGAAATGGCTGCAACGTATGGCACACGTTATCCGTGGAATAAAGCGGATTAATATGAAACTGTTTGATAGATGGCTTGCTCAACTCAGTGGATAATAGCAGCTGCTGTGTGCGAAGAACAGGCTGTCGTCTTGCATTTTCCTTTCAAAACACTTACCATAAAGATATAGATTCATTCACACCATTTGAGGTGATGGCTTAATGGTTGGTTTATCCGCTTGCACCCAAAACGATAGAGGCATGGTTTAATAGCCATCGCCTCTTTTTTTATGCACTTTAATAAACTAATGCAATAATACGGAGGGGAAGAATGGTTATTTTAACGGGTAAAACATTGACACTGGACGAAGTGATTCGTGTTGTGGAAGACAAGGAAAAAGTTGACCTGTCTGAGGAAACAGAACAGACGTTGATAAAAAGCAGAGAAACGGTGGAGAAAATGGTTCAAAAAAAAGAGACGATGTACGGTATTAACACAGGCTTTGGGAAGTTTAGTGATGTGATTATTGATGAAGCAGATCTTGAGACGTTGCAGCTAAACTTGATCCATTCCCATGCGTGTGGTGTCGGAACACCATTTTCTGAAATAATTAGCCGGACAATGCTTTTGCTCCGTACTAATGCACTTTTAAGAGGGTATTCCGGTGTTCGTCCGGACCTGGTCAGACAAATGATAGCACTACTTAATGCCGGTATTCACCCGGTTGTCCCACAGCAGGGTTCGCTGGGTGCGAGCGGTGACTTAGCACCACTGGCCCATCTCGCTCTGCCGCTGTTAGGGCAAGGTGATGTCTTTTATCAGAATAAACAAATGCCGGCAATGAAGGCGCTTTCTGATGTGTCGATTGAACCTATTACATTGCAGGCAAAGGAAGGGCTTGCCCTGATTAATGGTACGCAAGCTATGACAGCTGTGGGTGTGGTCACATGCTTGGAGATGGAACAACTTCTTTATCAGAGTGAAAGGGTCGCATCCATGACGTTGGAGGGATTGCGCGGGATTATCGATGCCTTTGATCATGATGTGCACAGGCTACGTGGTCATCAGGAGCAAATTGACGTGGCTGCACGCATTTGTGAAAGTCTGAAGGATAGCCAGCTTACTACACGCCAAGGGGAGGAAAGGGTTCAGGATGCCTATTCGTTAAGGTGCATCCCTCAAGTTCTGGGTGCTTCATGGCAAACATTAAATAACGTTAAGGAAAAGCTTGAAATCGAGATGAACGCTGTGACTGATAACCCGTTAATTTTCGCTGAGCACGATAAGGTAGTCTCCGGTGGAAATTTTCATGGTGAACCAATCGCATTTGCCATGGACTTTTTAAAGCTGGGGATCGCAGAGATGGCCACTATTTCCGAACGCAGGGTTGAACGACTTGTCAATCCACAACTGAATGACTTGCCGCCTTTTCTAAGTGCGAACCCCGGCCTTGAATCCGGTGCGATGATTATGCAGTATACCGCCGCATCACTCGTTTCGGAAAATAAAACCCTGGCACATCCGGCGAGTGTCGACTCGATTCCGTCGTCAGCGAATCAGGAGGACCATGTCAGCATGGGCACGATTGCAGCACGCCATGCACGGCAGATGCTCGGCAATGCACGCCGTGTGATTGCCATTGAATTAATATGTGCGATGCAAGCAGCTGAATACCGGGGAACGGAGCAAATGGCTGTACAGACGAGGTTTTTTTACGATCGTGCCCGTGCGATTGTGCCGGCGATTTCCGGGGACAGAGTGTTTGCTGAAGATATAGAAAGCCTGACATGCTGGCTGCAATCAGAAAATAGGGAACAATGGGGATGAAAAGAGCCTGTCCTAGAGGCTCTCATATCATGTGTTTGATTGTTCAGCATAATCAGATGGCATCCAGTTATCAGCCCAATTTTGGATTTCCTGGATCACAGGTTTAAGAGCCTTTCCTTTATCAGATAAAGAATACTCAATGCGAACTGGAAATTCAGAATATATATTGCGTTCAACAATATTTTCTTTTTCAAGCATTTTCAGTCGGTCAGAGAGCAATCGTCCACTTATAGGCAAATCGGTTTCCATTTCGGAAAAACGTTTGGTGCCATTCAACAGCTCAAACAGTATAAGGCCGACCCAGCGTTTACTGAGAATTCCCATTGCACCTTCAAAGCGCGGACATAAATCAGCCATGCATTTTCACCTCTCTGATGAAGGATAATACGATTACGAAAAGTAACCTGATTCAATCATAACACAATACCCTCAATTGGTAAATTAAGCAGCTGCCGACTTTACTCAATTATTTGGCGATTATTGGCATTTATGAAATAATAACATTATAAAAAATTTTGGAGGTAACTTTAATGGCAGATCAAAAAACAAAGGAAAAGTATGCTGAGCTTGCGCTGCGTACAGGTGTCAATTTACAGGAAAATCAAGCACTGATGATCAATGCGCCGGTTGAAGGAGCGGATTTCACCCGGATCGTTGCCAAAAAGGCATATGAGATGGGGGCTAAGGATGTACATATCAACTGGTCGGATGATGAGCTGACCTTGTTGAAATATGAAAATGCGCCGGACGAGGTCATCGAGAATTTTCCGGACTGGCGGGTTAATCTGTATGAATCGTATGCTGAGGATGGGGCAGCTGTGCTGTCGATTCATTCAACAAACCCGGACTTGTTGAAAGATATAGATTCATCAAGAGTTGCGAAGGCAAATAAAGCATCGTCACAGGCTATGAAAAACTTTCGTCAATATACGATGAATGATCGGATTACGTGGTCAATTATAGCCATTCCGACCGGTGATTGGGCACAAAAAGTTTTCCCGGACAAATCACGTGATGATGCACAAGCAAGTTTGTGGGATGCTATCGTTAGCATTGTACGTGTTGATCGGGATGATCCGATTGCAGCGTGGGATGCGCATAATGAAATGCTGAGAACGGCAAGGGAAATATTAAACCGTAAAACGTATCAGAAGCTAATCTATAAAGCACCTGGAACGGATCTGGAAATCGGCCTTCCGGAAGGGCATATATGGAAGGGCGGTTCTGCGGCTTCCGAACAGGGGACGACCTTCAATCCGAATATGCCGACTGAAGAGGTTTTCTCGCTGCCGCATAAGTATCGTGTAAATGGAACGGTGGCAAGTACTAAGCCGCTCAACTATGGCGGCAGTCTGATTGATAATTTCAGTCTGACATTTAAGGATGGAAAAGTGGTTGACTTCAACGCTGAGCAAGGCGAAGAAACGCTTAAGCATCTGCTGGAAACCGATGAAGGTGCAAGTCGTCTCGGCGAGGTGGCGCTTGTGCCGCATGAATCACCTGTTTCACAGTCAGGGCTGATTTTTTACAATACCTTGTTTGATGAGAATGCTTCATGCCATATCGCATTAGGCAAAGCCTATCCGACCAATTTAAAAGGCGGTGCTGATATGGACGATGACGCACTAGATAAGCATGGTGTGAATGACAGCTTGACTCACGTTGATTTCATGATCGGGTCCGCAGATCTTGATATTGATGGTGTGCTGGAAGATGGCACAACGGAAGCGGTTTTCCGTAATGGCACATGGGCACTGAATGTGAAAGGCGAATAGTCGTACTGGGCTGTATCGCGAATTAGGTGGGGCAAACTCGTGCGAGAAAGCCATGAACTCGTGCGAGAAAGCCGCGAACTCGTGCGAGAGAGCCGCAAACTCGTGCGAGAAAGCCATGAACTCGTGCGAGAAAGCCATGAACTCGTGCGAGAGCGCCGCAAACTCGTGCGAGAGAGCCGCAAACTCGTGCGAGAGAGTCATGAACTCGTGCGAGAAAGCCATGAACTCGTGCGAGAGCGCCGCAAACTTGTGCGAGAGAGTCGCAAACTTGTGCGAGAGAGCCGCGAACTTGTGCGAGAGAGTCGCGAACTCGTGCGAGAGCGTCATGAACTCGTGCGAGAGAGTCGCAAACTCGTGCGAGAGAGTCGCAAACTTGTGCGAGAGAGTCGCAAACTTGTGCGAGAGAGTCGCAAACTCGTGCGAGAGAGCCGCGAACTTGTGCGAGAGAGTCGCAAACTCGTGCGAGAGAGTCGCAAACTCGTGCGAGAGAGTCGCAAACTCGTGCGAGAAAGCCATGAACTCGTGCGAGAGAGTCGCAAACTCGTGCGAGAAAGCCATGAACTTGTGCGAGAGAGTCGCAAACTCGTGCGAGAGCGCCGCAAACTCGTGCGAGAGAGTCATGAACTCGTGCGACCAACATACGGGAACCCACTGGGTTTTGGCTAATCGGATTCCGATCTGTAAACGGATCCTTTAACAACAATAATTAAGCTTAACTGAAAAAGGTGCCATGTTTCGTCAATTTAAACATGGCACCTTTCACTTTTCGCGTTCTATTACAGGAGTGAATCTTTATAGTTTTTAAATCAGTTCATTCTTTACCAGGACCGCTTTAATCTTTGTATAATCATATTCATCTGGCAATGATTCCTTTAAAGGCTTTAATCTTGGAACCTCCAGTTCATGACGTGCAGTCAAAATGGCAGTTTCCTCCTCTTGATTGAAAAATATTTCCCATGCCAGCGGGTGTCCTTCCTTAAAAGCCTTAAAAATATGTGTTTCAATGGTTTGTGATGTCAGCTCCCGGATGAGGGCAATATCTTTGATTGGTTTGCCGGATTGGAACATCGTATAACTGATCATGTGGCTCGGCCGGTCATCAGTTTGTTCCCTCTTTTGGGCAACAGGTGCGGTGCCGGCTATTTTAACAGGTTTTGAGGCGCCGGGATTATTCTGGTGCCATTCTTTTACGGCTGACAGGAATGTTTCACCATATTGGTCGTATTTCTTTTCTCCGATACCTTTAATTGACAGCATATCTTCTTTCGTTTCCGGAAAGTAACGGCTGATTTCCTTTAACGTAGCATCGGAAAACAGCACGTATGGCGGGACACCTTGTTCGTCTGCCATTTGTTTCCGCAATTCGCGCAATGAAGCGAACAGCTCCTCCTGATAGTCTGCTGCTTCGTTTGAAGGAATGGGTGCCGTATACATCCAGACAGTAAGCTTGCCTTTCAAAACATCGACTGAATTCTGATTGAGCTGTAGCGTCGGAAACTTCCCGTCCTGTGTTACAAGTAATCGCTCAGCAACCAGAAACTGAATGCGCTCTGTGAGCTCTTTTTCCGTATAGGCAGATAGTATGCCATAAGTGGAAATCATGTGCAGGCGGAATTGATGCAATCGGCTGTCCTTGGATCCTTTCAGTACTTTTGCTGTCATGTTTACCCCGAAACGTTCTCCCATACGTTTGACACACGACAGAATCATTTGTGCTTCTTCTGTGATGTCAATCCGTTCCTGACGGTAAAGGCAATTGCTGCAGCGGCCGCAGTTGTTTCCGGTTCTGCTGTCATCATTAAAATATTCAAGAATATAGGCTGTCAGACAGCCATGTGTATGACAATAATTAATCATTGCCTGCAGTTTGCGGTATTCATTTTGTTTGGCATGTTCATCAAGCAATGATTGTTCGATTAAAAATTTTTGCAGCTGGACATCCTGCGGCGAGAACAGCAGAATGCAATCAGCATGCTCGCCGTCGCGTCCCGCTCTGCCTGCTTCCTGATAGTAAGCTTCAATCGTCATGGGCATGGCATAATGAATGATAAACCGCACGTTTGATTTATCAATACCCATGCCAAATGCATTGGTTGCAATCATAACTGTTTTCTCGTCGTGAATAAATGAAGCCTGTGCTTCTTTACGCTCATCTTCTGTAAGACCGGCATGGTATTTGGCCGCAGAAAAGCCGCGCTTAGTCAACTGTTCATACAATGTATCGGCTTGTTTGCGTGTGGCGGTATAAATAATACCCGATTCATTCCGATGTTCCTTCATAAACGAACGGATGTAGGTCGCCTTATCTTTTCCTTTGATCACATGAAACGAAAGGTTCTCACGTTCAAAACCGGTTTTTACGACATTTTGCTTTTCAATATGTAACAGTGCCTGGATGTCAGCTGTCACTTCGTCGGTGGCAGTGGCTGTCAAAGCGACCGTGACTGGAATGCTCGGAAGCTGTTTTAAGTTCGGGATAATGGAACGGTAGCTTGGCCTGAAGTCATGCCCCCATTGGGAAATACAGTGTGCTTCATCAAATGCCACCAGTGCAATTTGAATCCGGCGTAGCGCAGAAATGAACGCAGATGATTCGAAACGTTCAGGTGCGACATAGACAAACTTATAGTTGCCTGCTTCGATACCGCGGAGACGTGATTGTTGTTCGCCGGCTGTCAGTGAGCTATTTATGTAGACAGCGGGAATCCCTAAAGCCTGAAGCGCATCCACCTGGTCTTTCATGAGTGAAATAAGCGGGGAGATAATGATGGCAACACCATCCAGGGCCATGCCGGGAATTTGGTAGCACAATGATTTACCGCCGCCTGTCGGCATGACTGCCAATGTGTTACGACCGTCCGTAATGTTGTCTATTGTTTGTTTCTGTCCGGTGCGAAATGTATCATACCCAAAATATGTTTGCAGGATTTGCTCAGCATTTTCCGTCATGGTTCCAATTCTCCTTTTCCCTTCACCCCGCATGCAACAGTCAGCGGGAGCGGGGGGAATAACTTCTAAACATAGACATGTTACCCTCCTATCCTAACATATTTTAAAAATAAATAGGGTCAACACCAAAATCTATGGTTGAAATGAATGAGTGAATATAGTAGTGAAACTAGCTAGCGGAGGAAAAACACGGAGACTCCTGTGGGAATGCGCAGTGTGAAGACCCCGCAGAAAAAGCGACCTTCTTTTTCGAGGAGGCTGAGGACAAGCCCACGGAAAGCGACGAGCGAAACATCCATCGAATGAGCTACGAGTTGCGAGGAGTGCTGCTTCACCGAAAAACTTGCAACACGACGAGCACACTAGTGTTTTTTCGAAGCGACTGCTGACGTCAACATGACATCTAATTTGTCAACCATAAATTTTGGTGAACAGCCAAATAAATAAGCTGGTAAATTTGACGCGCACGTGTCAGACAGCAGATGGCTTGCGTTTGAATAAATAGCCGATCACTCCGCCGGCGATTGCCGGAACGAGCCATCCGAGTCCAAGAGAGAAAAAGGGCAAATATGACATGACTGACGTGACCGCCGGCATTTCAAGACCAAATTCGGTCAGACCATCATATAACGCTATAACAACCGTAAGAAGAATCGCCCCCCGGTATACAGCCTGTGCCTCTCCAAAGATCCTATGTAAAAATGTCAGGATGATCAGGACAATTGCTATTGGGTAAATGAATGTCAGAACTGGCACAGAAACACTTATGATCGTATTCAGCCCCTGATTGGCAATCAAGTAGCTGCCGAATGTGACCAATGCAATAATCCATTGGTATGAAACGCCGCTCATCTTATGGAAAAACTGACCGCATGCGACGACCAGACCAACAGATGTTGTGAAACAGGCCAGCGCGACAATAATTCCCAACAATAACGCGCCAAATGTACCAAACATCATATCAGCGGCGCCTGATAAAATAGCCCCGCCATTGGAAAAACTGCCTTCAGGTGCCATCCGTGAACCAATCCAGCCAATGGACGTGTAAACAGCTGTCAACCCGATGCCCGCAACCAATCCTGCTTTCAAAGTCGATTTTACAAGGCCAGTGCCAGAAGAGACGCCGCGATCTTTGAATGCCCCCACAACAATGATGCCAAATGCGAGTGCTGCTATTGCATCCATGGTCAGATAACCTTCAACAAAGCCTGTAAAAAATGGTGCTTGCGTATATTTTTCATCGGGCGTTTCCGGTATAGAATGAAGCAGCATGAATCCTCCGACGCAAAGCACAATGATGGCCAGCAACAAGACAGGTGTCAGAAACTGTCCAATCCGGTCAACCATCTTTGACGGATTCCGGCTGACAACATAGACAAGCACGAAAAAGACAGTTGTAAATAGGAACAATAATAATGCCGATCCGTTTGTAAATGGTTCCATGCTCATTTCAAATGCAACAGTCGCTGCACGGGGAATACCGAAAAATGGACCGATAGCGAGGTATACCATAGATGTAAAAACGAAGCCGAATAAAGGGTGCACCCGGTCTGCGAGTTCCCTTGCATCGTTTTTAACATAAGAAACGGCAGCAACGGCAAGTACAGGCAGGCCCACGCCGGTCAAAACAAATCCGGCAATTGCCGGCCAAAAGGATGTCCCGGATTGGATTCCCAAAGTTGGTGGATAAATTAAGTTGCCTGCACCAAAAAATAATGCAAATAACATAAAACCGATGGTGAGAAAATCTTTTTTCATGATGGCTTGCTCCTTCTAAAGTCACTTTTATTTACCACAATTAAGTAAATAGTCAGAAAATAGGGCCAACACCAAAATCTATGGTTGAATTGTGAATATAGTAGTAAAACTAGCTAGCGGAGGAAAAACACGGAGACTCCTGTGGGAATGCGCAGTGTGAAGACCCCGCAGAAAAAGCGACCTTCTTTTTCGAGGAGGCTGAGGACAAGCCCACGGAAAGCGTAGTGTTTTTCCGAAGCGACTGCTTACGTCAACATGACATCTGATTTGTCAACCATAGATTTTGGTGAACAGTCAGAAAATATAGGTTAAAAATAATTTAAATTGCCACAAAACAAAAACAGCTTAACAAAGTACATAATAGCTTGTCAATGCGTTTGGCTCCGTAAGTGTGACGTTTTTGTCAGCGTTACTTAAAACTGCACCGCCTTGCACTTATCGGTCCTTTTCATCCTTCTATTTGAATACACACTTAAACCGAGGTTATATTTTTTCGGACTAAATTGTTTACATTCACTTTCTTCCCATTTAAAATAACTTTACATTACACTAAACGGCTTTATGATTCACATGATACTTATCAAACTTGAAAACGGTAAAGCGATTATGCTTGTTTGTCAAATCTTCTCTTTGTTCTCCCTGTAAGTGATAAAATCACTCTGCTTACAGGGAATCAGTTTTCAATATCATACGGGAAAATGCATATAACGGACATTAATCCGCCATAAAACGTCGGCTCACTGTTTGTAAATGTCCGATTCGTTCAACTAACATTCAGTGGAAAACCATCCACTGAATGACGTTTCACTTTATATTCTGATTGTTTATGGAAAGTATATAGTTAAAAGGGGGGCAGTTATGGTTCCATCTCTTTTATTTGAAGTTATGTTAGTTGGTTTCCTGGGTATCGGCTCTCAATGGGTCGCCTGGCGATATCGGCTGCCGGCTATTGTGATCATGTCCATTACCGGTTTGCTTGCCGGGCCAATTTTTGGGCTTATGAATCCAGAGCAGGACTTTGGTGAGTTATATAGTCCAATCATTTCAGTAGCAGTTGCCATCATTCTTTTTGAGGGCAGTCTAAATTTAAATTTTAAAGAAATTCGTGGTCTTGGACGCCCGGTATTTCGTATTTCTACTATAGGGGCTTTTTTATCATGGATTTTGGGATCGCTGACGGCCCACTACATTGCAGGTCTAAGCTGGGCCGCTGCATTTGTCATCGGCGGATTGTTTATTGTGACGGGTCCTACGGTTATCATGCCGTTATTGCGCCAGTCAAAACTAAAAACGCGCCCCGCAAAAATCCTTAAATGGGAAGGGATTATTGTCGATCCGATCGGCGCGCTACTTGCTGTTTTTGCCTTTGAAATCATTGCGTTTCTGACTGCTGGCGGCTCGGACGGTTCGAAACTTCTCGTTTTCTTTGCGGCATCACTCTTTGCCGTCATCCTGGGCTGGGCTTGCGGCAGAGGAATTGGCTGGATGTTCGAAACAGGACACATGCCGGAATTCCTGAAATCACCTGCCGTATTTATTGTCGTCATCGGTTGTTTCACCTTCGCGGATGTCATCGTGCATGAAACAGGATTGCTGGCTGTAACAGCTATGGGGATGACGCTTGCCAACATGGGCATCAGTTCTGTTGCGGACATGCGCCATTTCAAGGAAAATGTGTCTATTTTGCTGATTTCGGCCATATTTATTATGCTGACGGCATCACTTGAAGTGGAGACACTGCTGAAAGTATTTGATCCGAATATTATGGGTTACGTGCTGCTGATGATGTTTATCGTTCGTCCTTTGTCTATTTTCTTGTCAACCATCAGAACAGACCTCGCGCTAAATGAAAAGATTTTGTTGAGCTGGATTGCACCAAGAGGTATTGTTGCGTTGACAGTTTCGGGTTATTTTGCTTCAATATTGAGCCAGTCAGGTTATGTGGACGCAACACTTATCACGACAATTACATTTGCACTCGTGTTCACAACCGTTGTTGCCCATGGGTTTTCAATCGGATGGTTAGCCAAAAAGCTGCATCTTTCCATGGAAGGCAGACCAGGTACACTGATTGTCGGCAGCAATAATTTCACAGTGAACTTGGCGCGATCACTGCAAAAAGCAAAAGCGCCGGTCATCATAGTCGATTCATCCTGGGAAAGATTACGGAAAGCTCGTGAGGCCGGGATTCCGTTCTATCATGGGGAAATGTTGTCAGAGCAAACCGAATATCACTTGGACACAATACCTTATGAATATATGATCGCTGCAACCGAATATAACTCATACAATGCCCTTGTCTGTACGACTTTCATGCCTGAGTATGGCCGGACAAATGTATTCAAAGTGAGTCCATACCGCCACGATCTTAATGGGATGGGCGATATCGTCAATAAAGTCGGCGGCAGAATTTTGTTCAGACAGGATTTGTCACTGGATGATCTGAATCAGAAAACCAGAGAGCATTATATTTTCCGTCAGACGAACATTACGAATCAATACAGCTATAAACAATACTTAAACGAAAAAGATGACAATGCTGTATTGCTTTATATTATGAAACCATCAGGAAGGATGAAATATTACTCGGAAGAATTACGGGTGACACCGGAGACGGGTGATACGGTTGTAAGTCTGACGCCGCCGGTTAAGGAAAAGAAAAAGATTCAGAAACGCCTGGAAAACCAGCGTAGCTATAATGGTAACGGAAAAAATAAATCGTGATTAAGAAAGACTGTCCACGTCGGGGCAGTCTTTTTAACGGTGGTTTCACCTCGGATGGGCTTAAGAGGAGGAATTTTTTCCGGGAGAGGTCACATATATCGACCCGAGGGAGGAAGTATCGACCCTGAACCTGGGCGCGCGGGGCGCATAAACATCGTCCTGTGCTCCGCATTATATCAAAAACCGGGCTGCCTATTATAGGAGACCCGGTTTCCCTTATTCCAACTCATCCAATTTTTTGTTGAGCTCGCCCAGGCGCTCCTCGATTTCAATCATTTTTCTCTCACCGGTTGTTGTATCAACGCCAAATGACGTGGCTTTTTCTACGTCGCCCTGGATTCGCACATAATCTGACTTCAATTCTGCCATTTCGGCTTCAATTTGCGCTTTTGTCATGATTATCACTCCCTCATAACAGTTTAGCTGAAACCCCCTTTAGAAAACAAGAGAATACGTTAAGATATTATTAAAAAACGTGGCTTTACCCCACACGGGAGTGGTCCTTTCATATGCGAATACATTTTGTAACGTTCATTTATGATTTCAAAAAACAAATTGAACCCTTATTATTAATAAAAGAAGCTTGCAATAATCTAATGCCCGGTATCATTAATCGTCTCGAACAAGAAGGAAATGCAAATAAAAACTGACCGAAAAACTGCTTCAAAATGGGTATACATTCTGTTGTTTATACACAGATAAATCAAACACCGCTTCAAACAACATTTACAAAATATTGGCTATTATGAAGTGGGGGCGTCTGTTGTTTATAAAATTCACAGTAAAAAAGAGTGTTCCCTCTAATGCATGCTCCCTTTTATCGAAGTGGGTCAAATCAGTGCATCCTCATCATTCTTTTGTGCATCTTGATAGGTTTGATAAAAGTGACTGATAATCGTTTTGACCACGGCGTATAAAGGAATCGCAAACAGCATTCCGAGAAAACCAGCGATACTTCCGGCGGCAAGCACCACTGTGATGACGGTTAATGGGTGCAAGTGCAATGCTTTACCCATCACATTTGGTGATACCAGGTTGCCTTCAATCTGCTGGGCAATAACTGTAATGACAGCCACCCACACAGGCATGAGCGGGTCCTGAAAGAATCCTACGATGATAGCCGGCGTAACTGCTATATACGGGCCGATAAACGGGATAACATTTATGACCAAACCGAAGATAGCCAGTGTCAAGGCGTAATGTAAACCAATAATCGAATACCCGACATACAGCAGCGTACCGATGCAAAGAGCGACAATAATCTGTCCTTGGATATAGGATGTCAGGGCCTCATCAATTTTGTAAAATAGCGAACGGATATTGTCCGCTTTCTTTTTCTCAAAAAACTGTGTAATGAATGGAACAAACTTTTCTCCGTCCTTCAACATGAAAAACAAGAAAAACGGAATCAGTACCATTGCAAACATAATACTGATGAACTCACCAATAAATCCAAAAATGAAGGACATGGTGGATTGAATATAGGACTGAAGATTTGATCTGATATGATTGATGGCTTCATTCACTTCGTCAGGGATGGATCTTTGATTGTCCTGCCAGTATTCAATAAGGCCTTCCAGTGTTGAGATCCATCCTGGTATGTTGCTGACCAGCTTGGAAAATTGGCTTTGAAGACTCGGGAAAATATACCTGGCTGCAACGAACATCGCCACGATTAAAAGGATAAATATAATCATAATCGCCAATAGCCGGTGCAGTTTCATTTTTTCCAATAAATGCATCAGAGGGCGCGTTATGTAAAAAAGCAAGCCGGCACCGATAACAGGTAATGCAACAGCGCCAACCAATTGAAAAATTGGACTAAAAATAAAGTTAGCTTCCTTAACCAGTATAATCAGCAAAAATACGAGAATAAGCGCAATCAGTGTCTGAAACCAGCGTTTTTGCATCACGTGTTATCACAACTTTCCTGTATAAGTTCATTTTAGAGGTTGTTCAAAAAGTCCGGTAAACATGACACTTCGAATTTCTTCGTTGGCTTGTTTCTCCGCTCCTTGGAAAAGAAAAACACTTTTCCTGCGTGCGAAGCGGCTTCAGGGTAGCATTACTTGTGCTCATGTATCTAAAGGCATACATTCCGCTGCTCGAAACTGCGCCGCCCTCGAACTTCTTGGTCCTTTTTATCCACCTTTTTGAACACGCACTTTTAATCCATTTTAACTGCTTCTGAATATAATAGAAAGTTATTTTATATATTTATGACGTCAGAAAGCTTAAATTTTGAAGCTCTTATAAGAAAACGACGTCATTCGCTGATAAGGCAGAGCGGATGCTGTATTTTATAACCAAAGTGATGACTGTGTAAACAGGGAAAATAGAACACAGGTTGAAAATATGATAGAATGCCTGTTAAAGATTGTTGTCAAGAAGGGTGAGGACGTAATGAGCCACTGGAAACATGTTTATGAAAAATGGCGTTCATTTGAACAGCTTGACCCGGCCCTGAAACAGGAGCTGGATAAAATGGCTGATAACGAAAAAGAATTGGAGGATGCTTTTTACACCGATTTGTCTTTTGGCACCGGGGGTATGCGCGGTGAACTCGGACCTGGGACTAACCGGATGAATATCTATACTGTTAGGAAAGCGGTGAATGGGCTTGCCGATTATTTGGTGGCTCATGTAGGAGATGCGCGTGACCGGGGTGTTGCTGTTGCGTATGATTCCAGATTCAAGTCACAGGAATTTGCCATTGAGACGGCAAAGGTGCTGGGAGCTTACGGCATTAAAGCATATGTATTTGATACACTGCATCCAACGCCGCTGTTATCATTTGCCGTGCGATATCTGAAAACGGCTGCGGGAATCATGATAACAGCAAGTCATAACCCGCCTGAATACAATGGTTTCAAGGTATACAATGACGATGGCGGACAGATCGTACCTGATGAAGCGCACCAGATTATCGGCTGTATCCAAGAAGTAGAGGATGAGCTAACAATACCGCATCTTCAAAAGGATGAATTGGAAGCACAAGACATACTTAACTGGATCGGCAAGGAAATTGATCGTGCCTATTTGGACAAGCTGGCGGAGATTTCGAAACTGGCGACCGGCGAACAGCAACAGGATAAAGATTTGCAAATCGTCTTTACACCACTCCATGGAACAGCCCATGATTTGGTACTGAGGGGTTTGAGCCAGCTGAACTTTCATCATGTTGATGTGGTTGAAGAACAAGCTGCAGCAGACCCGGAATTTTCAACCGTTAAATCACCAAATCCGGAAGAACACCAAGCCTTTACAATGGCTATTGAACTGGGCAGCCAGACGAACGCGGATGTTTTAATCGGAACAGACCCTGATGCCGACCGACTTGGTGTAGCTGCAAAAGATTCATCTGGTCATTACACGGTGCTGACCGGCAATCAACTCGGCGCGTTAATGCTGGATTATATCCTGACACACAGCGTTTCGAATTTACCGACAAAAGCTCGAATGATCAAAACAATTGTTACATCAGAGCTTGGACGAAAAATTGCAGCTGATTATGGCGTTGAAACGATTGATACACTCACAGGATTTAAATATATCGGTGAAAAAATCCGGGAATTTGAGTCGACCGGCGAGACATTCATGTTCGGTTATGAGGAAAGCTACGGCTATTTGATTGGTGATTTCACCCGCGATAAGGATGCTGTCCAGGCAGCAGTTCTGGCCTGTGAAATGGCATATTATTGGAAAAGACAGGGCAAGACACTTTTCGATGCGCTGCACAGCCTCTATGAAACATATGGTTATTATCTTGAGGACATGTCCTCCCTGACGTTAAAAGGAAAAGAGGGTGCAGAGAAAATAGCTGCAATTATGGAAACAATTCGGAAAGAACCGTTAACAGAAGTGGGCGGTCTGGATGTTGAATATGTCGAGGATTATCTGGCAGGAGAACGGACTGTCATTGGCACGAAGCTGAAAGAATCGATTGAACTGCCGAAAGAAAATGTCGTAAAGTATATCCTCGGTAACGACAGCTGGATTTGTCTGCGCCCGTCAGGCACCGAACCAAAAATCAAATATTACTTTGGTGTGTGCGGGTCGAGTGCACAAGAAGGTCAACAACGCCTTGCCGACCTGAAACGTGATATGGAAGATGTCATCAGCCGTGTCCATAACGTATAAATACTCGTAAACTAAGTGGTATGGGGTGAATGGTAATATTTACCTCATGTCGCCTTGTCCATCCGTCTGTGTTGACATTTTATGATATAAGCGGTTTAATAGGTTTAGAAAAAAACGGAGAATGGAATATTCTTGAAGGGGAGTAGCTGCACAATTAACGTCGTCATTTCGAGATGCGTCATCTCCGGCTTAATTGGCAACACACGTTGTTAGCGAGACCTTTACCATTGACGGTAAGGGTCTTTTTTAATGGTCCTTGCCTGCTGGCGGGACCATTTTTCATAAAGGAGAGATTTACAGTGGAAGCACAACTGTTGGCTGAATATTTGTGGGTGCTTGTTGTTCTGGTCGGGCTGGAAGGTCTTTTGGCGGCCGATAATGCGCTCGTACTTGCTATTATGGTGAAACATCTTCCCCCCAAAAAGCGTAAGAAAGCACTTTTTTACGGACTGGCCGGTGCATTTGTATTACGGTTCGGTTCGCTGTTCATCATTTCGTTCCTCGTGGATGTCTGGCAGGTGCAGGCCCTTGGAGCGCTCTATCTGTTAGGCATCTCAGGTAAAAATTTATATGAGAAATTTTCGAATAAAAAGGATAGTGGGAAAGAAAAGGAGAAAGCGAAAGCGGAAAAGATCGGCAGCGGTTTCTGGATGACAGTTGTCAAAGTGGAGTTTGCCGACTTGGCATTTGCTGTCGATTCCATTTTAGCTGCTGTTGCCCTTGCAGTGGCCTTGCCGGAGACACCGTGGCCTGAGATTGGCAGTCTTGATGGCGCTCAATTTGCTGTTGTCTTTGCCGGTGGAATGATCGGTCTGATTATTATGCGGTTTGCCGCAAACATTTTTGTGGAACTGTTAAATAAGCGGCCGGGTCTGGAGATTGCAGCCTTTGTTATTGTCGGCTGGGTTGGTGTGAAACTAGCTTTAATCGTACTTGCTCATGATGCAATAGGCTTAATTCCGCATGGATTCCCGCATTCCACTGTATGGAAGGTTATATTTTACGCAGTACTCGTGACAATCGCCGTAACCGGTTGGTTTGCATCAGATAAGATTACGGACAAAACACCCCGGCATGACAAATCATAATTGTGTACAACGACCTCTGCCGGAAAATTGACAGTTTGAAGGAGTGATAAAACAGTGCCGGTTAATTTGAAACGAATCTATGACGAAGTGGAACAAAATGATGGTGTACGTGTTCTGGTTGATCGGGTATGGCCGCGTGGATTGTCCAAGGAAAAGGCACAGCTCGGTCATTGGCTGAAGGAAATCGGTCCCTCCAATGATTTGCGCAAATGGTTTGGTCACGATCCGGATAAATACGAGGAATTCAAGCGAAAGTATAAAGAAGAACTTGAGGAAGGTAACCAGCAGAAGGAATTGCAGAAACTGAAAAATTTGACAAAGGAACATAATAAGAATCTGACATTGCTATTTTCAGCGAAGGATCAGGAACATAACCAGGCCAGAGTGCTGAAGGAAATACTAGACAGGCAGTAACGAAGAAGAATCCCCGCTGCATCGAAGCAGTCAGGGGACTTTTTGTCGTGGTGTTGCCTCCCGTGTGCAAGGGAATTTGCATGGCGGCTGATCGGTTCTACAGTGAACGTCATCATTCCGAATGTTCCTCTTTTGAAATATTGTCGGCCACACACTTGTAGACTGTACTCATCACATTTCATGAACACATTTTATAGAAGCTCATGATGTTTGCTGGTATCCTTAATACTGTGATAAGTAAAAATTTTCAACCGAGGTGATTGCATGACACAGCAGCATTTTCATTTGAAAGCAGACTGGCCGGGCGGCAGAAATAGTTCCGGTTTTGTCGATGCCGGTAACTTGAAGACGGACATATCAATCCCGCGGGAAATGGACGGGCCTGGTGAGGGTACAAATCCGGATGAAATGTTACTGGGGGCCGCAGCAACATGTTATGTGATAACACTTGCAGCCATGATTGAGCGGGCGGAATTACCGCTGAAGGAGATGTCACTTGATTCTGAAGGGATTGTTGATGTAACAAATGGTATCTTCACATATGTAAAAATAATTCACAAACCATATGTCGCACTTAAGAATAATGCCGACGAACGTGACTATAAAAAGCTGCATAAACTTGTCGAAAAAGCTGAATCAAGCTGTATGATTTCCCGTGCCATTAAAGGAAATGTGGCGTTGGAACTGCAACCCGATATCCAATAAGCCTGGGACACAGGGCCAGACCCTGTGTCCCAGGCTTTTTTTATAACGTCAGAAAGTATAAAATGGTTGACCTTATAAGAAAAGTTTCGGCATTCGCTATAAGACGAGGCGAATGCCGAGTTTTTCTAATGATTTTTTCATGTATTGAAAAAATAGCGTTATTCATGTTGACACATTTATGCTTGACCAGGTATATTATTAAAGTATACTAATTTCATCGGAATAATTAACTTTATTCCTGAAATGAGCTTTAGAGGTTTGTGGCAGTTTAAGGGCCTCTGCATAAACTAAGCAAATAAACAGGAGGGGGAAACGGGTATGGATACACTCTATATTGCTTTGAATGTTGCTGTTCTTGTGGCATTGATCGGGCTTTTAATACGCATGCAGCAGAAGCATTATTCGTTCAGCAAACGCGTGTTTACCGGGCTTGGACTGGGCATCGTGCTTGGTGCAGGGCTGCAGGCGATTTATGGCGCTGGTTCAGAAGTGACGTCCCAGACAACCGTATGGTACGACATTGTGGGAAGTGGGTATGTCCAATTATTGATAATGATTGTTATACCACTTGTCATGGTGTCCATTATTCAGTCAATTATTAACTTGGAAAAATCATCTGACCTTGGGAAAATCTCCGGATGGATTATAGGTTTTCTTGTATCAACCGCAATGGTAGCGGCACTTGTGGGCATTGGAAGTGCTGTGGTATTCAACTTGGATGCAAGTGAAATAGAGGCGGGGCAGGCGGAGCAGCAACGCGGCTCAGCAATGGAATCACAGCTCGGTGATATAGAGGGAATGACAATCCCTGAGCAGATTTTAAGCTTTATCCCGTCAAATATATTTCAGGATATGACACAGGATCGTCCGACATCGGTCATTGCGATTGTTATCTTTTCAATGATTGTCGGTATAGCTGTTTTGGGACTGCGCCGGAAAAAGCCGGATGAAGCGGCGCTATTCACAAAAGGTGTAAATGCTGTATTCGCAGTCGTGATGCGGATTGTAACATTAATTCTGCGTCTTACACCATTCGGCATATTGGCTTTGATGGCAACAACAGTAGCAACGACAGATATAGCCGGCATTATGGAACTTGGCAAATTTGTGATCGCATCTTATGCTGCTCTGATTGTCATGTTCATGATTCATCTACTGCTGGTAGGCGTGTTTGGCTTAAACCCCATGACTTATTTGAAAAAGGTCTTACCGGTGTTAAGTTTTGCCTTCACGTCCCGTTCCAGTGCCGGGACAATTCCGTTGAATATACAAGCGCAGCGGAATTCGCTTGGTGTTGACCAGGGAATCGCCAATATGTCAGCATCATTTGGTGCTACCATCGGGCAAAATGGGTGTGCGGGCATTTATCCCGCAATGCTTGCTGTTATGATCGCACCGTCAGTCGGGATTAATCCGCTCACACCGGAATTTATCATTCAGCTTGTTTTGATTATCGGCATCAGCTCATTTGGTGTAGCAGGCGTCGGCGGCGGCGCAACGTTCGCAGCATTAATTGTACTATCGTCAATGGGGCTGCCGGTTGCACTGGCTGGTCTGTTAATTTCGATAGAAGCATTAATTGACATGGGGCGCACCGCATTGAATGTTAATGATTCTATGCTTACAGGTACACTGACAGCACGCATCATGAAAAAGTTAAACCTGAAAACGTATCATGATAAAACAGCCATTGAACAGGAAACCGCTGTTTAATTGATTGCTAAACAGCCGCTCCAAATCGGGGCGGCTGCTTCTGTTGGGTGTTTTGCGCCGAGTTCCCGAGGCGCAAAGTGCTCCAACTCGTGCGAGAAGCACTCCAACTCGTGCGAGAAGCACTCCAACTCGTGCGAGAAGCACTCCAACTCGTGCGAGAAGCACTCCAACTCGTGCGAGAAGCACTCCAACTCGTGCGAGAAGCA
>NZ_BMNQ01000001.1:184112-221111 GCF_014646635.1 Lentibacillus kapialis
ACTCCAACTCGTGCGAGAAGCACTCCAACTCGTGCGAGAAGCACTCCAACTCGTGCGAGAAGCACTCCAACTCGTGCGAGAAGTGCTCCAACTCGTGCGAGAAGTGCTCCAACTCGTGCGAGAAGTGCTCCAACTCGTGCGAGAAGTGCTCCAACTCGTGCGAGAAGTGCTCCAACTCGTGCGAGAAGCACTCCAACTCGTGCGAGAAGTGCTCCAACTCGTGCGAGAAGTGCTCCAACTCGTGCGAGAAGCACTCCAACTCGTGCGAGAAGCACTCCAACTCGTGCGAGAAGCGCTCCAACTCGTGCGAGAAACACTCCAACTCGTGCGAGAAACACTCCAACTCGTGCGAGAAACACTCCAACTCGTGCGAGAAACACTCCAACTCGTGCGAGAAACACTCCAACTCGTGCGAGAAGCACTCCAACTCGTGCGAGAAGCGCCTCAACTCCGTATCATCGTTAGCACCTTATCCAGCACCTGCTTTTCGCCTGCCGCAAAATACGCCGCAAATGGGCAGCCGATTGTTTGTACGCGTTCAATCATATTATCAATCCTGAACATTTCGGGCCGTAACTCGCTTCCTACTTCATCCCAAAACAAGGGTGCGGCAACTGTCGCGTCACTTCGCTTCCTCGGGGAGTAGGGTGCGACAAGTGTTTTGCCTTCCCCATGCTGCAAGTAGTCAATGTACAGCCGATCACCGCGCCTATTTTTAAACCGCTCTGTGGTAAACAAATCCGGGTAACGTTTTTCGAGCGTCCAGGCAATCGCCTGTGTAAACACTCCCGTTTCCTCATACGTCATACTGTCCGCTGGTAGGGGAATATGGATCTGCAGCCCTTTTCCACCGGACGTTTTGATAAATGATATGAGCCGAAGATCATCCAGTATGTGTTTCAACAGTCGTGCGGCTTTCACGGCAAGTGAAAATTGGTCTCGGCCGGGAGGGTCGAGATCAAATACAATCTCAAGGGGATTTTCATATTCAACAGTCTGAAACGGGATATGGTATTCAATCGTCCCATGATTGGAAAACCAGATGAGCGAATCCAGGTTGTTGCAGACGAAATGCATCCCATCAGCATATTCAACACCCTTGATAAAATCTGGCGCATAATCAGGTAAATGCTTCTGATAAAATGATTCGCCTTTCACACCATCCGGAGAGCGGATGATTGTGAGTGGACGCTCATATAAAAATGGGAGCATGTACGGTGCGATTTCCCGTATATAAACAAGTAAGTCGCCTTTTGTCAATCCTCGAGATGGCAAAAACAGTTTAGCGGTATTTGATGCTTCAACAGTCTCGGGTAGCATAGCTAAATCAAGCTGTAATTGTTCCCACGTACAACTAGCGGCTGAGTGTTTCGGAAGAAGTCGATCAAACTCCGGTTCACGCAGTTCACCCTTCAGCAGATCCAGTGTATGTATTTCGGCACAAATGGCCGGCGGCAGCCGATAGCCTTCCTCCTCCCGGGTCCCCTTAGATAAAAATAGCTCTCTTAACGTCGCAAATGCCTCTTTATCCAGCCCATGCTTACACTTCCCCATTTCCACGACGTCATCATTCCGGTAAACACAAACTGTAAAATAATCATTATTTGGATCGTAAAAAGTCAGAAACCCTTTAATCGTCCGCCAATTTTTGATCTTGAGCCAATCATAATGTTTACTGCCCGGCTGATAGCGGCTGGCTTTGCGCTTGGCAATCACGCCTTCAGCTTTATAGTCTAAAATGTCTTTCCACAGTGAGTTTATGTTGTTTGTATAGCCTACATAATGAAGGATTTCTTCCAAATTAACGTCATAGCTAAAAATCTCCGCCAGTATCCTCTTTCGATCGGCAAATGGTTGACCAGTGAGTGTAACCCCTTCACTCATAAGCAAATCAAATGCCATGAACCCGGCCGGACGTGCTGAGGCAGCTTCTGCAATGGCATCGCTTTTTTTCAGACGTCCGCGTTTTTGAATCAACGAAAAATTTGCCTGATATGCATTATTTAAAACAACTAGTTCGCCGTCGATTTTAAGCGGCAAATAATCTTTGACCCGCGATTGTTGAGCTTTACACGCTGCAATGACTTCAGGAAAATTCCCGCTTAAATCAACATCGTTGCGGCTAATAAGCTGCACTGAATCTTTCCCCCATTCCAGCATACAGCGGAAGCCGTCGTATTTCACTTCATAAACCCAATCTATGCTGTCAGGAATTTTTCTGCTCGCAATTGGCTTCATGTGTTTCACGTCAATCACCTCTCTTTATAAAATGCCCCCGCACAGCTGGATAAATTCATTCGCCACAAGCCAAACTATACGAAAAAAGGAGGCTTTTTCATGCACACGATGTGGAAAGGAACGATCAGTTTCGGGCTCGTTAACATTCCGGTAAAAATGCACGCAGCGACTGAAAATAAGGACGTGAAACTGCGGAATCTGCATAAGGAATGTCAGACCCCTGTCAAATATAAAAGGGTATGCCCGAATTGTGATCGGGAAGTGGAAAATGATGAGATTGTGAAAGCATACGAATATGCCAAAAATAAATTTGTTGTGCTGGATGATGAGGAATTAGAGAATTTAAAGAAGGAACAGGCGGATAAGGCCGTTGAAATTATGGATTTTGTCAATCTGGACGAGATTGATCCGATTTATTTTGAAAAAAGCTATTATTTGTCACCGAATGAAGGCGGGTCAAAGTCGTATGGTCTTCTGCGCTCAGCTCTTGAGGATACCGGAAAAATCGGCATTGCCAAAATGATGATCCGTTCAAAAGAACAGCTTGCTGTTATACGGATTTACGAGAATACACTCGTTGTCGAAACAATCCACTATCCGGATGAAGTAAGGGATGTCAAAGATGTTCCGAATGTTCCGGTAGAAACCAAAAATGCTGAGAAAGAACTTGAAACGGCAAAAATGCTCATAGATCAGATGGCAGCAGAATTCGACCCGAAAAAATATAAGGACGCGTACCGGACAGCCTTAATGGAACTGATTGAAGCGAAGAAAGAAGGGGATGAGGTGACAACAACAACCGAAAAACCGCAGCCGGATAATGTTGCCAACCTGATGGATGCGCTCCAGGAATCCCTTAATCGTGCCCAAAAAGACAAGAAGCCAAAAACGAAACAAAAAGCCGCGTCATCAACTGACAAGAAGAAAGTGGCAAAATAATGTCATTCTTTTCACTCCATTTACGTTTCAATAACAAATGGCGATTACCTGACGTAACCGAGCTTTATATCGGGTATAGTGGTATAGAATCGTTAAAGAATATTAAATGTAAAAGGGTGAAAGAACGTGGAACGGAATGCTTATTTTGATAATGCCAGATTGATTTTGATATTTCTGGTGGTGTTTGGTCATGTCATTCAGCCTTTTGTGGATGACTCTCAGGGAGTCAATACACTTTATCTCTGGATTTATACGTTCCATATGCCAGCTTTCATTTTCCTGGCAGGTTTTTTCGCAAAAGGTGCCGGGAATATCAGTTATGTCACGAAGTTAGCTAAAAAATTATTGATACCATATATGATTTTCCAAATTATTTACACGGGTTATTATTTCTTGATCGGCAAGGACGGCTGGCAGCTGGAAATGTTTTATCCGCACTGGGCATTATGGTTTTTATTCAGCTTATTCAGCTGGCACATGCTGCTGATTCTGTTTAAGAAAATGCCGGCAGCGATGGGGCTGTCCATCTCGGTTGGTATCGGACTGATTGTCGGCTATTTTGGCGAAGTTGGTCATATGTTCAGCCTGTCTCGCACTTTTGTCTTCTTCCCATTTTTCCTTATGGGTTATTGGGTGACCCAAACACAGATTAAATGGCTGAAACATATTCAGCTGCGGGTGGCAGCATTGGTAGTGATGGCGGTTGTGGCAGCAGCTATTTATGTTGCCCCCGATTTCAATACCGGCTGGCTGCTGGCATCTAAATCATACAGTACACTGGGGTTGCCTGAATATGGCATTATAGCAAGGCTGATGGTTTATGTGACATCAGCAGTTATGGTAGCCGGTGTGCTTGCCTGGATGCCTGAAAAACGCAGCAAACTAACCGTTTTAGGAACCAGAACACTTTATGTTTATTTACTGCACGGGTTTTTCATCCAATTTTTCCGGACAGCCGATTGGTTTGCCGTTAATCACGTTATCGATTTGATAAGTCTTGCTGTTATGTCGGCACTGATTGTGCTCGCCTTATCCAGCAGACCCGTGCAGGGCTTCTGGCAGCCGCTTATTGAAGGCAGGCTATCAATCTTGAAAAACAAATACAGAGGACATGACGGCAGGACTAAACAACTTGGTGAAGACGCAAGTGCATAAATTGATCATTTCTTAAAAGGGAAGGTGAAACCAATGAAAGTATGTGTATTTGGTGCAAGCGGGTATTTAGGTGCATCCGTTTATCGATTATTGAAAGAAACGCCAGACACAGATGTCGCAGGAACGTGTCTGGAAGAACGGGCTGTATTTGATGATTTGTATAAATTGGATGTCAATGATCCCGAATCCTTTTCAGAATTTTTTAAAGCGACTCAGCCGGATGTGGTGGTTTGGTCCGTCATGAGTGGTCCGGATGAGGATGAACTGATCCAGGAAGGACTGCGTCATCTGATCACGCATATGACACCAGATACAAAACTCATTTACGTGTCATCAGATTTTGTGTTCGCAGATGGCTATGGACCATACAATGAAGATGATACCATGTCAAAACTGCCCGACGAACATGTGCTAAGTACCTATGCAAATGCGAAAGTTAAAGCGGAAAATTTCATTACGCAGGATTTGAAGAATTACGTTATTTTGCGCGCGGGTCCGATATATGGGGAGAATCAGATCGGCAAACGTGATGAGCGTACAGATCAATTGGTATCCCAATTACGTTTGGGTAAAACGGCGGCATTTCGTGATGATCTGATCCGGACATTTGTCCATGTCGAGGATCTGGCCAGTGTCATAATCGAATTTGGCCAAAATGATGTGACGGGCATTTATCATGCCGGACCGCTTAGAAGTAACAGCTTCTATGACTTCATGCAGCAAACAGCTGAACAGAACGGATTTAATCGATGCCATGTGGAAAAAGCCGCGGAAGCCGAAGAAGTTGATAAGGAAGTTCCTAAAAACACCGTGTTAAATACGGAAAAAATTAGCCAAGTGGTGAAACAAACATTTCGTTAAATGCGTATAATACATGACCCCCTTATAGTGATAGATGAAAACACCCCGCCATCCTGGTGATGACCGGGGTGTTTTCGCGTTGTCTGTTCAGCCGTGAATTGACCTTAGTTACCACTTAAACAGTGGAATCCCTACTGGAAATATATAAATCTTCAAACATTCTAATATACGTCAGCCTTTTCATCACTAATTTTTTAGAAAAACTCGGCATTCGCCTCGTCTTATAGCGAATGCCGAGTTTTTCTTATAAGAGGTTGTTCAAAAAGTCCGGTAAACATGACACTTCGAATTTCTTCGTTGGCTTGTTTCTCCGCTCCTTGGAAAAGAAAAACACTTTTCCTGCGTGCGAAGCGGATTCAGGGTAGCATTACTTGTGCTCATGTATCTAAAGGCATACATTCCGCTGCTCGAAACTGCGCCGTCTCGAACTTCTTGATCCTTTTTATCCTCCTTTTTGAACACGCACTATAAGGTCGGTCATCCATATTTTATACTTTCTGACGTTACCACAAAAATGTCGTTTTTAAAAGGAAAAAGTCATCAATAATGTGTTCTTTATGATGTCATAAAAAAAGGTGTCAATGAAGGAACCTTCCTGTCACTGAGCACCTTTAGTCTTAAAATATTAGGTGGGCAATAAGTGTAATGATCGGCAATGTTATGATCGTCCGCAGCAAAAAGATAACGAATAAATCTACCATTGAAACCGGGACTTTGGAGCCGAGCAAAAGCCCGCCGACTTCTGACATGTATATCAGCTGGGTGACAGATAAGGCTGCAATAATAAACCGGGTGATTTCAGCGTCGATTGTTGCCCCAATTACAGACGGTAAAAACATATCGGCAAAACCGATTAACATCGTTTCGGAAGCAGCCTCCGCATATGGTACCTGCATCAGTTCCAAAAGCGGGATAAATGGCGCCCCGAGCCAACTGAATACAGGTGTGAATTCGGCAATAATTAGTGCAATTAGGCCAAACGCCATAACAATTGGCGCAACACCCATCCACATATCGAGAATGTTTTGACCGCCTTCTTTAAAGAACTTATATACACTCTTCTCGTTTCGTGCTCTGTCCAGTGCTTTTTTGTAGCCGAATGTGAAGACGTTATAACCTTCAGGGATATCTTCGTCAATACCGCCCGTAGTTGACTCGCCTGTGTATGTGTCGGCTTTTCGGGATAACGGTGGGATTCGCGGCATAATCAGTGCTGCAATAAACCCTGCGGCAAGAACTGTCAGATAAAATGGCACGAACATATGACCAAGACCGACTTCACTGATAACAACAAGAGTGAACGTAATCGAGACAAGAGAAAATGTGGTTCCGATCACCGCTGCTTCCCGCTTGGTGTAGTACCCTTCTTCATACTGCTTGCTTGTCAGCAGTACCCCGATCGTCCCATCACCGACCCAAGATGCAAGTGAATCAATCGATGAGCGGCCGGGCAGCTTAAACAGTGGCCGCATGACTTTGGTCATCAGAGTACCGAACAATTCGAGCAGCCCATAATTCATCAATAATGGCAAAAATAAACCGGCAAATAAAAAAACAGCAAATAACACATGTAGTAAATCGCCCAATAACATCTGTCCTGTGTTTTCACCATGGACAGCCTCCGGACCAATTCCGAAGAGTACCATAACGGCAAAAACAGCCGCAACAACACGTGTTACGGTCCAAAATGTGCTTTTATAAAACAGTTCATGAAAAAAAGGCGTTGCAGAAAATGCCTCTGATCCTTTTATTTTCGCTATAACCGTCATTATTGCTGTCAGAACAATAATTAACATCATAATAGCAGAGAGTTGTCCTGAAAGTGCTGTCTGCACCCAACCGGCTAAAACAGCGATAGGGATGGTCATGCCGTCACCGGTGCTAATCGGTGTCATGAACAGGAATATCCCCAGGAGTGACGGGATAATGAACTTCAAATGGTCCTTCATCTTATATGGGTAATGATTCACGGAAATTCCCCCTTTGTAAATCTCTTTTCCTTCATTATATCGGAAGTGATGGGGGATGACTACATGAAATTGGACCTGCTTCACGTTTTATAGCATTCATATGTGTATCCAGAGCTGCATATAGTTAGAAGTATGTCCATAATATTGGTTGTGATGTTCGTTTAACCCGATTATGATACGGGAATTGTATAAAGTCCCTATTTTGTTACCTGGAAAGGGGACCGTTAGGAACATACCATATAAGCTTGCGTTTGCTTCCGTTTTTGGTTATGTTAATAAAAACACATTTCATCATTAAATATAGTGAAAAGGAGTGCTGATCATGAGTGACTTTCTCAAAAAAGGATTTCTTCTGGGACTCGGCGCGGCAGTTACCGGAAAGGAAAAATTGGATAAGCGATTAAATGAAATGGTGGAAAAAAATGAATTGACTCAGGAACAGGCGCGAACCGTCATGCGTAATTTTATAGATAAAGGCGAAATGAAAACAGATGAGTGGAACACCAAACAATATGAGCAAACGCAGAAAATGGCTAAAGATCTTGGAATTGCAACAAGGGAAGATATTAATGAACTGCGCGCACGAATTTCTGAACTGGAAAGTCAGTTGGAAGAGCAAAAACAGCCCGAACAATAAAATATGTGCTGAAATTTGTCAGTTATCAGTATATTTTGTTAATTTACCCATTTAGTGTTGATTCGCTGGGAGGTTAGCAGTACAATAAGATTATCCTAACAGTAGATAAACAGGTTACCGAGGGGGGCTCTTAGCGTTATGGAAAGCTTTTTGCAGGTAAGAAAAAGTACAGAAGAGCAGCTGGGCAGGGAACTTTATGAACGTGAACTTGTCTTTCTGCAATGGGTTTATGAACGCTATACAGAGGAAAACAAACAGCAAGTTAATATCGGCCTGTAACAATAATGGGAGTGAAAAAGTCTTGGAAGCTGTAGCCAAGGCTTTTTTGTAACGTCAGAAAGTATAAATGATGGATGACCTTATAACAAAAGCTTCGGCATTCGCTATAAGACGAGGCGAATGCCGAGTTTTTCTCATATGGCCAAAAATGGGTTCGTGTTATACTAACTGATGTGAACGATGAAATGTTGACTTATTTAGGAGCGGACTATAGAAAGGAGAGGTCATGATGGCGGTCGCAACAGATACGATTCTTAAAAAAATGCAGCGGGAGTTGACAGAAGCACAACACATGTCTGCTGATGACAGCATAGTGAAAAAACATATTGCCAATATCCAGCTTCTTTGCGAATTATTAAATGAAGAGCAACCTTTACCGGAGTCCAAACAGGAAATGACAGATAGGGAACTGAAAGCGATGATGGGTGATGCAGCGGCCGAACAACAGCCGGGGCCCGGACGCAATCCAATCGATCATGATGATGCTAATGGGAAATCACTATTTGATTTTTAACAGTTTGATGGGAGGAGGATATATATGAAGTTATTTCTTATTTTGGGGGCTATTAATGGTTTCTTGGCGGTTGCCTTGGGAGCATTCGGAGCACATGGGCTTGAGGGGAAACTTTCCGAAAAAGCACTCGGCACATGGGATAAAGCTGTCAATTACCAAATGTTTCATACCATGGCGTTATTGGTTACCGGATTGCTGCTGGCAAAGTTCCAAAGTGGCGGAATGACCTGGGCCGGCTGGATGTTCTTTATCGGTATTGTTTTGTTTTCCGGCAGTCTTTATGTCTATTCAGTCAGTGGCGTCAAAACGTTTGCCATGATAACACCATTTGGCGGGGTCGCCTTTTTAGTCGGCTGGGTATTGCTGGGGTACGCTGTCATTAAATATCTGTGAGGACTATAACGAGAAAAAAAGGATCGTAGCCAGAAGCATAAGCATTCCCGCCTTGGCAACCTGTTTGATGCCATCAGCCGAATGGTTGGTATTTAGAAATAGAAATCCTTCACATAATATGCTGAATGCGAGCAAATACACACACAAGAGCATGATGATTACATACCCTTGTACGATGGCAATCAGACCAATTACAACAGCGAGTGTGAGGGTCAGTAATTCCATGCGTATGTACTTGTCATATGGATTGCGCATAACAATGGCTCCTTTGTGTGTACAACAAATCCAAGCGCCCGGTACGATAGCGGGCGCTTTAATTTTGGAGGGGGCTACGCGTTATCTAGGCTGATATTGCGACATTTGCCCGCTATTGCCATACGGATATTCATAGTTGAGTTCTTCATCAAATGTGACATAATCCAAGTAGATCATTAGGAGCAGATACCTTTTACCGGTTTGCGGGTCACTTAAAATAATATGATCCCTTCCGGCTGCTTCAATGATCCCTCGGAAAACTTTCGCATTCCATTCTTGATTGTTTTCAAATGTCATATAAACCGTGGCACGTTTTCCTTCATTCAGCCGCAAAATGTTTTCAATGTAGGATTGTTCCATCGGCAGCATACCCTGGACAGTTTGAGCTTGCTGCTGATTTTGCTGGTTTTGTGGTGGCATCGTTTGTCTGGAATCATACATAGGGTAGTACGCCGGAGATGACTGTGGATAATAGTAGTAAGGATATGGCTGATGTGGATAGTAGCCGGCATAAGGATAATTTGTATAGTTGTTCTTCTCACTCATGAAAAAACCTCCTATATGGGATTAATATACCTTTCGGACTTTCGGATGAAGCATGGAAATACTTTATAACTTCAGGCTGTTTTGGTCTACTGGATATATATATGAAACGTAAGCGGAATTAATGACAGGTGCGGAGAAATAAATGCTGTTAAACTTTCGTCAGTTGGAGAATAGAAGGTGTCAATGAAACGCTGTGCGGCCTAATAAAAAGAACCGGTTATATACCGATTGTTTTTCTAACATCAGAAAAAACACGGCTTTGCACCCCGCAATAAGCTGAAGATAGAAAAAAAGACCGGGCCGCTTTTTGCCCGGTCTGCTAACCTTCAATTCAGTATGCTGTTTGAAAATCATGCTACACTTGCAGGTAAGTATCAACATCTTCTTTTGCTAAATGGTTGCCGACGAAAAACTCGCCGAATTCACCGTAGAGTGCACTCACTTCGTCAAAGCGCATTTCATAAACGATTTTTTTCAGCTGCAGCGCGTCATGAGCAAATAGTGTGACACCCCATTCCCAGTCATCGAAGCCGAATGAACCGGTAATGATCTGTTTTACCTCACCGGCGTATTGACGGCCGGTCTTCGAATGTTCATAAAGCAGTCTTGCTCTTTCTTTAAAGCTGAGCGCGTACCAATTCTCTTCCCCGTGGCGGCGTTTGTCCATCGGGTAAAACGAAACATGCTCCCACTTCGGTAAAATTGGATAGAGCCGCTCCCGTGTCTTCGGATCGTCGGCTGAGCTGTTGCCGCTGTACTGTGAAAGTTCCACAACCGACACATAAGAAGAGGCAGGGCGCAGAAACTCGGCAAATTTTGATTTATTAAATTCTGTTTCAATGTCAGTTAATTCATTCATCGTCGGTCGCAGAAACATAAACATCAGGTCAGCTTTTTGACCAACAATATTGTAGAGTGCATGGCTGCCGCTCTCTGTTTTTTCCACTGCTTCCCACTTCGTTAGCAGGTTTTTGAATTCTTCGACTGCCTCCAGCCGTTCTTCATTTGACACGGCTTTCCAAGAGGTCCAGTCGATAGTACGCATATCATGCAGGCAATACCAGCCGTCCAATGTTTTAACTGCTTCAGCTGCCATTATAAATCGCTCCTTTGTTTAAGTGGATAGGTTTTTGATTGTAATGTTGATTATTAAAATCAAACCCGATATTGTACTGTTGTTGTCATATATTTAAACTATATCACATTTAGGGTACGATAAGCAGGAGTTAGACTGTTTGTCATGTTTCTGTCAAAAAAGTATAAGACGTGTGGTTATGTGTTTTCAAGTTAACGTGATTTACGTATCATGGAGAATAGGAGGTGCTTTCAATGAGTAATCTTTTTGAGCAAGTGAAAGATCAGTTAGCAAATGTCGATAAAACCATTGTTTTCCCCGAGGGGCGCGATGAACGGATTTTGACCGCTGCCAGCCAGCTGGGTGCCGCGGGGATCGTGACTCCGGTATTGCTCGGTGACAGGGAAGCAATAAAGCAACAGGCGGCGTCCATCGGTATTGATGTGTCAGCATGTGAGCTGATCGACCCGCATGATTTCCGGGAATTCGATAAGATGATTGATGTGTTTGTCGAGCGCCGGAAAGGGAAAGTAACGGCTGATGAAGCCCGGCAGATTTTGCTCGATGAAAATTATTTCGGGACGATGCTTGTCTACATGGACAAGGCGGACGGTCTTGTCAGTGGTGCGTCCCACTCAACAGCGGACACAGTACGCCCGGCACTGCAGATCATTAAGACGAAAGAAGGCATACAGAAAACGTCCGGCGTCTTTATCATGGTTCGGAACGATGAAAAATATGTGTTTGCCGACTGTGCGATCAATATGAGTCCAGACAGCCAAGATTTATCCGAAATTGCTGTTGAAAGTGCCAATACAGCCAAATTGTTCGGCGTTGATCCACGAATAGCAATGCTCAGTTTCTCCACAAAAGGATCCGCCGAGTCGGAAGAAACTGAGAAAGTGGTCAATGCTTTGGGGTTGGCGAAGGAGAAAAATCCATCACTCGTTATTGATGGTGAATTCCAGTTTGATGCAGCCTTCGTCCCGAGTGTTGCGGCCCAAAAAGCACCAAATTCCGAAATCAAAGGTGACGCCAATGTCTTTATTTTCCCGAGTCTTGAAGCCGGAAACATTGGTTATAAGATTGCCCAGCGACTAGGTGAATTTGAGGCAGTCGGCCCGATTCTGCAGGGGCTGAACAAGCCTGTGAATGACCTGTCACGCGGATGCAGTGCGGAGGATGTTTATAACCTTGCATTGATCACAGCAGCACAGGGGTAATAGATTTTGAAAAGAGCGTACAGTATGGACTGTGCGCTTTTTAATGGTTCGGTGATTTCGATGGCAAAAGAGGGGGGTGCACTGGTTTTTCGTGATATCAAAACGGTCTTCAGGCCAGGATATAATACACTCTTTTAAGCTTTTTTTAATAAAAACAATTTCTGAATTGTTTGAGTAGCGTTAATCATGTAAAATGAAGCCATTATACATTTTGACGTGACTTGAAAGAGGTGTACCAATGGAGCCGAGTCAATCAGTTAACACCCAAGTGAAAAAGCCAAAGAAATGGAAAATATCATATGTCGGACCTGGACTTGTTGTAGCAGTGGCTGGTGTCGGTGCAGGGGATTTAGTGGCAGCTCTTGTTGCCGGGGCAGATTTTGGACTAATGTTGCTTTGGGCTGTTGTGTTAGGAGCATTCATAAAATATATATTAAATGAAGGGGTCGGACGCTGGTATTTGGCAACTGGACAAACCATTTTACAAGGATGGCGATCCCTCGGCAGATGGGTTTCGGGCTATTATGTTGTCTATGTTGTCTTATTCGGACTTATTTATGGCGCTGCTGTGACATCCGCATGTGCCCTGTTTATATCAGCTTTGTTTCCGGCCCTGCCCGTCTGGGGATGGGCAATGATCCATGCATTGATCGGACTTGCTGTCGGATGGTTTGGAGGCTATCAAAAATTTGAGCGTATTATGCAATTTTTCGTTATTGTGATGTTTATTACGGTGGTAGGCTCAGCGCTATTTGTCCTGCCCAGTATTGGAGAACTCGCGAACGGGATGGTACCTCGGATGCCGGATAGCTCATTTTTACAGACACTGGGGCTGATCAGTGGTGTCGGTGGGGCTGCTTCCATTCCTTATTATTGTTATTGGATACGTGAAAAAAATTGGCAAGGTGGTTCATGGATGTCAATTATGCGCCTTGATTCCGCCGTAGCTTATATCATTACCGGTATTTTTTGCTTTGCGCTTATGATTGTGGCTTATCAATTTTTATATGGGGCGGGTATATCGATTTCGGGGAATGAAGGTCTGGTCACAATGGCTGAAATATATGGTGAAAGATTTGGATCAGCCGCTACCTGGTTGCTATTGATCGGCTTCTGGGCTGCAGCTTTCACATCACTATTGTCAGCTTGGAATGGACTTCCATATATTTTTACGGATTTTGTTCAACTGTTAAAAAACAAAGATAAAAAATCAAGTCGGGATATTTCTGAAAAGGACCCTGCTTATCGCGCTTACTTGCTTTGGTTAACATTTCCATCCATGCTATTTTTGTTTGTAGATGACCCAGTGTTGCTTGTTTTAATCGGATTGGCATTCAGCGCAACCATTCTCCCTTTTCTCGCCATTACGTTGATGTTGCTATTAAACGCAAAAAACGTGGAGAAACATTATCGGAATGGTCCGGCCAATAATCTGATTTTAAGCGCCATAATTGTTATCTTTGTAGTGTTGGCGATTATCGAATTATACAATTCAGTCTGAGTTTTAAACAGAAGAGACTGTCATGGAGAGGAGTGGAGTGGATTGAGTATATTTGCATCTGATGCTTTGAAAGGAGAGCACGTTCTCGTAACTGGGGCAACAGGCGGGATTGGCTCTGAAACGGCGAAGGTGCTTGCGGAAATGGGTGCACTTATTACGGTGACGGGTCGGCGCGAGGATAAACTGAATCAGATGGCTGCAGGGATTCGTGAGGTAATGCCTGATGCTGACGTATTTACGCATGCGGCGGATCTCGGTAATGAAGAGGAACGTAATAAACTTGTTAAAAGCGCTGAGAAGGCGTATGGACCGATTACGTTACTGGTCAATCATGCCGGAATTTCCGGCGGCGGCCCTATTGAGCAACTCGAACAAGAGGACATGGAGCGGGTGATGCATCTGAATTACACATCAACCGTTCTTTTAACCCAATTGGTTTATGAATCCATGAAAAAGCAGCAGAAAGGAGCCATTGTCAATGTCACGTCATTGTCCGGTTTGCGTGGAACATATGGTGGAACAGCTTATGCAGGATCAAAATTCGCTATGACCGGTTTCACGCATTCGATGGCTCTTGAAGCGATTGAACAGGGTGTGCGCGTGAATGCTGTCAGTCCCGGATTTGTCGATACGAACATGGGAAGAGCCTCGGCAGAGAAAAAGGCGGATCGGCAAGGCTCTTCGCTTTCAGAAGTGGTTAAGGCCTCCATTCCATCTGGACGTATGACCAAATCGCGGGAAGTCGCCAATACAATCGCCTTTTTATTAACCGATGTTGCGGAAAACATTGTGGGCGAGTCTGTGAAAATATCAGGCGGGAGTGTACTGCGCTGAGACTGGATGCACGCTTTGGATGCCAGCCCTTTCGAACGGTCCCGGCGAGCCGAAACATGGGCGCGAAAATGGAAACATGTTCCCGAGGGGCGAAACATGGGCGCAAGAACGGAAACATGTTCCCGAAGTCAAAGCGGATATGAAAACATCCTCACTGCATGTCCGCGACCTCTTTATTTCGTTTCATCATCTGCACATACCGCTTTTCAAATTGTACGAGCTCATTATCAGAAAAATCGTCTGTGACAATTCGGTCGCTCGCTTCCCTGATCCCCTGCAGAACTCGCTCTTTCATCGCATCGACGGTTAACGCCATACCAAGCAGTTCCGATAACGAAGCCATCACAGCAGGGTCAATATCCGGATAATCGAATCTTGTTTCCTCGTCTTTTTTAGCAACATCGTAAAACTCACGGAGCAATTCCGCGCGTTCACGTCCTTCCCCTTCCACATCCAAATAAATCTGAATCGCGGCACCGTCTCTGACACGCCGCTGCGAAATACCGGCAAATTTCTTCCCATCTATGCTCAAATCAAAATCACCGGGACAGTATGAGCCGGTAATCTCATAAGCCTCAATCTCGTCTGTTAAGTCTCGTAATATGAAACGGATAAAGCTTACCATCGCTTCATAGCAGTCATAGATTGAAATCTTCCTCATATCAGGCAGAACCAGAGAAATATTCAGCACCCCGGCATCAAGCGCAACCGCAAGCCCGCCGGAATTCCGAACCACGCTGTAATAGCCGCGCTCAGCAAGCCGTCTGACACCTTCTTCCAAATAGGGCAGACGTGAATCAGGAATGCCTAATACAACGGTGTCGGGATGCACCCACAGTCTGACTGCGGGAACTGCTTCTCCGCTGCGGGCAAATAACGACAAGACATCATCGATTGCAAACGATGTCAGTGCTGTATACGGTTTTCCATGAAAAAAACTTTTTTTAGAATGATCCAGATAACGAAATTGCCTGTGTGCGACCACATCTTTCCAATTTTTCATGTGCTGCTCCTTTAATTGAATCTTTTATCCTAAGGGTAACTATTATATAATATATGATAACATTGTCGAAAAGAAACGGGTTGAAAAGCATGCTTTATAAAGATGAACAATTACACGAAGAGAAAGTTTTTAAAGACCCTGTACATCGCTATGTTCATGTTCAGGATCGCGTGATCTGGGATCTGATTGCCGCACCCGAATTTCAGCGGCTCAGGCGGATCAAGCAGCTTGGGACGTCATATTTGACATTTCATGGTGCTGAACATAGCCGCTTCAATCATTCGCTTGGTGTTTATGAAATCGTCCGGCGTATCATCGGCAATTTTGAAGATCGCGATGACTGGAATGATGGCGAACGATTGCTTTGTTTATGTGCAGCACTTCTGCATGATTTGGGCCACGGACCGTTTTCCCATTCGTTTGAGAAAGTTTTTAAATTAGATCATGAGCATTTTACGCAACAAATTATATTGGGCGATACACACGTACATACGATTCTTGAGCGGGTTGAATCGGGATTTTCGCAAAAAGTGGCTGATGTGATTGATAAAACCTATGAAGATAAACTGGTTGTCAGCCTTATTTCCAGTCAGATTGATGCCGACCGGATGGATTATTTGCAGCGAGATGCTTATTTTACAGGCGTCAGCTATGGTCACTTTGACATGGAGCGTATTTTGCGCGTCATGCGGCCGATTGAGGATCAGGTTGTCATTAAATCAAGCGGCATGCACGCGGTTGAAGACTATATCATGAGTCGCTATCAGATGTACTGGCAGGTTTATTTCCACCCGGTTACACGCAGTGCCGAGGTAATTTTGTCAAAAATTCTTCATCGCGCTAAATACTTGTTTGAAAGCAACTACATGTTTAAATTAAAACCGTTCCATTTTGTCGCGTTTTTTAACGAAGATGTTGGTCTTGCGGACTATCTAAAGCTGGATGAATCAATCGTTTTCTATTATTTTCAGCTGTGGCAGGAAGAGGACGACGCTATCTTGCAGGACCTGTGCGAACGATTTATGAACCGTCGTCTGTTCAAGTATATTGAGTTTAACCCGAACCTGCAGATGAATGAGTGGATGGATCTTTACAAATTGTTTCAGGAAGCGGGCATTAATCCTGACTATTATTTGGAAGTTGATTCATCATCAGACTTGCCATATGATTTTTACCGGCCGGGTGAAGAGGATGAGCGGCTGCCGATCAATCTCCTGATGCCGGACGGGAATTTGAAGGAATTATCGCGGAACTCGGACATTGTTGAATCGATTTCCGGGAAAAAACGAACCGATCATAAACTGTATTTTCCGGCTGATACTCTGACAGAACTCAGTGATGATAGCCCTGTTAAACAACGGATTATGGAATTATTGGACGTTAATCAATACCTAAAAGGAGATGAAGAAAGTGTTGACTAACCATGCCAGACTCATGCAATTTTTTTCAGAAGCAAGTGACATTACCGGGCGTAAAAAACTACAAAAAATCATTTATATTCTGCAGAAGTGTCACCTGCCTTTTGAAGAAAAGTATCAATTTCATTTCTACGGACCGTATTCTGAAGAGCTCTCGTTAAGAGTTGAAGAGCTATGTAACCTTGGTTTGATTGCTGAGAAAAAAGAATCAGTACACAATTATATTCAATACCATTATCAGATAACCGATGACGGGAAGGCATTTTTGGAACAGTTTCATTTGGATATGCCGGACATGACAGAACAGATCGCCATGCTGAAAGCAAAGAGCTCGCGATTTCTTGAACTTGTTTCCACCATGCTGTACTTCGAAGGGTTGACGATAGATAAACTGACTAAAAAAATACACACCGTTAAACCGAAGCAAAACTATACCGAAGTGGAAATAGATGAAGCGCTTCAGTTCATTAGAACGGTCAACCCTGTGCAGTAAGCGTCGGATGAAAAACGCTTTCGTTATATGCTACAATGAGAACCAGTTATAATTCAGGAGGGTTCTTAGAATGGCAGATCAATCTTCCAACCAGAAGAAAACCAATCAATTCACGATTATAAAAGACGATCCAAATGATGGGCATGGCGGATATGGCATTGGATCGATAAGTCTTGAAAATATGTCATCCGTTATTATCGATCCGAATGATGATCGCGCTTTTGTCGACATGGGAGCGATGCATGCGCGCAGTGAGGTCGAGCGTCGTGTGAAGTTTCAGGATGACAAGGACGTCGTCAAAAACGGGAAACGCTATTGGATCGTCTGGGTCACAACGGAAAAAGGCGAAAACGGTCCGTATTTTGCAGGAGTAGGCGGCAGCGAAATCATTGTTGACCGGTCGATTAAACGGGCATACAAGTCCATGCCGGAGCATGTCACACATATGGAGAAATCATTAAAAGGAAAGATTGTCGTTGACCATATGGACGATCATTCCAAAAAATTACTGCGGGATTTTCTCGCTGATTTCGAAGGCGGAGATATGTGGAACAACTCAACAGATGAACTAAAATCGGCATTGGCAACGGAATAATGAAAGGGTTCAGCGGGTATCCCCGCTGAATTTTTCACTCGTAAAAGTGAACATTTTGTGACTTATTTATGAACAATCATTTAAAATCTTGTGCTTTAAATGATAAATTTGTAAAATATGTATACATGGGCTAACTCATGTATTACTAGGACACAAAAGGGGCTGACTTTTCCACGAAAGTCGGCCTTTTTTGTAACGTCAGAAAGTATAAATTATGGATGACCTTATAAGAAAAGCTTCGGCATTCGCTATAAGACGAGGCGAATGCCGAGTTTTTCTAATGTATAGAGGTGCAACCGGCACTGGAGCGAGACACTTCCGCGATTAAAACAGCGAATCGAACAATTTATCGAAAAGACCCCGGTCTTTCTCTTGCGGTGGTTTTTCATTTCGATCGGATTCCTCCTGGTCACCTGGCATATGAACCATGCAGTGTTTATCAGGCTCTGTCCCTTTCTCAAAGTACATGACACGGCTTGTGTCACAATAAGGGGTTGCGCGTTTGCCGCTCTCGGGGTCGATTGCCACACCGACAACCCCTGGCGGCACATCGAATGTTTGGCCGTCAGTATTTTCGTGTGCATCTTCCATGAATGATGCCCATATATTTTTAGGATACGTTTTTTCCGCCGTTTTGGTTATGTGCTGGTTATTGTCATAACCTGTCCAGATGCCGGTGACAAGTGACGGGCTGTAGCCGATCATCCAGCTGTCGCTCTCGGTTGTCCCGGATTTTCCGGCATAAGTCCGTGTAAGCTGATCAGCAACCGTTGACCCCGTTACGGACATATAGCCATCGAGTGACCGATCGAACATCCCGGTCATCAATTGGGTTAAAACAAACGTCGTCTGCGGATCCAGCACCGGCTCGCGCTCTTTATGCTTTCTTTCGAATACGGTATTGCCATGTCTGTCTACGATTTTTTCGATTGTATGACCATCTATAGCATAGCCGCCATTGGCAAGCATTCCATAGCCGGTGACCATATTTTCCAGTGTTACCGATGCAGTACCCAGTGCGAGGGAAGGTACTGCTGGAAGGTCACTTGTGATGCCGAACTTTTTTGCTGTTTCAACCAGTTTTTCCGGTCCGACAGATAAGTTGGTTTTGACGGCATAGACATTGTCGGACAGTGCCAGCGCCTGGGCAAGCGTTATTTGCTCGTTCGCATAATAACCATTGTAGTTGCTCGGCTGATAGACCTTTCCATCCGCAAGTTTGAATGCGGTCGGTTTACTCATTAACATAGTCGCCGGCGTGTAGCCGTTGTTTAATGCTGTGTAGTATAAAAACGGCTTGAAGGCGGAGCCGGGCATTCGTCTAGCATCCACCGCCCGGTTGAAGGGACTTTCCCTATAATTTTTACCACCAATCAGCGCACGAACTCCCCCGTTATCGGGATTCATGGCGAGGGCACCAATTTCAATGCTGCTCCCTGATCTGATTGTATTTTCGGTATGTGTCTTCAACTGTTTTTGCAGGCAGGTATCAAGTGTGGTATGAATCGTGTATCCGCCTGAACGGACTTTTTCCGTATCAAGCTCCAGGATACTGGCTGCTTCCTGTAAAGCAGAATCCTGAAAATATGGTGCGATCGATACCTTTTTGCGTTCTTGCGGATCAGTGAAAGTCAGATTTTCTCTTGTAGCCAGACTGTGCTCTTGCTCGGTTATTTGCTTGTTTTCGAGCATTACTCCTAAAACCCGCTGCTGACGGTCTTTCGCATTTTCCAGGTCATTAAACGGTGAGTAATATGAAGGGCCTTTCGGGGTGGCAGCGAGCATTGCAGCCTCCGCCAGAGAAAGATTGCTTGCAGATTTATCAAAGAAATATCTGCTGGCCGCCTCAGCCCCATAAGCACCATGACCATAATAAATCGTATTTAAATAGCCTTCGAGCAGCTCGTCCTTTGAGTAATACATCTCCAGACGCACCGTATAGAACGCTTCCTTCAGCTTGCGGGTCCATGTTTTATCATGTGATAAAAACAAATTCCGGGCATATTGCTGAGTCAGCGTACTGGCCCCTTCCTTCAGGGAAAGACTTTTCAAATCAGATAAGGCAGCCCCGGCAATTCGCTGCAAATCAAAGCCGTTATGGCTGTAAAAATCCCGATCCTCAATGGCCAGAGTCGCCTTGATCAAATGCGGTGACATCTCATCAAGATCAACCCAATACCGGTTTTCCGCACCGCTTTCTTCACCAATCTTCTCACCGTCAATGCTGTAATAGACTGTATTTTGATCATTGGTCAGCTCTGGTGGTCCCATCAGAAAACTGACAAAATAAACCCCGGCCACGAAAAGGAACCCGCACGCTAATAAACCGAGTGGTATGAGATAGAACAGCCGGTATTTTTTCCCATCTAAACGCAAAAGTGATTTCATATAGTGAGCCTCGTTTGCGACATAATCTTTAATGTTAGTATGGGAAAAAACAGCGGAAATTAAACCCGGCAAAAAGTGATTGATTTTTTATAAAAAGCGCTCGGGACAGTATTCATCAATCTGACACTTAGTGACTGATCACGACTTGTCATCCATTTGGATCAGTATCTGTTGTGTGAATGATTTAAAATCAGTTATATGATTGGTTATAATATTTTCCAGTATCTGATGGTCAATATCCTGATAGTTATGCACAGCAATGTTTCTGAAGCCGACCATGGCTTTCATCCGTGCTGTCATTGAATGATTAGTGATCCCCGCATGTTGCAGCAGGTCAAATGCTTCGCGGCTTGATTGCGGAAGACCAAGCTGTTGCAGGGCAATGATATGCATCGATAAATCGATTGCAGCTTCACATGCCCGCTGGATATTCAATATGATACTGTCTTGTTTTGTGAAGTCATTGAGATTTTCCGGGTCGTTATTATAAACTTCCTCGATTCTGCTGGTACATCGTTCGATAATACTTATTTTACTTAATACCACGTCATTTACCATAAACCGACCCTCTTTCGCGGATTGTATCAAGGATTATCTTTCGTTCTTCATTCAATCTGCTGTACATACTCATGACCGTCATTTGAACATTCGCTCTGAGGGCTTCATCTTGTGAGTAAAGGACACGCCCGCTGGAAAAAACCTGTGCCTGAAAAACGGTGCTCGCTTCCCTTATATTGACCAGATCAACGTCCATATCCAGTTCTGCTGCAAGCTCCTGTGCCAGCATGAACGTCTCGTACGATGAAAGGTTTTTTTCTCTGCAATAGAAAGCAACATCGATATCACTTTCGTCATTCTGTGTTCCCTTAGCCTGTGAGCCAAAAAGGATAAGAAAGACCGGATCAAGTTTTGGAATGAGAACGTCTTTAACCTTTTTGATTTTTTCGGAGTGCATAAGCATACCTCCATAGTTCAATTATCCTCATTATATCAGTAATTGCATCGCAAGTTTAGCGGCTGGCATACATTTTTGAAAAAAGCCGTCAGCCTTTTCCAGTCTTGAGATTGAAATCAGGACAGATTTATCGCTATAATAGGTTATTATATGAAGCAGGAGCGATTGAGATGGAAAAGCGTCCGAAACAGGTTGCTGTTGAGCTTAAGACAGCCATTGAAGATAATGGACAGAAGGAATACAATACAGTCAGGGAAAGCGGACAGCTTTACCAACAGACAAACATGGATGTGCTGACATACACTGAGACGGCCGGGGATGGATCACAGATCAGCAATATGATTACGATACATGCCAATAAAGCTAGTGTAAAACGTACTGGGCCGGTACAGATGCATCAAACATTTCACGAGCAAAAACTGTCGGAAAATGTTTTTCAGCATCCGCACGGGAATATACATATGGAAACATTTACCGATTCGATTGACTATCGACCGTTGACTGCACGGCAAAACGGTGTGCTCGCCATTGATTATACCGTCAGGCTAAACGGGCAGGAAGAACGCGAGCATGAGCTGACATTAACCATTCGACCTAAGGAGGGTTCCCAATGAGCAATGTACTGTCACAAACTGAAGAAACGCTCAAACAAGAAATTACAGAAGCTGTCCTGAAAGCGGGACTTGCCGGGGAGGATGAGCTGCCGGAAGTCATTCTGGAGAAGCCAAAGGAAAAGGCGCATGGTGATTTTGCATCGAATATTGCCATGAAGCTGGCGAGAGTCGCTAAGAAGGCCCCGCGCCAGATAGCCGGCGATATTACTGCTCATATTGATGAATCGAAAGCGTCCATTGAGAAACTGGAAATCGCCGGGCCGGGTTTCATTAATTTTTTCATGAAAAATGACTTCCTCGGCGAATTGATTCCGTCAATTCTGGATGCTGGAGAGACGTACGGCCGGACCGATTCCGGAAAGGGCAAAAAGGTTCAGGTTGAGTTTGTCTCTGTGAATCCGACCGGTGATTTACATCTTGGTCATGCACGGGGAGCCGCTTATGGCGATGTTTTTTGTAACGTCCTGGATGCAGCGGGGTATCATGTCGAGCGTGAATATTACATTAACGATGCTGGCAATCAGATTGATAATCTGGCTTTATCGGTCGAAACACGTTACCTGGAGGCACTTGGCCATGACGCCATGATGCCCGAGGACGGCTATCGCGGTGCCGACATTGTCAGCATTGGCCAAGATCTTGCAAGTGAGTACGGTGATAAATGGGTGAATGCTGACAGACAGGAGCGCTTGGCATTTTTCAAAGATTATGGCCTGAATATTGAACTGGATAATCTTAAGAAAGATTTGGCCGATTTTCGTGTTAACTTTGACAATTGGTTTTCTGAACAGTCCCTGTATGATCAACATAAAGTGGAAGAAGCCGTCCAAACATTGCGCGAGAGCGGCTATGTTTATGAGCGGGATGGTGCGACATGGTTCCGTTCAACCGATTTCGGTGATGACAAAGACCGCGTGCTGATTAAGCAGGACGGGAACTACACCTATCTAACACCGGATATCGCATACCATAAGGATAAGCTTGAACGCGGATTCGACAAAGTCATTAATGTATGGGGCTCCGATCACCATGGCTATATTTCACGAATGCGTGCTGCCATTCAGGCACTTGGTTACGCGGCTGACAAATTTGCTGTTAGGATCATTCAGACTGTAAATTTGTTTGAGAACGGTGAAAAGGTCCGTATGAGCAAGCGCACCGGTAATGCAGTCGCTTTAAGAGATTTGATGGAGGAAGTCGGAGTTGACGCCACACGTTATTTCTTTGTCATGCGTTCAAATGATACACAGTTTGACTTTAATTTGGATTTAGCGCGTTCCCAGTCAAACGATAACCCGATTTATTATGTTCAGTACGCCCATGCCCGGATTTGTACGATGCTTGGACAAGCCGAATCAAAAGGCTTGACTATGAACAGAGAATTTAACGCTGATCTGCTAACAGCTGAAAAGGAAACAGACCTCTTGAAAAAACTGGGCGAATTCCCGCAGACGGTAGTAGATGCAGCCGAAAAATATGCACCGCATAAGGTTACACAATACGTATTTGAACTGGCCTCTGTGCTGCATAGCTTCTACAATTCGGAAAAAGTGCTCGACCCGGACAATCCCGAATTAACCAAAGCGCGGATCGCCCTAATGAAAGCAGTAAAGGTCACCTTGGCAAATGGCCTCAGGCTGATTGGCATCAGTGCGCCGGTAAAAATGTAATGTCTAAATTTGCAGAGGCGGTATGCTTCTGCAAATTTTTTTTAACGTCAGAAAGTATAAATGATGGATGACCTTTTAAGAAAAGCTTCGGCATTCGCTATAAGACGAGGCGAATGCCGAGTTTTTCCAATACTTGATTATTTTCCGATTGTATACGTGATACCAATTTCTTAATTTCTATAAATCTGTTGACTGAATGATCATTCATAATATAAAGTAATAGGCATAACATAAAATTGCGCTGCGTTTATATTTTCAAAATAATGCAATCGCTAACATTTTCCGTTATACTATCTAAAAGGGGGAGCGAATGATGGATACATTATTGCTTATCAACTGGCTGGCGTTCATTGCAATTGTTGCCTATGGCATATTCTTATTCGCTAAAGTTGTTGCCACTCGGGTCGCCTATATAAAAATGGGGAAAAAATCCGAGTTTGACCGGGATTTTAAAGAGCGGTTCCGGCGCATAGGGAAAATTGTTTTTGGACAGTCCAAGCTGTTGAAGGATAAAAAGTCAGGTACGATTCATGTCATGATGTTCTACGGCTTTTTACTCGTACAATTCGGGGCAATTGACATGTTCGTCAAAGGGCTGGCACCCGGCAATCATCTGCCGTTCGGAATTTTTTATCCAGGTTTTACGTTTTTTCAGGAACTTGTGACGCTCATGATTCTGGTTGCGGTTGTATGGGCATTTTATCGCCGTTATATCGAAAAAATTGTCCGTCTGAAGCGCGGCTTTAAAGCAGGTTTGGTTCTGCTGTTTATCGGGACTTTGATGCTGTCTGTTCTGCTTGGGAATGGCATGGCGATTGTCTGGCATGGTGAGAGTTTAAGCTGGACGGAACCTGTCGCCAGTTTAATAGGCGGTGCATTCAGTTGGCTGCCGCAAACGGCTGCTGCGGTTCTGTTCTATGGTTTCTGGTGGCTTCATACCGTAACGATTCTGGCATTCCTTGTTTACGTGCCGCAATCTAAGCACGCACACTTGATTGCCGCACCCATTAATGTGTTTTTGAGTAAACGCGTACCGGGAAAATTGAAAAAAATAGACTTTGATATTGATGAAGAGCAGGATGAAGATGACATTTCGTTCGGTGTCGGGAAAGTGGAAGACTTTGAACAGCATCAGATGATTGACTTTTACGCTTGTGTCGAGTGCGGGCGCTGTACAGATGTCTGTCCGGCTTCAGGCACCGGCAAAATGCTTTCACCGATGGATATCATGGTCAAAGTGCGTGACCATTTAACCGAGAAAGGGGCAGCTGTTACAGGGAAGTCAGCCTGGGTGCCGGAGTATGCCTTTTCCAATACAAAGGGGAATACATTGGCTAATGCAGGCGCAAATGAAGCTGCTGCAGGCATGGAAAGTGTCAGTTTGATTGGCGATGTTATCACACAGGAAGAGCTTGAAGGCTGTACAACATGCCGTGCCTGTGAAGATGCATGTCCGGTTATGAACGAGCATGTCGGAACGATTATTGATATGCGCCGTTATCTGGTTATGACGGAAGGGAAGATGGATCAGGATGCCCAGCGCGCAGTTATGAACATCGAACGCCAGGGCAACCCTTGGGGACTTTCCAAGAAGGATCGCATCAAATGGCGTGAGCAGGATGAGAATGCCTATATCCCGACTGTTAAGGAATTGAAAAAAGAAGATGAAGATTTTGACTATCTTTTCTGGGTCAGCTCCATGGGTTCGTTTGACAATCGCAGCCAAAAAATCGCGCTTGCGTTTGCGAAATTGATGAACCAAGCAGGCATTCGTTTTGCTATCCTTGGAAATAAGGAGCAAAACTCCGGTGATACGGCACGCCGTATCGGGAATGAATTTTTGTTCCAGGAAATTGCTGAGAAAAATATTAAAGAATTTGAAAAGAATGATGTGAAAAAGATCGTGACCATTGACCCGCACGCCTATAATATTTTCAAAAATGAATATCCTGATTTCGGATTTGAAGCAGAGATTTATCACCATACACAAATACTGTATGACCTTGTCATGAACGGAAAATTGCAACCGCAGCGTGAAATCAATCAAAAACTCACATATCATGATTCCTGTTATCTGGGAAGATATAATGGGGTTTACGATCCGCCGCGGGAAATCTTGAAATCCATTCCGGGACTTGATTTGGTCGAGATGGACCGCAGTCGTGAAAATGGTATGTGCTGTGGTGCGGGCGGCGGATTGATGTGGACTGAGGACACAACAGGGAACCGTATTAACGTAGCCCGCACGGAACAGGCAATGGAAACTGAGTCGACGATGATTTCCAGTGCATGTCCATTCTGCCTGACGATGCTGAGTGATGGTACGAAAGCGAAAGAGGTTGAGGAAGACATCAGCACCATGGACGTTGCTGAAATTCTCGCATTATCAGTATTGACAGAAGATGATCAGAAGACAGCATAAAAATAAAGGTTTTAGGAAATCCGAACGACAAAGGGTCAGAATAGCGCGATCTGCATCTGATTTCGCGCAGTACTCTCGGAATTGCGACGCGACTCCGCTACAATTTCACGCGGAACATCACAACCTGACCACGATGAAAGCCAGCATAATTAAGAGGGGTTGTTTATAATGCCCCTCTCTATTTTGGAACCGAACTGAGCGAGCGTTCGGTCGGTCCGGGGATTAATCTTTGCGGGTAAGCGTTATTATATAAAATTATCAATCTAGTTAATGAGAGGATGTTGATGTATGCGAAAGACTGTTATTGTATCCGGTGCACGGACGCCATTTGGTAAATTCGGGGGCGCATTGAAACCGTTCACAGCGTCACAACTGGGAGGCGCGGCTATACGTGAGGCACTGAAGCGTGCAGGCCTTGCCGGCGAAAAAGTTGACGAGGTCATTATCGGAAATGTACTTCAGGGGGGACAGGGGCAGATCCCCTCCCGACAGGCAGCGCGTGAGGCCGGGATCCCATGGGACATCAAAACCGAAACAATTAACAAGGTATGTGCATCAGGGCTTCGCAGTGTAACACTTGCCGATCAGCTGATTCGTCTTGGCGATGAAGATATCATTGTCGCCGGGGGTATGGAAAGCATGAGCAATGCCCCGTATATTTTGCCTGATGCACGCTGGGGAAATCGTATGGGCGATAAAAAAGTCGTTGACATGATGGTGCATGACGGACTGACCTGTTCATTTGCGGGAGTTCATATGGGCACTTATGGCAACAGCACTGCCGAGGAATACGGGTTATCAAGAGAAGCGCAGGATGAGTGGTCATACCGCAGTCATCAGCGGGCAGTCAAAGCGATAGAAGATGGCAAATTTACTGAAGAAATTGTTTCGCTGGAAGTTCCCCGGCGTAAAGGCGATTCGATCGTTGTCGATACTGATGAGGCGCCGCGTAAGGATACGCGTGTTGATGTTCTTTCGAAATTGCGCCCGGCGTTTGATAAAGATGGTACAATCACAGCCGGGAATGCCCCGGGCGTAAACGACGGTGCCGGTGCGTTTGTTGTCATGTCCGATGAAACGGCAGAAAAGCTTGGTAAAGCACCAATGGCCATTATTCATGGTCATGCGGAAGTGGCCGTGGAATCCAAGGACTTTCCAAAAACACCGGGTCTCGTCATCAATAAGCTGTTTGAAAAGACCGGTTACACTAAAGAGGATATTGATCTGTACGAAATAAACGAAGCGTTTGCGGCTGTTTCTCTGGCCAGCGGAAAAATTGCGGATATTGATCCGGAAAAAATTAACGTAAACGGCGGTGCGGTTGCGTTGGGTCATCCAATCGGCGCAAGCGGTGCGCGTATCATTTTAACATTGGTCCATGAATTGAAACGGCGCGGCGGTGGACGCGGCATTGCAGCCATCTGCAGCGGCGGTGGCCAAGGCGACGCCATATTGGTGGAAGTACCAACGCAATAAAGGGGTTTAGATGTCTCAATCCAAGCGTGTTAGGTGATATGGCAAAAGTTTAGGGAAAAACGCTAAGGAGTCTTGGACATAATTAAGATATTCTATATTAAAGACGAACGGTACTCCGTTTTAGCGAAGGAAATATACGTAGACTTCTGCGGGAGGAAAGGCCTCGGTGAGACCCCGCAGTGCGTCAGCACGAGAAGGCTCACCGTTCGCCCTAAGGTGCGCGAAGTATATTTCCGTAGCGGGTTATATACTCTAACTAGTTCGGATTTTTCCTTATCAAAACTACTTTTGTCCAAGGCTCCTAAGGTTCTTATTTTAATCCAAGGGAGGCAGTGATGCAATGCCAATTAAAAAAGTTATGGTGATCGGTGCAGGCCAGATGGGATCAGGTATTGCCCAGGTCTGTGCCCAATCCGGTTATGAGGTACTATTAAACGACGTTAATGAAGACGCGCTAAAAAAAGGTATGCAACACATCGAAAACCGTTTGACAAGATCAGTTGATAAAGAGCGTATCCGCGAACAGGAAAAAAACGGCGCCCTCGCAAGACTCAAATCGACGACAGATATGCAGAATGTCAAAGGTTGTGATATGACGATTGAAGCGATAGTTGAAAATATGGATGTGAAAGCAAACGTGTTCCGTCAACTGGATAAATACGCACCGGAGCATGCGATTCTCGCAACCAACACATCATCCCTTCCGATTACGGAAATCGCTGCAATGACCAATCGAGCGGAGCAGGTTATCGGTATGCATTTCATGAATCCGGTTCCGGTAATGAAACTTGTGGAAGTCATCCGCGGACTGCAGACAAGTGATGCAACACACGAAGCTGTGGCCGATATGGCAAAAAACCTTTCCAAAACAGCCGTTGAAGTGAACGACTATCCGGGATTTGCGGCCAACCGGATTTTAATGCCGATGATAAACGAAGCGATTTTCGCTCTTCATGAAGGTGTGGCATCGGTCGAGGATATCGACACGGTCATGAAACTGGGGATGAATCACCCGATGGGGCCGCTGACGCTGGCTGATTTTATCGGGTTGGATACATGCCTTTATATTATGGAAGTGCTGCATGACGGCTTCGGGGACAGCAAATACCGTCCATGTCCGCTTCTGCGGAAATATGTCAACGCAGGCTGGTACGGCAAAAAGTCAGGCAGAGGCTTTTATCAGTACAACTGATCGAACTCTTTGTTTATCCCGGCTGTGAACGGCAGCAAGACAGTCATCTCAATCACTATAGAAGTGTAACAAAGCCAACCTTAGCACGATGATTCTAACAACCACGATTTACCGAAAGGGGGAGACTTCATATGGACCTTAAATTAACTGAGGAACAGGAAATGATGCGGAAGATGGTCCGGGATTTTGCGATAAGCGAGGTACAGCCGGAAGTGGAGCGTATGGAACAGGAAGACCGCTTCCCTGCAGAACTCATCCATAAAATGGGTGAACTCGGGCTTATGGGGATTCCGATTCCAGAAAAATATGGCGGAAGTGATATGGATTATACTTCCTATATCATTGCCATCAATGAACTGTCCAAAGTCAGTGCGACCCTTGGCGTTATCCTGTCGGTTCATACATCAGTCGGCTCCAATCCGATTTTGAATTTCGGCAATGAAGAGCAGAAAAACAAATACCTTCCCAAGCTGGCCTCGGGCGAATATATTGGGGCATTTGCTTTAACGGAGCCCGGTGCAGGATCGGATGCTGCCAGCATGAAGACGAAAGCCGTGAAAGACGGGGATAACTATATTCTCAAGGGATCGAAAATGTTCATTACCAATGGCGGGCAGGCTGATACATACGTCACATTTGCGCGGACAAGTGAGGAGTCCGGCTCGAAAAGCTTCAGTGCTTTTATCGTTGAGAAAGATACGCCGGGTCTGGAAATTGGGAAGGCCGAGAAAAAAATGGGGTTGCATGGTTCGAGTACCGTTCCGCTGAGTTTTGATCATTGTATTGTCCCGAAAGAGCAATTGCTTGGTGAAGAAGGTGACGGGTTTAAAATCGCAATGGCTAATTTAAACGTTGGGCGCATCGGTATTGCCGCCCAAGCTCTCGGAATCGGCGAAGCAGCTCTTGAACTTGCCTCGACCTATGCTAAGGAACGTGAGCAATTCGGAAAACCAATCGCAGAAAATCAGGGAATGGCATTTAAGCTTGCGGATATGGCGACCGAAGTCGAAGCAGCCAAACTATTGGTTTATCATGCTGCAGATTTAGTTGAAAAAGGAGCTCATTCCAGCAAAGAAGCATCGATGGCCAAAATGTATGCATCCAGAACAGCACGTAAAGCGGCGATAGAGGCAGTACAGATTTATGGCGGCTACGGCTATACGGAGGATTATCCGGTGGAACGTCTTTTCCGTGATGCCAAAGTAACAGAAATTTATGAAGGGACAAACGAAATCCAGCATAAAGTGATAGCAAAAAATCTGTTCGACTGACTTTCGGAATAGGATGTAAAGATCCGCCCTAAGGTGCACGAAATGTATTTTCCGGAGCGGGTAAAAGCACTTAAAGTAATTTATGTCACTCAATTTGAAGGGAGATCATACCCAATGAATTTTCAACTGACAGAAGAACAGGAAATGCTGCGCAAGATGGTTCGCGATTTTGCTAAAAAAGATGTGGAACCAACGGCAGCAGAACGCGATGAAGAAGAACGTTTTGATCGCGCTATTTTTGATAAAATGGCTGAGCTTGGTTTGACGGGGATACCATGGCCGGAAGAATACGGGGGAATCAATGCTGATTATGTCAGTTATGTTATTGCGATTGAAGAGCTGTCGCGCGTGTGTGCCTCAACTGGTGTTACCCTCTCGGCGCACTTGTCACTCGCAAGCTGGCCTATTTATAAGTATGGAAATGAAGAACAGAAAAAAACATTCCTTTACCGTCTGGCAACCGGGGAGGCACTCGGCGCTTATGCGTTGTCTGAGCCAGGATCAGGTAGTGATGCAGCCGGAATGAAGACTGTGGCTAAAAAAGATGGCGACGATTACATCCTGAATGGTAATAAAGTCTGGATCTCCAACGGCGGTGTGGCTGATATTTACATTGTTTTTGCACTGACAGATCCAGATGCGCGCCATAAGGGAATCAGTGCATTCATTGTAGAAAAAGATACAGATGGTTTCACAACTGGGAAAAAAGAGAAGAAACTTGGTATCCGTTCTTCACCTACAACTGAGCTCATTTTTGAAAACTGCCGTGTGCCAAAGGAAAACCTGCTTGGGGCGGAAGGTGAAGGTTTTAAAATTGCCATGACAACACTTGATGGCGGGCGCAACGGGATTGCAGCGCAAGCACTCGGAATAGCTCAAGGTGCACTGGATGCAGCTGTCGATTACGCAAAAGAACGTGAACAGTTCGGCAAACCGATTGCATCAAACCAGGGCATCTCCTTCAAATTAGCAGATATGGCCACCGAAATAGAGGCATCCCGTCTATTAACCTATCAGGCAGCATGGCTAGAGTCAGAAGGGAAAGCTTATGGAAAGGCTTCAGCTATGTCCAAACTGTATGCCGGGGACACAGCAATGCATGTAACGACTGAGGCTGTGCAGGTTTTCGGCGGGTATGGTTATACGAAAGACTATCCGGTCGAGCGTTACATGCGCGATGCCAAGATTACACAAATCTATGAAGGAACGAACGAAATCCAGCGACTGGTTATTGGACGGATGCTGACCAAATAGCTCAATGCGCTCGTTTGGCTCAAGTTGTCACAAAAACGGCTCAAGTTCACAAATTGCAGCGGTAAAAATAGGAATAGTAGGAGCTCATAGTTTCTGAGCTGATCGCGTTATATGAAAGTATATACAGTCATGACTATTCACGCAGATGACGAGAAAAGGAAGGGAGGCGGGTGAATGACAAAAAGTCAAATCATTTCTTCCGTTAAAGACAGTGACCTGGTCGAAAAGCGACGGAATCAGATGATCAAAGGTGCGATTGCTTTGTTTAAAGAAAAAGGGTTCCACCGCACAACAACCAGAGAAATCGCCAAGGAATCGGGTTTTAGCATCGGAACGTTATATGAATATATCCGGACGAAGGAAGATGTGCTTTTTCTGGTATGTGATGCGATTTATGATCAGGTCAGGGAGCGCCTAGAGGCAGTGACTGACTGGCAGAATCCTTCCTTTGCCAATCTGGAAAAAGTCATTGAATCGTATTTTTACCTGATGGACGATATGCAGGAAGAGATCATTATCATGTATCAGGAAGTCAAATCACTTAAGAAAGAGTCAATCGAATATGTTTTGCAGAAGGAACGGGATATGGTTGCCATGCTAGAAAAGATGATGGTCACATGTCTGCCGGAATCAATGGATACACAAGATGCAGTTTTAATCGCTAACAATATTTTTGTCCAAGGCGAAATGTGGGCATTCAGAAGATGGATGCTGCAAAAACAATTCACACTGAAAGAGTATGTTGAACGCCAGATTCATTTTATGATGCAATCACTGTCAATTGGTGGAATGCAGACAAAAGAGATGCGTTAAGCTTGAGTTTAAACAGGAGGGGTATCATGGAACAAGTTCAGATTTACAAACCGGTCAACCCCGTCCGGTTTGTAACGGCTTCAAGTTTGTATGATGGTCACGATGCATCTATCAATATCATGCGCCGGATTCTTCAAGCGAGCGGGGCAGAGGTTGTTCATCTTGGCCATAACCGTTCAGTGGAGGAGGTTGTTTATGCCGCTGTTCAGGAAGATGCTCAAGGAATTGCTATATCCTCTTATCAAGGGGGCCACGTAGAGTATTTCAAATATATGGTTGATCTGCTCAATGAATTGGGTGCAAGTCATATTAAAGTTTATGGCGGTGGCGGCGGTACAATCATTCCGCGTGAAATTGAGGAACTAGAGGAATATGGTGTGTCGAGTATTTTTTCACCGGACAATGGACGTGAAATGGGACTTCAGGGCATGATTAACAACATGCTTGAGGAGTGTGACTTCCTGCCGCCTTTTGAATTGAATGAAGCACAGCAAAAGCTGGCTTCAGGTGAACGGCAGGCAATCGCCCGCTTGATTACCTATATTGAAAATCATGATGATGAGAATGACGAAAAGCAAGCCGTCCTGGGTAAATTGCGGTCACAGTCGAACAATGCACCGGTTCTTGGCATTACCGGTACGGGTGGTGCCGGTAAGAGCTCTCTAACCGATGAGCTAATCCGGCGCTTCGTCAATGAAATACCGGATAAGAAAATTGCCATTATCTCGATTGACCCGACTAAAAAGAAGACCGGCGGCGCACTATTGGGAGATCGGATCCGGATGAATGCGATATTTACTGACCGCGTCTATATGCGTTCACTGGCTACACGCGGGTCAAGGACCGAGCTGTCCCAGTCGTTACAGGAAGTGCTGGATGTTCTGCGTGCCTCCAATTACGATTTCATCATCGTCGAAACAAGCGGTATCGGCCAGGGGGATGCGGCCATCACGGATATTACCGATTTGTCCATGTATGTTATGACAGCTGAGTTCGGGGCACCGTCACAGTTAGAAAAAATCGACATGATCGATTTCGCCGATTTTGTTGTCATAAACAAATTTGAGCAAAAAGGTTCTGAGGATGCACTAAACCAGGTCCGGAAGCAGTATCAGCGCAGCCATCTGCTGTTCGGTGAAGACATGAAAAAGTTCCCTGTATTCGGCACGATTGCAAGCCAGTTTAATGATGCGGGGACAAATGCATTATTCGCGTCTATGATTGACAGACTGAATGAAACGTTCGGCTGGGAAAATACGGTCGATTTCGAGCGGCATACAATTGCCAAGAAGCAAAACATGATCATAACGAATGAACGGCGTCATTATTTGCAGGAAATTTCCAGGCATGTGCGCAATTATCATGAAAATGCCAGGAAGCAGAGCGATATCGCCCGAAAACTTTATCAGCTTGAAGGCGCTAAAGAAGCGCTGGATGATGACGAAAGCGTTGAAGCGATCGACAAAGCTATACAGACGTATGACGAAAAACTGACCCCCGAAGCAAAAAAGCAGCTTGACCACTGGGTAGAAACGAAAGAACAATACAGTCAGGATACCATGACATTTAAGATCCGCAATAAGGAGATTGAAATGGACTTACATACGGAATCCATTTCAGGGCTGAAAATCCCAAAAGTCATGCTGCCGAAATATGTGGACTGGGGTGATAGGCTCAAATGGTTGATGACAGAAAATGTCCCCGGTTCGTTTCCGTTCACAGCAGGTGTCTTTCCATTCAAACGCAAAGGAGAGGACCCGACGCGCCAGTTTGCCGGTGAAGGAACCCCGGAACGAACCAATCGCCGTTTCCATTATTTATCCAAAGACAGTGAAGCGAAACGTCTGTCAACAGCGTTTGACTCGGTAACCCTGTACGGGGAAGATCCGGCACCGCGCCCGGATATTTACGGGAAGGTCGGTGAAAGTGGCGTCAATATATGTACATTGGACGATATGAAAAAATTGTATAGTGGGTTTGACTTGACCGATCCGAAAACGTCAGTTTCAATGACCATTAACGGACCGGCGCCGATTATTCTGGCTATGTTTTTCAATACAGCGATTGATCAGCAACTGGCCAGTTTTAAGGAAGAAAATGGCCGGGAGCCAAGTCGCAGCGAATACGAAAGCTTAAGGGACGACACGATATCGGTCGTGCGCGGAACGGTTCAGGCTGATATTCTGAAAGAGGATCAGGGACAGAATACCTGCATATTCTCAACGGAATTTGCTCTGAGAATGATGGGAGATATTCAGCAATATTTTATCGATAAAAATGTGCGAAATTACTATTCAGTCTCTATTTCCGGTTATCATATTGCTGAAGCCGGTGCAAACCCAATTACACAGTTGGCCTTTACGCTGGCAAACGGATTTACGTATGTGGAGTATTATTTAAGCCGTGGTATGGACGTAAATAAATTTGCCCAGAACCTATCGTTCTTTTTCTCCAATGGGCTTGATCCGGAATATACAGTGATCGGTCGTGTAGCCCGCCGTATATGGGCGATTACGATGCGCGATAAATACGGAGCTGATGAGCGGAGTCAGAAATTGAAATATCATATTCAGACGTCCGGACGCTCCCTGCACGCTCAGGAAATTGATTTTAACGATATTCGCACGACACTGCAGGCATTGCTGGCCATTCAGGACAATACGAACTCTCTGCATACGAACGCCTATGATGAAGCAATCACAACACCGACAGAGGAATCTGTCCGGCGTGCGATGGCCATTCAAATGATCATTAATAAAGAGTTCGGCTTGACCAAAAACGAAAACTCGCTGCAGGGGTCATTTATTGTCGAGGAGCTGACCGATCTTGTTGAGGAAGCTGTCCTCCAGGAATTTGAAAATATGAATGACCGCGGCGGTGTGCTGGGGGCGATGGAACGGCAATACCAGCGCGGGAAAATCCAGGGAGAATCCTTGTACTATGAAGGCAAAAAGCATTCGGGAGAGCTTCCGATTATCGGTGTAAACACGTATGTCAGCCCGAATCCAACGACAGCTGATGACATTAATTCAATGGAACTTGCCCGTGCCTCTCAAGAGGAAAAAGAGCATCAAATCGATGAACTGCACAAATTTCAGGACGTCCGTAAAGACAAGACGGAAGCGGCACTGGAACAGCTGAAGAAAACAGCGGCATCCGGTGGCAATATTTTTGCCGAATTAATGGAGACCGTGAAATCGGCCAGCCTTGGACAGATCACAAATGCACTCTATGAAGTCGGCGGACAGTACAGACGAAATATGTAGATTGCAGGAGGCAGGTTATATATGGTCGGAACACGGCTTAAACGCTTAACACTTGAGATGATTCAGTACAATGTTTAGTTAGAATTAGTTTAAGCTTCGCTGCAGAACCTAATGATACGGTAATAATAAACATTCAAACCAATTCGAAATGTGGCTTTGAAAAACAGTTGCACCGTTTTGCGCCCTTTGGATATGATATGTCCAAAGGGTGTAGTTATGATAAAGCGTATTCCGCAAACGGGCCCTATTGTTGAGTAACGCTTTGCTAAAAAGGAGTGAAATATGTGTACAAAAAAACTTTTAAATTATCAATTACAACATTTTCTGTCTTTATGTTGTTGATAATAATTGGTTGTACTCCAAGTGTGGAAAATGATAATCAGAATAATCAGGATGAAAAAGATGAAAATATAGCAACGATTGAAAATGTACTAGAAAATACGTTCAGCGGTCCTGATAAAGATTTCCAGGATGTAATGAAACTTCGCAAAGATAAGGCGTCAAGGTCGGAGGATGAAGAATTTCTTACGTCTTTCAGTCAATATCTGGAAGATGCTTTTAAACCATACTTTACAGATGAATATTATGAAGAATTTATAGCAACTTATGGAACAACATTCTTGGATATAGCATATAGCAATAACTATGAGATGAACGTTAAAAATGTTGAATATGAAAAAACTGAATCAAACGACAGCATTTATGACTTCACTTTTAAATTACAATATAAAAAAGAAGCAAGTGACCAATGGAATGAGAACACTGTTAAAGGGCAAGCCAATTTGGATGATAATAATAAAATTGTAAATATGTTAATTCAAGATACAGAATTCTAATTGAATTAGAATAAATTAGCAACCCGTCGTTTTTTGCGAGCATTTAACCTCAAATACCCTTGAGAATAATTTTAGACATATTGAAAAACTTTTTGGTTTCTCCATTAATTTAACAGCAAAGACTATAAAAATCACTGTTCAGTAAACGGATATGATTGGCTTAAAAGCCTTGAACTGACTATACCACAAACGGGTGCACTTACGGAATAAAGTGCTGCGTCGAACTTACCACAGCAGGGCCATTTAATGGCATAAAGTTGTGTTAAAATTGAATCATAGCAAATATTTTTAAAGGATGTGATTGCATGAATGAATCAGCAATGAAGGAAAAGATTGAAGCGTTTTTCAAGACATATGAAAATCAATTTAATAATGCTTTAGAAGGTAAACCTGATTTAGAAATAATTGCAGGATTCTACTCTGAAGAATTTATTGCAGCAATCTACATGGTGTAAAAGCTGGAGAAAACAATAACGAACTTAAAGAGGCTATGGGTAAGGGATATGAATACTACCGTTCGATAGGAACTAAAAAAATGGAATGTAAGGAAGTGCAGATCACTTCACTTGATGACAAACATGCTGTTGCCCATACTAAATGGAATTCAGTATATCTAAAAGCGGAAGAAGAGGTATCCATTCCATTTAACAACAATTATCTTATCCAATTCAGGGATGACAAGCCTATTATCTTTGGATGGATAACAGGTGACGAATCACAATTATTAAAAGATAAAGGCATTATCTAAGGGAACAGAAGGTGAATGAAGACTATACTACAAACGGGTGCGTTTGTGCAACAAGAATGCGCTCTTCTTAATGAATCGGGCCAGATTGTTGTATAAAAGTGGTATGAAATGAAACATTACTTGTAATTTTTCGTATTACAAATAAAGCCACTTTGAAATAGGAGG
>NZ_BMNQ01000002.1:0-253 GCF_014646635.1 Lentibacillus kapialis
TAAGGAACATTGTCATAATTGCCCGCTACAGGCGCAATGTCCGATTCAGGAACAAAAGAAATACAACAATGTCCGCTTTACCGGAAACAAGCTTCAAACGGATATCATCCGCAGCCAGATGGGAACTGAGCGCCATAAGGAACTATCCAATTACAGAGCTGGTATTGAAGGGATCCCGTCGATTCTCCGCAGGGTCTTTCACATTGACCATATACCTGTAAGGGGACACGTGCGCTCAAAAATCTGGGTTAAT
>NZ_BMNQ01000002.1:263-185604 GCF_014646635.1 Lentibacillus kapialis
AAAATACAACAATGTCCGCTTTACCGGAAACAAGCTTCAAACGGATATCATCCGCAGCCAGATGGGAGCTGAGCGCCATAAGGAACTATCCAATTACAGAGCTGGTATTGAAGGGATCCCGTCGATTCTCCGCAGGGTCTTTCACATTGACCATATACCTGTAAGAGGACACGTGCGCTCAAAAATCTGGGTTAATGCCAAAGTGATGGCATTAAACTTCAAGATGTTCTGGAAAAACGGATTAAAGGCAGCGTAATGTCACCTTATTTCGGCCGAACAGCGTATTTTTAGAAAACTTCAGGTTATGAAGCAACATTTTCTCTGAAAATAGACGCTTATGATTTTTTTATTGATTTATGAAATTCCCCCGTTTTTGGGGGTTAACCATAGTATAAATTCAGCAATAAAAAAACAAGCACTAGGCTTGTTGAAAAGGTGGCTCGGGACGGAATCGAACCGCCGACACACGGATTTTCAGTCCGTTGCTCTACCGACTGAGCTACCGAGCCGTATAGTATTTGTTTATTACTTACGTTTCAACCGTCCAATACCGTTTTAATGATTATGTATGAAGGAGGTAGAGGGATTCGAACCCCCGCGCGGTTTGACCCGCCTGTCGGTTTTCAAGACCGATCCCTTCAACCAGACTTGGGTATACCTCCAAATATGAGTGGTGGACCCTGCAGGATTCGAACCTGCGACCGATCGGTTATGAGCCGATAGCTCTGACCAGCTGAGCTAAGGGTCCGTATAGTGTTATTTACGATCAGATTATGGGGCGACCGGTGGGGATCGAACCCACGAATGCCGGAGCCACAATCCGGTGCGTTAACCGCTTCGCCACGGCCGCCGTTGAATTATAAATGATAGTAGCGGCGGAGGGGATCGAACCCACGACCTCACGGGTATGAACCGTACGCTCTCGCCAGCTGAGCTACGCCGCCATAAGGCTCCACAGGCAGGATTCGAACCTGCGACCGATCGGTTAACAGCCGATAGCTCTACCACTGAGCTACTGTGGAATAATAAGAGAGATTCACAATATTATTTCTAAATAATTTTTAACTGTTGTGTTGTATCTTCTCAAAGTAGCTGTACTTCTTACCGAACTGCATTTCGTTGTTCAGTAATCAGTAACGAAATATAATTTACCACGTCCGACAGAATCTGTCAATATCCTGTATGAATGAAATTATGTAAGAGACATATCGCTAAGCAATATATAACAACACTAAATACTATAGCATGTTCCGATATTGTTTTCAATATAAATCGTATATATTGTAATTATGTCGTTCAATCCCCAAAGAGCCGCTGAAAGCTTGCAGCAATTAGAAAAACTCGATATTCGCGCTTCGGTCATCCATAATTTAAATTTTCTAACGTTAAAAAGAGGTGCTTTTGCACCTCTTTAGCGATTATTCACCTAGCACAGCTTCAGCAATATTAGACGCGTGGTCACCTATACGCTCAAGATTACTGATAATATCTACAAAAACAATGCCTGCTGATCCGGAGCAAAGACCTTCGTTCATACGAATAATGTGCTTTTTTCGGTAATTGCGCTCAAGCCTATCAATTTGGTCCTCTTTTTGCACCACAGCAAGTGCCTCTTCACGATCCATGTTATCAAGTGCTTGAACCGCCTGTCTTACAGTCAAAATCGTCAGATCAAACATATTATTCAAATCTTCCTGGGCTTGTTCGGTCATATTAACTTTATTTGAAATTTTATAATCAATCAGTTCAATAATATTTTCAAAATGGTCACCTATACGTTCAACATCACGGACAGAATCCATTAACACCGTATGTTTGGCGCCTTCCATCTCAGTCATTGATCCACCGGAAAGCTCAACTAAATAATCAGTGATTTTACGATCCAGATTATTTAGGGCACCTTCAACTTGCATAGCCATTTCCGAGTGCTTTTGACTTTGTGTGGTTAAATATAAATTTGTTTCTTCAAGTCCCTTAGAGGCATATTCACCCATGCGAATGATTTCGGTCTTTGCCTGATCCAGTGCTAATGTAGATGATTGCTGGATAAAAATTGGATCCAAATGTTTTGGTTTATACTCAATAACCGTATCATCACCGGGGATGATTTTTGTAACCACCCATGCAAGAGTCCCGATAAATGGAAATTGAATGATCAGGTTGGCAAGGTTAAAGCTTCCATGAGCAAAGGCAATTGTCATTTCGGGGTTAAGTCCCAATACGGATTGCAAATATGTGACATATTGTGTAAAGAATCCAAGAAGCAGAAGCCCGATAGTGGCACCTGCAAGGTTAAAAATAACGTGAATATAGGCGGCACGTTTTGCAGCTACCGTTGCGCCAATGGATGCAAGTACTGCTGTAATGGTTGTTCCAATATTATCACCAAAAAGAACAGGCATTGAAGCTTTCAGTTCAATTGCGCCTTCAGAAAATAGCCCCTGCAGGATACCGATCGTCGCACTTGAACTTTGTACAATAAACGTAAACAATGTTCCGATGACAACCCCTAAAATGGAGTGTTCACTCATATTCAGGGTTAAATCCTGAAATGCCTGGACTTCACGCAGTGGTGACATACCGCTGCTCATCAATTCCAAACCAAAAAATAACGCACCAAAACCGAAGATAGCCTGTCCAATATTATTTATTGTTTGATTTTTAAAGAAAAATAACATTAAACAACCGACAGCTATGATGGGTAAGGCGTATTCCCCCAGATCAATCCCGATAATAAATGCAGTCACCGTTGTACCGACGTTTGCTCCCATAATGACACCAATAGCCTGTCTAAGTGTCATAAATCCCGCATTAACTAAACCGACCGTAAGTACAGTTGTTCCCGAACTGCTTTGAATCAGGATAGTCACAACAATACCAGCCAGTACGCCAAGAAATGGATTACTCGTGGTTTTATCCAGTATATCCCGAAGCCTGTCGCCAGCAGACCTTTGCAAACCTTCCCCCATATACTTAATACCCAAAAGGAAAATACCAAGGCCACCGACAAATTCAAATATCAGTGTCTGCACATCGATATTCAAAAATATTCCACCCTTCGAACCATGTTGAAATCTGTCACATACCTTTTCCATTATTAATGCATGTTTGATGTTTTGTAAAGGCTATATTGAAAACTTAACATTAAATTTACATTCCCTTTATTGTCCTTGTTTTATTAGATACCCTGAATGTTGAATTTTCATTCCAACACAATACCCATGAATCCTCATGATTCATGGGTATAACTTGACGCATTACTATATTTTTTCCACTAATATTTTTGTTCCATCAACATGCACGACTTTTACATCACTATCTTTAGGAATCCACTCACCATTTGAGATAGCGCTATAATTTTTATTACTGATTCGAATGGTTCCAACCGGACGCATATCACTTAACGTAACGCCTTCTTTCTCAAGCAATGTTTCATATTCCTGGTTCATGGAATTATATCCCTTTTCTTTGGTCAATTGGTCCTTCAGTGTGATTTTGGACCACATTTCCCTATGTTTGAATACCTTTAAAAAGAGAAATGAGGCAAATCCCCCAATCAGCACACCAATAATGGCATACATGCCGGCAAACAAGTTTGGCGCCGCTAATGCAACAGTCAAAAGCATGCAAGCAAGCCCAACTGTTGCAAGTGTCCCATCATTAACAATTTTACCGTCAATTGTAATAAGTAATATTCCAGCCAGATAAATAATAAGCATAAAGATAAAAGAGCCTGTTTCCAGGTAAATTGCAAAATAGACGATAATGAAGCCCATTCCAAGCAAGCCAAATATTCCGCGCATATTAACAAGCAGTTCACCGACTAGAAATAAAGTTGCAAAGCCAGTCAAAATAAAGCCGGCCCAGTCCAATGAAAAAATAGCCATTAACTTCCCCCTCCATTCCCCGCCTTATAATACGGCCTGAACATGACTATAGTTTCATTTTAAGGGGCAAAAAAGTATGAATTCAATAAAAAGATTGTTTATATACGTTTTGATAGTGTTGTTTTTGGTTAGCATCCATAAGGATCTAACCGTTGGGACACCTATGGATTCTGAGCCAGAGATGCAGAATGGCACCAAAACGTTTAAACAGGAATCGTTAACCGCCGTAGAAGTAAAAGTGAATGAAGGCGATACTGTTTTAACCATTGTGGAGGAGTTAAATGATCAGAATGACAAACAATTGGACATTCCGCAAATTCAAGCCGATTTCGAAGCGTTAAACCCTAACGTACAAGCACTGCACGTCGAACCTGGGGAATATTATTATTTCCCTTTGTATTAACAGAAAAGGGCTGAATAATCCAGCCCTTTTCTGTTATACATATGGAAGCACAAACAATGTGATGAGAATGGAGATGGCACCTGCAATTATTGCTGTGTTGCCCAGTGTATCCGCACCTCGGTTTCTTGATACAAATCCCATTATAATCCCCGCACCACCAAGAATAATTGGCATCATGAAGTATGAGATAATCGATAACGCCAAGGCAATCCATCCAAAAGCACTGTTTACCTCTGTGCCATCTTCATCTGAATAATCCGGCTCATCAATATCATCTGCAGTCATCTCAGAGGCGAATTCCTCATCCCGACGGCTTCGAGTGTCTTCCACACGTGGCTGGTCACCCTCAAAATTAGTGGTAACCAAATCATCAGGATCCGGCTGTTCTTCCAGCTTTGGGCCGTTTTCTGAACTGTTCAGACGGCGATTGTTTTCATCCATTAGCAAGACCTCTCTTTCCTGAAACGAGGTGCATCTATAGTTTATGTATGAATGTCAATTATACAGCTGGTATTTTATGGTGCAGTCATTTTTAGTACAAGATATATTTTCCGATTTTAAACATATACTGAATCATACCATTACAAGGAGCGGGAATTATTATGTCAGCGTTTTTAAAACAACTGATTAACAAAAAATTAAAGCAGCTTTCACCTGACGAACTGTTGCATTATGCACACCAGTATAACTTTTCCATAAGCCGAAAACAGGCCGAGGACATTACAACTTATTTAAAGCAGCATCCAATTGAACCATTTGACCCGGAGTACCGTGCTAGAATGTTTAAAGAGATTGCACACATAACCGACAAAGAAACCGCAGATAAGGCACGATCTTTATTTCAAGGAATAATTAAATCTTATGGATTGGAAGGGTTTTTCTGATAAACACGCATTACAAACAAAAAGCAGCTTAGAAAAACCTGGCATTCGCCTCGTCTTATAGCGAATGCCGAAGCTTTTTTTATAAGGTCATCCATAATTTATACTTTCCGACGTTATAAATTAAGAAGGAATGACGTATGATAACATCATTCCTTCTTTTTTATTGATTCATAATTTTTTCTTTTAAATTTTCTTCAAATTTACCATTTTTAATCATGTTAATTTCAAATTTGTACGGCGGCTTTCTGTTTTTCTTATCTTCTCCAACAAAAGGAGTTTCTAGAATTTTCGGTAGTTTATTCAGCTGGGGATGATTAATCACATAGTGCAATGCCTCAAAACCAATATAGCCAAAGCCAATGTTTTCATGGCGGTCTTTGTGAGCGCCTTGCTCATTTTTGCTGTCGTTGACATGGACTACTTTCAAACGATCAATCCCAATAATGTTGTCGAAGTCATGCAGAACCCCGTCAAAGTCGTTGACAACATCATAACCACCATCATGAATGTGACAGGTATCAAGACAGATAGACAAATTCTCGTTGTGGGTGACGCCATCAATAATTTGAGCAAGTTCCTCAAACGTCCGTCCAATCTCAGATCCTTTTCCTGCCATTGTTTCCAAAGCAATTTGAACATCTTTATTTTTATCAAGCACTTCATTCAAACCTTCAATAATTTTGTCAATTCCTTTATCGGCACCGGCTCCTACGTGCGAGCCCGGGTGCAGGACAATTTGTTTTGCACCAATTGCTGCTGTCCGTTCAATTTCATTCCGCAGAAAATCAACACCCAATTTGAACGTTTCGGGTTTTGTTGTGTTACCGATATTTATAATGTACGGTGCATGAACCACAACATCGATGATACCATGCTCATTCATATGCTCTCTGCCGGCTTCAATATTCAGCTCTCCAACGGGCTTGCGTTTTGTATTTTGTGGTGCTCCGGTATAAATCATAAATACGTTGGAACCATATGAAGCAGCTTGCTCACTGGATCCTTTCAACATTTTGTTTCCACTCATCGATACATGAGATCCTATTTTTAACATATCCTCACCCCAACATCATTTTCGCTTGTTGTTCGACTTTCGTTTCATCTGGTTTTTGATCTGTTCCTGTTGTTTTTTCATTTTTTTCTTATAACCCGGCTTCACAGTTTTAGATTTTTTAACTTGTTTCCATGCTGCCGAATCGATATGATCCGTTGTTTTCTGGCGGCGATTGCGCTCGTTCCACGATTTGGATTCTTTCCATTCGCCATCTTTTACATCCCAAAATGTAAAGGATATGCCTTTTTGCTGTAATTTCTCAATTAGTTTTTTATCCTGATCTCCGTATAAACTGATGACTGTTCCTTCCATCCCGGCTCTTGCTGTTCGGCCCGAACGATGGACATAAAAATCTTCCTCTTTTGGCAGTTGCGCGTTAATAACATGGCTGACACCTTTAATGTCGATTCCCCGTGAAGCAAGATCTGTGGCGACAATATACTGATAGCGGAGGTTTTGGATTTCCTTCAGCGTTCTTTTCCGCTCTCTCGGTGTCAAACCACCATGAATAATCCCAACGTCAAGCCCTTTTTGCTGAAGAGAAGAGGCTAATGTATCAGCCGCCTCTTTTCCGTTTGCAAAAATAATGGCTAAATAAGGTTGTATTGCCTTGGAAATTTCCAGAATAATATTGGATGCATCCCGGTGTTTAAGCGGAATCAGGCGATGTTCCAATGTCTCCGGTGATAATTTATCATTCATTTTTATGTGCAATGGATTTTCAAGATACTTTCGGTAAAATTGCTCCAATTGTTGCGGGATTGTTGCAGAAAAGGCGAGTATTTGAATATTCTCTTTTGATCTGACAAGTAATTGGTCAACATCCCGGATAAAGCCTAAATCAAGCATTAGATCGGCCTCGTCAATAACAAAAGCGGATGCAGTGTAAATAGATATGGCCTCTTCCTTTATCATATCCAGGATTCTTCCCGGCGTACCAATAATAATGTGTGGCGGCCTTTTTAATTTTTCCATCGCCTTTTGTTTATCGGTTCCACCGACAAGTAATTTAGCATTCCATACCCCGCGCATATTGGCATAATCAATAATTTTTCTCACTTCTTCGTAAATTTGCATCGCCAATTCGCGTGTTGGAGCTGTCATTACAAACTGGATTTCCTGCTTGTCTGTACTAATCTGGTTCAATAGTGGCAGAAGATAGGCATGCGTTTTTCCGGACCCTGTTTCTGATTGTCCGATAACACTTGTCCCTTCCAATACAGCTGGAATAACTTGCTGTTGAATGGCTGTCGGTTCATAAAAATTTAATTGTTCAATAGCATTCGTCAAAACGGGGCGAAATGAAAATTTACTGAATTGATTATCCATATTGCGGACTCCTTTTATTGATGCAAAATTGATTAATGTTCATTCTTATCTAAACATAAAGATCCAATTCCCTGCGACTAGCATTCATGCATTGGAAAAATAACACCATTAAATGAAATTCTACCTTATTATATATGCTATTGGAATTTTATGCATCAGATAAATTGAAATGGTTCGGTATTCGCCTTAGATATACTAATTTCCAATTCATCACTGGTAAAATAATTTTCAAGAAATGATTTGACATAATCTTTCATCACTTTTTCGACATGATGGCCGGGGTCAATGATTGATAACCCCATTTCCTGGGCATCCTGGGCCACATGGAACGTCATGTCACCGGTTATATAAACATCGGCACCCATTTTTTTTGCTTTATTAATATACTTTTCTCCACTCCCGCCTAATATAGCAACCTTGCTGACCTTTTTAGCTAAGTCACCGGTTACACGGACACTCGGCACATTAAATGCCGTTTTCACTTGCTCGCATAAGGTCTCGAGTGTCGATTCTTGACTCAATGTGCCAATACGTCCAATGCCATAGGCGGTACCGCTATTTTCAACCGGATAGATATCATATGCAGCTTCTTCATATGGATGAGCTGTCATCATGGCTGCCAGTACAGGTGACAATTTTGACTGCGGCATTATCGTTTCAATCTTGACCTCATCAACAAATGCCACGTCACCTTGCGTACCGATATATGGATCTGTCCCTTCCAGTGGTTTAAATGTCCCCTGACCTGGTGATTGGAATGTGCAATGGCTATAATTACCGATATGACCTGCGCCGTTTTCACTCATGGCATCCCGTACTTCTCCTGCATGTGTTTTCGGCACAAACACAGCAAGCTTAACCAGTTTTTCAACAGTGTTTTGGTCAAGTATTTCTGTGTTCTGAACATCAAGCAAATCGCATAGCATATCATTGACACCACCGTTTGCCGAATCTAGATTTGTATGGGCCGCATAGACAGAAATATTATTTTGCAGCAATTTTTGAATGATGATCCCCTTTGGTGTATCCACATTTACCTGCTTCAGAGGCTTAAACAATAATGGATGATGTGCGATGATTAAATCAACATCATTCTCAATTGCCTCATCAACCGTTGTTTCCAAAACATCAAGCGTCACCATGACCTTTTTGACGGGCTTATGAAAAGAGCCGATCTGCAGGCCGACATTATCCCAATCATAAGCCAGGTTTAAAGGTGCCCATGATTCCATTGCCTTAAAAATATCCACGTTACGCATAATCGTTGTCATCATTTAAAACCTCCTCAATCCATGTTAATTCGTCCGAGAAAGCTGTTATTTTCGCCTCTTCTGGTACAGTGGCCTTTTTCATCTGTTCGATTATCCGTTCTCGTTTCGTATATTCATGTTTCCATTTTCGGTAAAAAAGCTCCGGTTTTTTGCTTAATAAATATGGACCAAAAAGCATTTGTCTTTCGGTCAAATCGTTTACCCCGCCTTTTTTTGTGCCTATTATTATTTCGTAAATATGCCCTTTTTCTTCAACCATTGCTTCATTCAAAATTGAGTAGCCGTGGTTAATGAGCCAATAGCGCACACTTCGTTCATCGATATTTGGCTGAGCAATGATCTGTTCAATTGCATCAAGACGATCTAATCCTCCCTCTAAGATGGAGGTTATAAGGGAACCACCCATGCCCGCTATCACAATTGCAGTTACTTCACCGTGCCGCAGAACCTGTAAACCATCCCCAAGACGGACATCCACCCGATCTGATAAGCCATAGCGATTGACAGTTTCTCTGGCACTCTGATACGGGCCGTCATGTACTTCACCTGCGACCGCGTATGTACTGTTATCATGCAGGCACACATAACAGGGAAGATATGCGTGGTCTGATCCAATATCTGCGAATACTGTGCCTTTTGCTATAAATGATGCCACTTTGTCCAAACGTCTTGACAGTCTTAACTTCTTGTCCATCTTGATCCCCTCATGTACTATACGTCTTTAAAAGTTTAAAAGAGCAAGCTTGCTGTATTTCCAGTAAGCTTACTCTTTTGCGTTAACATCGCTCATAAGACTGTATTATTTTTGCTTGGAAAGCCATTCCGCGACAGCGTCGGCATCCTCGCCCTCAACCACGCCAGGAGGCATTCCTGCATCAGGAAATCCATCAGCTATAATCTGTTTGATTTCATCTTTGGAATACTTACTGCCGACAGTCTTCAGTGCAGGCCCCATACCGCCGGATAAGTCTTGTCCATGACAGCTGGCACAGTTATTTTTAAAAACCTTTTCACCATTTGCGGCTGTTTCCCCGCCACCGGAGGATTCACCGCCACCATCATCACCGGATTGTCCTTCCTGCTGTTCACTCTGTTTCTCGCCATTTTCTTCATCCTGAATAGCCTCTTGCTGGTTTAAACCAACAAATGATACGACGATAACTAATAATATCCCGATACCGGCAATTAAAGCGTAAGGTATGACTGCATTTTTACCCATCGTATTTCCTCCTTATGTATCATGCTGAACTGAGAATAATAACATACCTATATACATTTTACTTTAAAACGTTTTAAGATGAAAGGAAAAAATGTGACATTTAAGGAAAAATAGCGAATGAAACCTGTTGAGTTTATAATATATCAACCGACCGCTAGCTAAAACCATTAAAAAACACTCTCATAAATATGTACAGCAGCCATTGCACACGAAATTTGTGTTCAATGACTGGCCAATACTATTCCAAAAAATCCTTCAGACGCTTGCTGCGACTTGGATGTCTCAATTTGCGCAATGCTTTCGCTTCAATTTGGCGTATTCTTTCTCTGGTTACGCCAAATACTCTGCCAACTTCCTCCAGCGTCCTTGTCCGGCCGTCATCCAGTCCAAAACGCAATCGCAATACATTTTCTTCGCGATCTGTCAGTGTATCCAGAACATCTTCCAACTGTTCTTTCAGCAATTCATATGATGCGTGGTCAGATGGCGATACAGCCTCCTGATCCTCGATGAAGTCACCTAAATGTGAATCATCTTCCTCACCGATTGGCGTTTCTAGTGAAACAGGTTCCTGCGCTATTTTCAATATCTCGCGGACTTTATCAGGCGAAAGTTCCATTTCTTTACCAATCTCTTCAGGAGTCGGTTCTCTGCCAAGATCCTGTAGCAATTGCCGCTGGACACGAATCAATTTATTGATTGTTTCAACCATATGGACCGGGATTCTGATTGTTCGTGCCTGATCCGCTATTGCCCGTGTAATCGCCTGACGAATCCACCACGTAGCATACGTGCTGAATTTAAAACCTTTCCGGTAGTCGAACTTCTCAACAGCTTTAATTAAGCCCATGTTGCCTTCCTGAATCAGGTCAAGAAATAACATACCGCGTCCGACATAACGTTTGGCGATACTGACAACCAGTCGTAAATTCGCTTCTGAAAGCCGCTTTTTCGCTTCTTCATCGCCATTTTCAATTCTGGTGGCCAAATCGATTTCTTCTGCAGCTGATAATAAATCAACCCTGCCTATTTCCTTTAAATACATACGGACAGGATCATTAATCTTGATGCCAAGCGGAACACTGAGATCGTTTAGATCGAACTCTTCCTCTTTGGCAATTTCCTGCATTTTGGGATCTTCCTCCGAATCCCCGATCACTTCCACACCTTGCTCTGTCAGGTACTCATAAAATTCATCCATCTGTTCTGACTCAATCGCAAAACTCGATAGACGGTCGGCAACTTCTTCATAAGCCAGAACGCCACGCTTTTTACCCATCTCGAGCAGCTGGTCTTTCGCTTGTTCCAGTGTTAATTCACTGTTATTATCCTTTGTTTGTGAAGGCTTATTTTCGGCCATGAGTCCCCCTCCTTCCAACTACAATCAATTTATACTTTTCCATTGTCTTTGGTGTTCAATGATTTGCATTGCTATTTTGGCTGCTTTGATTGGATCATTTTGCTGCTCTGCCAACTTTTGTTCTTCTTTCAATGACTGAATATCTCTCATATTACTGTTTTCGGCACGGATGTTTCGGATATAATCATTAATTTCATCATTTGATATATTGTCATGCAGTGGCATCATGGCGATATCTGTCACCAATCGCTTCAGTCTGTCATCTGTAAGCATTTCAACGAACATACTGACATCAGCTTGCTGATGTTCTTCATAAAAAGCGTATAAATGCGTAGCAATAACTTTATGCTCTTCAATATTAAAAGATGCACCTATTTCCTCCTGCACTTTATCAGTAATAGACACATCTTGCAACATATATGCAAGAAGCTGCCGTTCTGCGTTATGAAAAGCAGGCAATAATTTTTTCGTGTAACCATGTTCAGATGTCTTATTAGTATAACTGTTCTTGTTTATCTTATCCTTACTAAGGCCCATCTTTTCACGGTTAGTCAGAATTTCCTGTTTTAATGAATCCATTGATACATTATATGAGTCCCCGATCTCTTTTAAATAATATTCCCGTTCCACGGGGCTTTCAATCGTCGCAAGATATTCCAACAATTTTTCAATATACTGTATGCGATCTCCTTCAAGACTAAGATTATAGTCTTTTTTTAGATACTTCATATAAAAGCTTGTAAAAGGAAGGCTCGATTTGATAACCTGATCTTGAAATGCCTCAGCACCAAATTCCCTTATAAAATCATCTGGATCTCTATCATCCTGCATATTAGCTATTTTGACGTGGCTACCTGCCTTTTGCAGCAGTACGGCAGCCTTATATGCGGCTTCGGTACCTGCTTCATCAGCGTCATAGCAAATAATGACTGTATCAACATACCTTCTGAGCAATCTTGCTTGCGCTTCTGTTAAAGATGTCCCAAGCGTAGCTACAGCATTTTTCACTCCGGCTTGGTAAGCTGTTATAACATCCATATAGCCTTCAAATAAAACAGCTTCACTTTGTTTACGGATGTATCTCTTTGACAAGTCAAAATTGTAAAGAATTTTACCTTTTTGGAATAAATCACTTTCAGGACTGTTTAAATATTTAGGCTCTTGATCCGAAATTGTGCGGCCTCCAAAAGCAATTGTTTTACCAAGGTGATTACGAATCGGAAATACAACTCTTCCCCTGAACCTGTCTGTTATCGAATTATCTTCATTTAATGACAACAGACCGGCTTTAACAAGTATTTGTTGATGAAAGCCTTTTTTCTGCAGAAATTCGGCTGTAAAGTCCTTTACATTCGGAGCGAATCCCATCTGGAATATATCAATTGTTTCATCTGTTATACCGCGGTCTTTAAGATACTGATAACCTTCTTTTCCGTCTTTTGTATAGCGAAGAAGATGGTGATAGAGCTTGGTTACCCATTCTGAAGCTGAAAGTATACTCTGATTTTCCTGTGAGACGGATGACTGCTGCTTGTGATTCATATCCGGCAAATCCACGCCGCTTTTATCCGCAAGAAGTCTTAACGCTTCATAAAACGTATATTGTTCCATTTCCATAATGAATGTCAAGACATTTCCGCCTTTTCCGCACCCGAAACAATGAAAAATTTGTTTTTCCTGAGTTACGGAAAATGACGGTGTTTTTTCACCGTGGAAGGGACAAAGACCAAAATAATTCCGTCCTTGTTTTTTCAATTGTATATATTCACCAATGACATCCACTATGTCATTCGTTTTTCGAACTTCCTCAATAACCTCTTCCGATATCTGGTCAGGCATACGTATCACCATGTCTTCATAATTCGATATTAACAAAGAAAATCCTGCATTATTCGACAAACTTTTTTACTTTAACCACAAAAAATTCCTTCCATTTTGCAAAAATCTGTGCTGCAAGTCCAAAATCATATGTTTTTTGGACTTCCCGACCAAACCCTGGAAGGACTATCAGGTCACTGTATTATTGTTCCTCCTCAATCAATTGCGTAAACGTATTTACTACCTATATTCTACACAATGATTCATAATTCCTTCTTGAATCTCAAATATTTATTTTTTTAGATTAACCCCCGTTCACTAATCGGTCATATTCATTAGTATTATATTTTTATACAAATAATAATTATAATACAAAATCATTAAAAAGACTATAGTAAATTTTAGCTTTCTTCATTGTTGCTTTTTGGATTCATTTTTAACTGACAGCCTTCTTTAAATCACTTGTCAATCATAAAAACATTCCGCATTGCTGCAGAATGTTTTTATATTTTAGGTCTATGGTTCTGAATTACGACTATTTACTTTATCATTCGCAGGATCGTATTGGCTGTTTCTTCAACTGCTTTGTGTGATACATCGACAACCCGGCAACCGATTTTTTCGACAGCTTCATCAAAGTATTGCAGTTCCTGATGAATTCGTTCCATATTTGCATAAGTTGCCTGATCTCCCAGCCCCAAAGCTTTAAGACGTTCTTTCCGAATGTCGTTAAGCTTAGCAGGGCTTATCCGTAACCCGATACATTTATCAGGGTTAACATCAAACAGTTCTTCAGGAGGATCAACTTCCGGAACGATCGGAACGTTGGCAACCTTCAGCCGTTTATGTGCCAAATATTGGGACAGTGGTGTCTTAGAAGTACGGGAGACACCAATCAGAATGATATCTGCACGCGCGATTCCACGGGGATCTCTGCCATCATCATATTTGACAGCAAATTCAATCGCTTCGACCCGTTTAAAATAGTCTTCATCCAGCTGATGAACTAATCCAGGCTCCAAACGCGGATCACTGCCAAAAGAGCGTTTCATAGCATCAATCATCGGCCCCATAATATCGATTGCCTCGATGTTTTTTTCATCCGCTTGTTTATTCAAATATGACCGCAAACCGGGGTCTACCAATGTAAAGCCGACAATCCCCTCTTTCTCTGTGGCCAGTTGCAATGTCTCATCAATCGTTTTTTTATCTTCTACATATGGAATCCGCTGTACTTTATATTCACCTTTGAACTGACTTAATCCCGCTTTGATAACTAACTCTGCTGTTTCACCGACCGAATCGGAGAGAACATAAACAAGTGGTTTATCTTGCATGAATCATCCTCCTCTCTTACAAATGCTCATCCATAACCAGTTCAACAAATACTTTCGTGATGGTCGTTTTTGTGATTCGTCCAACTATCTCAAAACCTTTTTCCGATTCCTTAAGAACTGGAAGACCATCAATTTGTTTATCAATCAATTTTTTGGCTGCATCAATCAGCAGATCATTCCGGTAACAGACTGTAATATTGGGCATTCGCGTCATGATAATATGTACCGGTATTGCGTTTAATTCCTGATTCCCGATACTGGCCCGCAATAAATCCTTGCGCGATAAAACGCCGGTTAAAAAGGAATTCTGATCGACAACAAACAATGTCCCCACATCTTCAAGAAACATTGTAGAAATGGCATCATATACAGAAGCATTTTCTTTGACGACAATAGGAACCGACTGATATTCATAAACTTTAAATTGTTTTATTTTCTCAGTCAACAGTTCCATGCCCGTCTTTCCGGTATAAAAATAACCCACCCGCGGTCTTGCATCTAAAAATCCTGCCATCGTCAATATAGCCAAATCCGGACGCAACGTTGCCCGTGTTAAATTCAGTTCATCTGCTATATTTTCACCTGTGATTGGTCCATTTTCTTTTACAATGCTGATAATTTGTTCTTGTCTGTTCGATAATTCCACTTTCTCACCACCTGAGAGCTCTAATGTGACATACTGTTTCCAAATATTATACACGCTTCACAGTGAAAAAGGAAATAGCGGCGGCCTTAAAAATGTTGTTTCCATTCAATTGTTGATAAATCCGCATAGTCATAAATTAAACCAGCTATATTATTGAGCAGTGCCAGCCGATTACCGCGGACTGACTCAACATCGGTCATAACCATATTATGATCAAAGAAGTCGTGGATCGGCTGTGCAAGATTTCCCAGTTGATGTAGTGCATTAACAGCTTCCCGGTCTTTAGTTGCATTGTGGTAATCATCCCTTACCTTTAAATACATGTCATACAGTTTTTTTTCCGAGTCAGTCTCAAAAATTTCCTGTTTGACTGTAGCGGAATCTGTTTTTGCAGCCAAGTTCAAGACACGAACAAGGGCTTCTTGAACTGGCTTGAATTCCGGATTATTCCGTTTACGTGATAGGTTTTCCGCCTTTGCGGCCAAATATGGAATGATTCCGATACCGTTATATAAAACAGCCTGGATAACATCCAGTTGAATACCAGACTCCTTTAAAAGATACGTCGTGCGATCATTGAAGAATTGATCTATTTCGGCTTTTGTTTTTTCTCTTTCCGATGACTCATTATCCAAAATACCGTATTGATACTCAGCTACGTTCAGTAATGATTCAACAGTTATTTTCCAATCGTACGCCTTCATTATTTTCAACACGCCAGTCGCCTGCCTTCTAAGTGCGTATGGATCATGAGATCCGCTTGGAATCAGCCCTGCTGAAATACAACCGACTATTGTATCGAGTTTGTCAGCAATACTAATAATTGCACCCTCAACCGTTTCGGGGAGTTTGCCATCTGATTGAACAGGCATATAATGCTCAGCCATAGCTCTGGCAGCAGCTTGTGACTCACCAGCATTAAGGGCATATGTTTCACCGATAATGCCTTGCAGATTGGTAAATTCATCAACCATACTCGTCGGCAGGTCAAACTTGCAAATTTCTGCTGCCCTGAGGGTATTAGAACGTGTTTCTTCATCGAGTTTGAGCCACTGTGTCAATTGATCTGAAATGGCTCTAATCCGTTTAACTTTATCGCCCATTGTTCCAAGTTTCTCTTGGAATACAATTCGATCCAGCTTTTCCAAATAATAATCGATGGGATGTTTCTGGTCTTCCTCGAAAAAGAACTGGGCATCCGATAATCTAGCCCGCAACACTTTCTCATTCCCTTTAATGACCGTTTGAAGTGCATAATTGTCCCCATTTCTGACTCCGGCAAAGTTCGGGAGCAATTTATCTTCTTTTGACTGGACAGGGAAATAGCGCTGATGCTCCTTCATTGACGTTATCAAAACCTCCGGCGGAAGTGTCAGATATGATTCATCGAATGAACCGATAAATACGGTAGGATATTCTACCAGGTTACATACTTCATTCAGCAGGTCATCGTCCTCTGGAATCTGAAAACCGTGCTTTGCTTCGGCTTGTTTCAAGCCATCCATAATCATTTTCCTGCGCTTTTCCGGATTGACAATGACATACTGCTCTTCAAGTGCTTGTTCATATTCATCAGGTGCGGATAACGTAATCATTTTTCCTAAAAATCGATGTCCATACGTATGGTTAGCTGTTGGAACTCCAGCAACTTCAAACGGAATAATGTCTTGACCGAATAATGCTGCAAGCCAGCGGACAGGACGGGCATATCGCAGTGATTGTTCACCCCAGCGCATGCTTTTCTTGAATTGGATAGATGTGATGATCTTGCTGAACTCCGGCAATAACTCATGTGTTTGCTTGCCGATAATCTGTTTTTTGACAAAAATATACGTCGTGCCTTTTACGTCCTTCGTATAAATGTCCTCTAACGATTTTCCCTGACCTTTTGTAAAACCGGCAGCAGCTTTTGTCCAATTTCCATTTTCGTCCTGAGCGATTTTCAACGCCGGACCCTTTACTTCCTCCACCTTTGATGTTTGAACTTCTGCTACATCTTTGACGAGTATGGCGAGTCTGCGCGGTGTTGAAAAAGAAACGATTGATGTATAGGAGATGCGTAATTCGTTAAGCCAGTTACCTGTTTTAGCCAGTAACTGATTTTCGGCATCATCCACAAATCGCGCAGGAAGTTCCTCAAGCCCTATTTCCACCAGTACATCTCTTGTCATTTTTCTTCCTCCTTAGCCAGCATTGGAAAGCCCAGCCGTTCCCGTTCTTCAACATATGCTTTGGAAATACTTCTGGCGAGATTACGGATTCTGGAAATATACCCGGTTCGCTCAGTTACTGAGATAACACCTTTTGCGTCAAGTAGGTTAAATGTGTGGGAGCATTTCAGTACATAATCATACGCAGGAAATACCAACCCTTTTTCCATCGTTATCTTTGCTTCGTTCTCATACATCGTGAAAAGTTGAAAAAGCATATCCGTGTCAGATTCATCAAAAGTATATTTAGAATGTTCATATTCCGGCTGAAAAAAGATATCGTTGAAACTGACTCCTTTTGTCCATTCGAGGTCAAAGACGTTTTCTTTATCCTGTATATAGGATGCAAGACGTTCAATCCCATATGTCAATTCAACTGAAACGGGATGTGCCTCGAGTCCGCCAATCTGCTGAAAATAAGTGAATTGAGTAATTTCCATGCCATCCAACCATACTTCCCAGCCTAGGCCGGCAGCGCCAAGAGTAGGGTTTTCCCAGTTGTCCTCCACAAATCGAATATCGTGCTCTAATGGGTTAATCCCTAGTGCCTTAAGAGATTCAAGATATAACTCCTGAATATTATCCGGTGATGGCTTCATAATGACTTGAAACTGATGATGTTGATACAGGCGGTTTGGATTCTGACCATATCTTCCATCGGCAGGGCGTCGTGACGGCTCAACGTATGCCACATTCCATGGCTCCGGCCCCAGACTTCTGAGCAATGTCATCGGTGACATTGTTCCGGCTCCTTTTTCCACATCGTATGCTTGCATGAGAATGCAATTTTGATTTGACCAATGTTTTTGCAGTGTCAAAATCATCTCCTGAATTGTCATAAATATATCCTCCATATCATTTACGTTAGAAAAACTTGGCATTCGCCTCGTCTTATAGCGAGTGCCAAAGTTTTTTGTAAGGTCAACCATAATTTATACTTTGTGACGTTAGAATAAAACCCCCGTCCCTATACATGTACAATACATGTATAGGGACGGGGGTTAATCCGCGGTTCCACCCTATTTGCTCTTACGTCAGAGCCGCTTTATTCGGATTGCTCGGGAGCGCCATTCCTTATGCGCTGTTATCCGGTTTCCACCATCCCGGACTCGCTTATAGCAGCAGACATTAAGTACTTTTCTCCGTCAACGCAATAGTTACATCTACTAACATTATATATAAAAATATTACGACACGACATGCTTATTGTCAAGAAGTCAAATTATTTCAGTTTATCAAGCTGCTTCAAAAAACGTTTTGATTTAAGATAATAACCCCCATATTGATCATAATATGCATCCATAATAGTACGGAGCAGTTTTTGGTTTTCTGGCTTAACTGAAATAGTTCCAATCCGTTCCAGTTCGACCTCGGAGAATATATGAAATAATCGTGCCAAGTTGTTGGGAAGTCGAACAACATTCGCGTCGATATGTTGACATGCTGTACAAAGCAAACCGCCTTCTGCTATTGAAAAAGCGAAAGTCCCGCCTTCATTGCCGCAATGAACGCATTTACTAACGGTTGGTGCAAAACCACCTCTGTTAAAGAGTTTTAATTCATACATTATAATAGGAATGATAGCATCATCGTGTTCTGCAATCCAATTCAGCGTTTGATCAAGCTGTTTAAAAAGATCATGATCCGGTAAATGGGAGTCTATTATTTTATCGGTCAGTTCAACAATATAAGAGGCATATGCCGTCTTGATAATGTCCTCCCGAATACGCCGCAATGAATTGAGAACATCACCTTGTTGTATGGTACTAAGACCTGAATTAAGATAAACAAAAAAATCACCAAGTATGAATGGCTGCGTGACAGCAGCCATTCTGCTTTTGGGTTTTTTTGCACCTCTTGCAATTGCTGAAATCTTGCCCGCTTTATCACTGAACATTGTAACGATTTTATGTGTCTCCCCATAATCCTGTGTCTTCAACACAATACCCTGCATTTTTTCGAGCAATCCCTATCACCTTCTTAAATAGTGGAGATGACTGATCATGATTCTGTATTCAAGGAATTCCTTTTTTCCTTCTGGTGATTCCTGGTTTGTTCAAATGATTCATTTTTTTCAAGCTCTTTTAATAATAAATAGGTTTCAATGTTTCCTGTCTGACTGAATACTTTCCATGTAAAGTCGATCACAAGAAACCCCGCCTTTCCATAATGTGTTCACTATTAGATTTTCCACAGGAGCTGAAACAATGAGTTTTAAAATTTACCAAGTGCCGTTAATACTCATCACTACGGAAACCGAATTCATGAAGCTGGGATTGTTTATTACGCCAATCTTTCCGGACCTTCACCCAAAGTTCCAGATACACCTTCGATCCGAGAAGTGTTTCAATATCTCTTCGGGCGTTTTTTCCGATATTCTTTAGCATCGTACCTTGCTTTCCAATCACGATCCCCTTTTGTGACTGGCGTTCTGTTATGATTGTTGCCTGTATAAAGACAGTATTGGACGCTCTTTCTTCCATATTTTCAAGTACAACCGCAATCGAGTGCGGTACTTCTTCCATGGTTAACTGCAACACTTTTTCACGTATTAATTCCGCGATAATAAATCGTTCGGGATGATCGGTCACATGATCTTCAGGATAATATTGCGGACCTTCAGGGATATGTTTTTTCAGTTCACTAAGCAGATGCGTCAAATTATTGCCCTGCAAAGCAGAAATTGGAATAACTTCTTCAAAATCGTATTTATCCTTATAATCATTGATTAGAGGCAATAAATCATCGGGATGTATAAGGTCTGTTTTATTGATGACTAGAAAAACCGGACGTTTTACTTTTTGCAGCCTGTCCAGTATATATTGATCCCCTTTTCCATATCCTTCTTTTGCATTAATCATAAACAGAACCGCATCAACTTCATTTAAGGTATCTTCAGCTACTTGCACCATGAAATGACCAAGACGATGCTTCGGTTTATGGATCCCCGGCGTATCAATGAATACCAGCTGAGTATCCTCGGATGTAAGCACGCCCTGGATGCGATTTCGTGTTGTCTGTACTTTATCACTCATAATTGCAATTTTTTGTCCGATCATCCGATTCATGAACGTTGATTTTCCGACATTTGGTCTACCGATTATAGTAATAAACCCTGATTTAAAATTATCTGCCATGATGTTTCCTCCGAGACGTTAATTTCAATGTTTTTCTATCGATATTTTTATCATACTATAAAATCCAGTATGTTTCATGTAATTGGACAAAACCTTTAAAAAGAACTCTTATTACAACAAAAAACGACAAGCAAAAAACCTTCAGCAGTGGAAGGTTCTGATTAAATACTATTAAAAATAAGTTAGAGAAATTCAGGAAGAAAAACAAGCAATCCCACCACAGTAGCAACCAAAGCTGAAATCAGCACTGCACCTGCCGAAAGGTCTTTGATTAGCTTTGCCTGCGGATGTAAATCTGGTTTTAAGTAATCCAGCGTTTTCTCAATAGCTGTATTCAGCATCTCAGCAATCAGAACCAGACCTATTGCGAAAAAAATCATGATCCATTCAACAGCAGTCAGACGAAAGAATAAGCCGGCTAACATAACTAGAAAAGCGGTTATAAGGTGTATTCTGAAATTCATTTCAGTTCTGACAACGGCTTTAAGGCCATCCCATGCATGCGAAAAACCGAATAGTGATCCCTTCCGTTTATCGCTCAATACCAAACTCACCCAATATGTCCTCTTGCTTTTGAAACATTTCCGCTTCATCTTCTTTGTTCATATGATCATAGCCAAGAAGATGGAGAAAACCATGAACAGTCAGAAAACTCAATTCCCTCTCCAACGAGTGCTCGTACTCGTCTGCCTGTTCTTCGGCTTTGTCAACGGAAATAACAATATCACCCAGCATCAGCGGAAGATCCTCGCCTATAATCTCCACCTCATCTGTTACTTTTTCCTGCATCGCAAATGAGATGACATCTGTTGGTCTGTCCTGTTGTCGATAATTCCGGTTGATTTCTTTAATCTCCTGATTGCTGACAAACGTAACGGAAACTTCAGCTTCACTGGCGATTGCTTCTTTTTCAGCTGTATATACCAGCAACCGTTGCAGTAAATCAATGTAATCGGAAGGTACGGATTTTGTCTGATCGTGAAAATCGATATGCATGATTGGAGCCTCCTTGATGGGATATTAAACTATTAAACGAAAGTCCATTACAGTCAGTATTCGCCATTGACCTGGTACAAAATTCCGAGTAAACGCTGCTTTAGAACTCAATTAGCTTCATAAGCATCAATGATTTTTTGCACTAAAGGATGACGTACAACATCTGAACCGCTTAAATAAATAAATGATATGCCATCAACCGATGCTAAAAGCCGGTTAGCTACCTGCAGACCTGATTGAACCCCTTTGGGCAAATCGATTTGGGTTATATCCCCATTGACAACCATTTTTGATCCAAAGCCCAGGCGAGTCAAAAACATCTTGATTTGTTCCGGTGTAGTATTTTGCGCTTCATCCAATATAACAAATGCATCATCAAGCGTCCGTCCGCGCATATAAGCTAATGGTGCAATCTCAATCGTGTCGCGCTCGATCAGCCTTAATGTATGCTCACTGCCAAACACATCATGTAAAGCATCATATAAAGGCCGTAAATATGGATCCACTTTTTCTTTTAAATCACCCGGCAGGAAGCCTAAGCTTTCACCTGCTTCGACGGCAGGACGCGTTAAAATAATCCGTTTAACTTCTCCGTTTTTCAAGGCATGTACGGCCATAACTATTGCAAGATATGTTTTGCCGGTACCCGCCGGCCCTATACCAAAGACTAAATCATCAGATTTGATAGCTTCTATATAGCGCTTCTGACCCAATGTTTGGACACGGATTGACTTTCCTTTTACATTTTTGGTTATTTCATCTTCAAAAAGAGTTTCAAATTGATCGGTCTGATCTTTCTTAGCCAACTCCACCGCATAAACAACATCCCGTTCGGTAATGTCAAGTCCTTTTCTGACAACTGATAGCAGTGCCATAAGAATTTCCTCTGCCAATGCTATATGTTCATTGCTGCCTGAAACACTCACCTGCTCGCCTCTTGTAACGAGTGAAATATTAAGAAGTTCTTCAATCTGCTTTAAATATTTATCATTGGTCCCAAACAATGCCAAAGCTTCATTTGGACCTGCCAGCTGTAACTCAATTGTTTTCAAGTTGTTCGGCATAATCAATCTCCTTGGTCGATTGGTTCTTGTTTAACAATATCTTCTTCCACAGCCATATATAAGATTAATTTAACTTTACCACTCTCGGTGGTTTCTTGCAAAATATTTTCAGAAATTATTTCCGCTTCAGGCCCTAGCTTTAACTGCAATTCATTTTTAGCTTGCCTTATTCCTATATCAACAGCCTCCGCTTTGGTCCTTTCAGTCTTAAAATATCTTTTTTCACTTAATGTTGTTTCCATCAGCGATACCGGTAATTTCCATTTAAAAAAATACAGATCCTTTTCATGCCGGTCACGATGAATATCCTGGTACTCCGGATCCCCAAATCCCCATAGAGGTAATTCCAAGTTTCCGATTTTAAGATGGTATTTCATTTCGTTATTACCGGTCAAACGCTCATGACTGGCTTTTAGCGGTATTGTCACTTCTGTTTCATACCACGTTTTCGCAATAACTTCTCCTTCTGCTGCAATCAGTTCATATGAATCGTCTTCTTTCTCATCATTTACATCACTATCATCTTCGTTTTTAAATTGTATTTTACCGGAAACAAGCACATCTCCCGGCTCGACAAAGTCGTTCACTTGTACCTTGGGCAATCCCTTGGCAACATACATGTTTTCAATCACACCTTTTTTGGTCGCCACAAGGTTTCTTGGACCCTCAACTTCTTCTTCCTCAACAATTTTTTTTTCAACACCTTCCAGCTTAAAGCTTGTCCCATTTTGTTGAATTCCGACCCATAGTAATTCAGGTATATCGTTTATTAGGCGTTGCTGAATATCACTTGGTGAGTCCAATGAGAGTGCCCACGTCCCTTGATGTATACCATATGCTTCCAATTTTTCACTGATTTTCTCTTCAATATCTTTGGGAACTCCTGTTATCTTGACTTCCCAAATAATGTTGGACAAGAAAAAAGTGAGCAGTATACTTAGTAAAAGACCAACGAGCAGCTCTTTTTTCCGGGCAAAACGTTTAAGTAAAAATGGCATACCGCCCTTATTTGTAAAAATTAACTTATAATCTGTCCCGTTTCTCAATTTTTTTACATTGGAGAGGTCGCTTAATTTAATGCTTCCGGAACAAGTGGTTTCGGATTTTTTTTCCACGTTCCAAACGACAACACCCCGTTCAATACATCTTTGAAAGAATAGCTCTGGCTGCCTACCCTCAACCAGCACTGTAATAAACCCCTTCATTGAAGTGCCCTGTATATGTTTCATTTCCTCCTCCTATTATCCATTTACTGTAATATAAAGTGAGTCTTCAATCAGCAGGAACAGACAATCCATCCGCTGCTGATTGTGAGTTAAACGCATCAGTTTTTTTAGTGGTCAAGTCTTCACGTCACAGTTTACTAACTCAAATGTTTAAAGTGGAGGTCTTACCGCCAGTTATAAATTTCACTTCCTCTATAGTACCTTCTAGCAATATCTCTTCAGGGAGCATCATTTTTAAAACAAATTGACTTCCAGTGATCTGTATATAGCCTTTGTTCGACTTAAGTCTCAATTCTTTATCAGAGTAAACCGTTAACCCTTGGTGATTTTCAATATAGATATGAAGCTGTCCAATCATTGTGATCCTGGGCAGCTCCATCATGACATCTGAAGGAAGTGAAAAATATTTTGATAACCATGGCCTAATCTGCTGTTGCCATTTTCTCATTGATGAGGCCCCCTCTCACAATATATTTATGAATTGGGCGGCTGGATAAGAACAAAAAAAGAACCGATATCGGGCAGTTTTCGGTCGACCCGATATCGGTTCTAGTGCGTGTTCAAAAAGGAGGATAAAAAGGACCAAGAAGTTCGAGGCGGCGCAGTTTCGAGCAGCGGAATGTATGCTTTTAAATACATGAGCATAAGTAATGCTTCCATGAATCTGCATCGCACGTAGGAAAAGTGGTGTTCTTTTCCAAGGAGCGGAGAAACAAGCCAACGAAGAAATTCGAAGTGTCATGTTTACCGGACTTTTTGAACAACCTCTTCTAATGAAAATTCCATTATTTTTTTCGCTGTGTAATGATACTGCGATACGGTTTTACAGCTCTTGACTGTCCTAAAACCTCAGACATGATAACACCGTTGATTAAACCTGACCGTGTTAAGTTGTTATTCATGTTTTTTCTCAATTTCAGTTGTTGATCTGTTAAATCAGTGTCTGATTTCCGGGTTTTATGGCTGATTATTGCATCATGTTCTTGTTCTGTATACTGGTGTTTCGTTGTGTTCATCCGCTCAGCCAATTGCTTGCGCTGTTCATCCTGTTGTTCTTCAATTGACGAAGCGGAAACCGTCGTTTGTGTTTCTGTTTCGTTCTCAGTACTGCTGCGGGTTTGCCCGCTTCCTGAGGGAGCAGGAGTCGGTTCCGACTGATTATTCTTGCGTTGCGGGACCGGCGTATCCGTATCAGATTTATCCTTAAACAACCCCGAAATTGAAGCAACGATAGCAAGGATAATTAAAATGACTTCCATCTTATCCCTCCTTATGTGGATGATCTGCCAAATTAGTTGCTATGATGATCATCATTTCCCTCATTATCATTATCCTGACTTAACTTACCAATCGTATCACGCATACCCGTATCAGCATCAATGTTCTTATAGTTCATATAATCCATGACACCCATATTGCCGGAACGTAAAGCTTCCGCAAGTGCACGTGGCACGTCAGCTTCGGCTTCAACCACCTTGGCACGCATTTCTTCAACCCGGGCAACCATTTCCTGCTCTTGTGCAACGGCCATCGAGCGTCTTTCTTCAGCTTTAGCTTGAGCAATATTTTTGTCCGCTTCAGCTTGATCCGTTTGAAGAATTGCACCAATATTTTTCCCGATATCTACGTCAGCAATATCAATTGACAGAATTTCAAACGCTGTACCTGCATCCAAGCCTCTCCCCAAAATATTATGTGAGATGGCATCAGGATTTTCCAGTACCTTCGTATGTGCTTCTGAACTCCCAATGGTACTTACAACACCTTCACCGACACGTGCAATGACTGTGTCTTCTCCGGCACCACCGACAAGACGATCAATGTTCGCCCTTACCGTGATACGTGCTTTTGCTTTGACTTCAATGCCGTCGATTGCAATACCTGCAATAAAAGGAGTTTCAATAACTTTTGGGTTAACACTCATCTGAACAGCATCCAACACATCACGACCCGCCAAATCGATTGCTGCCGCTCGTTCAAATGACAATTCGATATTAGCACGATGTGCTGCGATCAGAGCATTTACCACCCGATCGACATTACCGCCAGCCAGATAGTGGCTTTCCAGCTGATTCGTCGAGAGATCCAGTCCTGCTTTATGTGCCTTAATCAGCGGATTGATCACCCTCGAAGGTACAACCCGGCGCAAGCGCATACCAACAAGTGTAAAAATACCTACTTTCACCCCTGCAGCCAGGGCACTAATCCAAAGCATAATTGGAATAAAAGTAAACAACACCGCTAAAGCGATTATAATGATCGCAATGACTATAATTGGCATTAATTGTTCAATACCCATGCAAATTCCTCCTGTCCATCTATGTGTTCATCTCACGTACTACAACTCGAACGCCTTCAACTTTAACAACTTTTACCGGCTGGTCTTTTTCGATAAATCCTCCCTCTGTTACGACATCCAAACGTTCATCACCAAACAGGGCAGTGCCTGAAGGACGAAGTGGCGTTACGGTTTTACCCTTCAAGCCAATTAGTTCAAGGCGGTTCTCAGAAGATACATAACCCAGTTCTGTTGACGTCTGATCAGTTAATATCATCCGTTGAAAGAATCCTTTACTCCCTCCCATCGTTTTAAATAAAATTATGGACGCAATAATCGTAACAATAAAAGCAATACTGATACTCATCGCCATATGGCCTATATCCTGACCCGACATGATTAGCGAGGTGATAATTGCTCCAATACCAATCAATCCTGCAATTCCGCCGGGAAGAAATAACTCTGCTACAACTAAAACGACACCCAGAATTAATAACACCAGTGCTTCCATGCCTGCCAGCCCTGCGACCATATGACCGTAAAAAAACAGAATTAATGCCAGCACGCCCATTATACCAGGGATTCCAAACCCAGGGGAAAATACTTCAACTACCAGGCCAAGACTTGCAATTGACAGCAGAATAGGAACCACAACAGGATTTGTGATAAAACGTGCTATGCGTTCAGAAATTGTCATCTCTTGTTCAACAACAGTTGCATTACTAAGATCCAGTGCCTTCAGTAGTTCTGTGCGATTTTTAACGGTACCGTTTGAATAACCGACTTCTTCAGCTGGTCCAGAGCCCAGTGTCAAGTACTTGCCTTCTTCAGCATCATACTCCGGAAGATCAATACTTGGGTCTGCCATTGCGGCTGCATACAACGGATTGCGGCCTTTTGATTCTGCTGAACTTTTCATAGCCGAGATCCATGCTGACTGGGCTTTTTTATCAGCAGCTGTTCCATCCTGATTGATGACGCCGCTTGCACCCATAGTGGCATGGGGTTTCATGTAAATGTTATCTGTATTCAGTGCAATATAGGATCCGGCAGATAATGCTTTATTAACAATAAAAGATGTCGTTTTAATTTCTAAATTCTGTATTAACTCACCGATTTGTTCAGCAGCTGCGACAGCACCGCCCGGAGTGTCAATTTCAAAAATAATATGATCGGCACCTTCCTGTTCAGCCTCTTCAGTAGCTCGTTTCAGAAAAGCTTCCAGTCCTTTTTCCACTTCATTTTCTATCGGGATAACATAAACCGTCTCCCCCCCACTGCCTTCAGCATGCGAAGCAGAAAACAAGCTCGGCACAAAACATATTACAATAAGTAAAAGTGCGAACACTCTGAGCGCTCTGCGTCTGCCATCATACAAACTGATCCCCCCTCTCTGATGAACCCGACAATGATTCTTACGTTTTAAAAATGTAAATGGTTTCAATTATGTATATGAGTAAATCGTAACATAACCCGAGGTCTCGTTGATAGTTCTCTGTTAAAAATAAAGTCTAAACATATTAAAGGCCTTGCCATCCATGACAAGACCTTTAAAAAGAATCTGCAAAATTGTTCAAATAGCCGGTGAAAACGAACCACCTGATTCATTGCTGACTGTTTGCGTCGGCCGTAAGTTTTGGCCAGTAAGGATTTTGTCATCCGATGTTCTGGTCCATTTTATTTTCACCCTTAACTATTTAGTTTAAGTGCTTTTGAACAAGTTTATTAATCAGTGCGCCATCTGCCTGACCTTTGACTTTAGGCATGACCGTATTCATTATTTTGCCCATATCTTTTTTGGAAGTGGCATCGATTTCCTTAATAGCTGTTTTCACTATTTCCTCCAGCTCTTTTTCGGTCAGCTGCCGGGGCATATACGCCTGAATCACATCAATTTCGACTTTAAGTTTATCAACGAGATCATCGCGTCCAGCTGATTTAAATTCTTGGAGGGAATCCTTCCTTTGTTTCAGTTCTCTTGAAAGTACTGTCAGTTCCTCGTCTTCAGAAAGATTTTTATTACCAAGTTTAATGGACTCATTTTGCAATGAGGCTTTTAACATTCGTATGACTGCAAGTTTGTCTTTTTCCTTGCTTTTCATCGCCTGTTTCATATCCTGGTTCAGCTGTTCAGCTAATGTCATGGCCCCGCACCTTCTTTACTATTTGCGTTTTCTGGCAGCTTCTGACTTTTTCTTGCGTCGTTCGCTTGGCTTTTCATAATGTTCACGCTTACGATATTCCTGCAATGTACCGCTTTTGGATACGTTGCGTTTAAAGCGACGAAGAGCATCTTCAAGAGACTCGTTTTTACGAACGCGAGTTGTATTTGACATGCTAATTTCCCTCCCTCCGAAGCACAAAACAAAAAATAATAGCAAAAACATGTATTATATATCACATGTCTCTGCTAATTATAATATAATAGAACAGATTAGGTCAACTTAAATATTGTCAAAGGACAAAAATTCAAGCACGAATTAATAGTCGGATGTTCCTCTTTCACCAGCTATGATATCAACACTGGCACTTGCACCGATACGTGTTGCACCTGCATCAATCATAGCTCTTGTTGTCGCCAGGTCACGAATACCGCCTGAAGCTTTAATTCCCATTTCACTGCCAACTGCTTGACGCATTAATTTGACATCTTCTATAGTCGCTCCACCACCGGAAAAACCTGTAGATGTTTTAACAAAGTCTGCGCTCGCTGCTTTTGCTGCCTTACATGCACGCACTTTTTCATCGTCTGTCAACAGTGACGTTTCGATAATCACTTTAGTTAAAGCTTTCCCTTTTGCCGCTTCAACAACAGCTTCGATGTCCTGCTGTGCGGCATTATCATTTTTTGCCTTTATTTCGCCGATATTGATCACCATATCTATTTCTTCAGCACCATCTTGAATGGCTTGTTTTGCTTCGTACACTTTGCTCGAAGTCGAGGTAGCACCAAGGGGAAATCCTATGACAGTACATACTTTTACGCCAGTATTTTTCAAACTATCGTAGCAGAACGGGACCCAATACGGGTTGACGCAGACAGAAGCGAAACCATGTTCCCGTGCCTCTTGAACAATTTGCTCAATTTTCTCCTTCGCTGTATCAGGCTTCAGCTGTGTATGATCAATGTATTGAGCAAGATTTACACTCATATATTACCTCCTCCAATCATCAGTTGTCCTTATTTTTCAACACTTCATAATGCAGTAACGCACAGTTTCTTATTCGGGAATTAAGAGCGCATTTCCACCCTTTCACTATTAGCATCATCCATAACCCTAACAAATGTGGCTTTGTTGTAAGGATAGCCTGATTGAGTGATTTTTACGCGTACAATTTGGCCGATTAAATCTTTCGTTCCGTTAAACCGGACTTTTAAGTAATTATCTGTATAACCTTCAAGCATGCTCTCGTCTGTTTCATTCACATGTTCTTCCGGAATAACCTCAAGTACTTCGTCTTCATAATCAGATGCGTATTCTTTTGCAAGCTGGTTCGATAACTCAATCATTCGATTGACTCGTTCATTTTTGATATCAGTATCAACTTGATCAGTCATACGGGCAGCTGGTGTACCTGTTCTTCTTGAGAATGGAAAAACGTGCAGCTCTGAGTATCCGATTTCTTTAACAAAATTATACGTCTCCATGAATTCCTTTTCCGTCTCGCCCGGAAATCCGACAATTACGTCAGATGTGATAGCCAGACCAGGCAGAGCTTTGCGGATTTTATCCACCTTCTGCTTATAATAGTCAGTTGAATATTTCCTCCGCATGCGATGCAATACTGCATCAGATCCTGCCTGCAAAGGAATATGCAAATGCCGGACAATTTTTTCTGATTTATCCAGTACATCGATGACTTCATCCGTAATCTGACTTGCTTCAATGGAGGAAATACGAATCCGCTTCAGACCTTTAACCTCTGTTTCAATCTGCTGGAGAAGTTTAGCAAAGTTATAATCATTCATGTCTTCTCCATAACCTGCCGTATGGATTCCTGTCAGTACGATCTCTTTATACCCTGCATCAACAAGATTTTGTGCCTGTTTAATGACATTTTCAGGTTCCCTTGATCGTAACAGGCCCCTGGACCATGGTATAATACAAAAAGTACAGAAATTATTGCAACCTTCCTGAATCTTAAGCGATGCTCGTGTACGGTCGGTAAAATCAGGCACGTCCATCTCCTCGAAGACGCGATTTTTCATGATATTTGTAACACCATTCACGGGTTCGCGTGTCTTCTGGTGCTCTTCGATATAATCAATCATTTTCTTTCTGTTTTGCGTTCCGACGATCACATCGACGCCAGGGATCTCCATAATTTCACCAGGGGATGTTTGAGCATAACAACCTGTCACACAAATAACAGCATCCGGATTTTTGCGCACTGCCCGTCTGATAACCTGTCTGCTTTTCTTGTCACCAGTATTTGTTACAGTGCACGTATTAATAACATATACATCCGACTGACGGTCAAAATCGACACGTTCATAGCCGTTATTTTTAAACATATTCCAAATTCCTTCAGTTTCATATTGGTTCACTTTACATCCTAAGGTATGGAAAGCTACTTTTGGCACTATGTCCACCTCAATTCTTCAAAATGATACGATATGCTTGCCAATGCATATAAAGATGCTGTTTCAGTCCGCAAAATACGCGGACCTAATCTGACTGGAATAAATTCATTTTGTTTCAACACATCCGCCTCCCGGCCGGAAAATCCACCTTCCGGCCCGATCACCAGCAAGACCCGATCACCGCGACTAATTTTGCTTATGGCTGTTCCAAGGGATTGAAACACTTCATTTTTTGCTTCTTCTTCATAGGCGAATAGTTTTATCTGATAGTTACCACTGTCCGTTGCTAGTTCGGTTGTCGACATCACTTTTTGGATCCGGGGAATTTTATTGCGGTGACTTTGTTCACTCGCCTCTTTTATAATTTTTGAATAACGCTTTAATTTTTTATCAGTCTTTTTTTGATCCCACACAGTCACTGACCGATCAGTTTGGACCGGGATAAATGAAGCAGCCCCCAACTCAGCTCCTTTTTGAAGTACAAACTCCATTTTATCGCTTTTGGGCAAACCCTGGGCAATCGTTACGTCAATGGGCGATTCAGATGATTCTTCAAGCCATTTGCTAATAATTGTATAAACAGTGTCTTTTTCAATGTCTGTAATCCGGCAGACTGCAGCGTATCCATCAGGATGGTTGCAGATGATTTCTTCACCTGTATGGGAGCGCATCACTCGTGCGATGTGATGTACGTCATCACCGGTAATCGTAACCTTATTATCTGTCCAATTTTCTGATGGTATAAAATAACGCTGCAAATCAGACACCACTCTTCCTTTGATTCTTTTTAGCTACAATTGATACCCAGTCTTCCATTTCGTCTATCGTGATAATTTCGAATCCCGCTTTCACCAGTTCATCCAGTACCATTTGTTTTTTTGCCTGAATAATACCGGAAGTTATGAACACACCATCCGGCTTCAGGTTATTCCATGCGTCAGCAATGAACCTCACAATGATCTCAGCTAAAATATTTGAAACAATGATATCCGCTTGCATATCAATATGTTCCAGTAGATTGTTCTGCTCCGGAAACACTTTTCTTTCTATACCATTAAGTTTTGAATTGATTCCTGTGCTTTTGACAGCAACATCATCAAGGTCAAAAGCATAAACTTCCTTCGACCCAAGTAAAGCTGAAGCAATGCTCAGAATACCGGAACCGGACCCTACATCAATGACAACATCATTTTTATTTATGTAATGCTCAATAGCCTGGATGCTTAACATTGTTGTCGGATGTGTACCGGTCCCAAACGCCATTCCCGGGTCAAGTTCAATAATCATTTCATCGGCAGATACGGGCTTATAGTCCTCCCACGTTGGAACGATGGTAATTTTTTCAGATATTTTAATGGGTCTATAATATTTTTTCCATGCTGTAGCCCACTCATCTTCATTTATTTCACTAAAAGTTATCTCATTTCGTCCCAAATTAATATCGTGAAACTTCAGATTGTTAATCGACTGCTTTATTTCTTTCATCATTTTTCCGAGAGATCTGTTCACAGGCAAATAAGCCTTGATGTAAACACCTTCCTCAGGATATTCATCAGCGTTTAAATCATATACCTCACCGAAAAACGTATCGCGTTCTTTAACTAAATCGGTGGGATCTTCAATAACAATTCCGCTAGCCCCTGCTTCGTGCATAATATTGGAAATTGGTTCAACCGCTTCATTTGTTGTATGAACACGCATTTCAGACCAGTTCACATTAACCCACCTGTTTCCTGAAAACTGTTTTTATGTAAAAGGTGCTGGGGCAGCACCTTCATTTAGCTTTTGAATGCATTTTTAAAACGCTGGAACAATGACCCTTGTTCATCAGTTGATTCGTTTCCGCCAATTTCATTAAATTCACGTAACAGTTCTTTTTGCCGCTCCGAAAGACTGTTTGGAGTTACCACTCTGATTTGGACATGTTGATCCCCATAGCCATGACCGCGCACATTCGGAGCACCTTTACCTTTCAACCGGAAAACCTTCCCTGTCTGTGTGCCCACAGGTATTGTCAGCATCACTTTACCATGTACTGTCGGCACTTCTACTTCGTCCCCGAGAGCAGCCTGGGCAAATGTTATTGGAAGCTCACAATTAATATGATCTCCTTCACGTTCGAAAAATTCATGAGAACGTACTTGAATAACGACAAATAAGTCACCTGGAGGACCCCCATTCACACCAGGTTCACCCTTGCCGGCAACCCTTATTTGGTGTCCTTCGTCAATTCCTTTTGGAATCGAAATATGAATACTTTTATGCTTTTTCACTTTACCAGTACCGCCGCAGGTATTGCATTTTTCCGGAATAATTTTACCGGTTCCATTACAGTGATGGCACACACGCCGATTAACAACACGGCCAAATGGTGTATTCTGCTCCGTATTCAATTGACCCGAACCTTGACAATGCGAACATGTTTTGGCTTTTGTGCCTGGCTTTGCACCAGAGCCATCACACGTATCACATTCTTCTTCTTTTGGAATGTTGATATCCGCTTCTTTTCCAAAAATGGCTTCTTCAAAGTCCAGCGTCATGGTATATTGCAAATCAGCACCTTGCTGCGGGGCGTTTGGATCACGACGGCGGCCGCCACCAAAGAACATATCAAATATATCACCAAAACCACCGAAGTCACCAAAGTCCTGTGCACCACCGAATCCGCCTTGGCCTTGTGCACCTGCATGGCCGAACTGATCATATTGAGTTCGCTTTTGCTCGTCGCTCAGCACCTCATAAGCTTCTTTTGCTTCTTTAAATTTGTCAGCCGCATTTTCTTCTTCGCTGACATCCGGATGGTACTTTCTTGCCAGTTTACGATAAGCTTTTTTTATTTCATCTTTAGAAGCGTCTTTATCAACGCCAAGAATTTCATAATAGTCACGCTTACTCACTTGTGAATCACTCTCCCGACACTATTGCATTCATTTTATCATATCATCAATTATATCATGTTAGCAAACGAGAAACAGCCTTGCTCCCGCATGATAGGAGCGACTAACTTTCTAATCCACTGCAGGGCAATTTTGCATTATTCCTGATACCAGAAAAAAGTCAAAGTCAAGAGGGTCCTGACTTTGACTTTTTTGTTTGATGACATAAGGTTATTTTTTGTCTTCCTCATCATCTACTTCTTTGTAGTCGCCATCTACAACATCTTCATCTGAATCCTGGCCTTCTTCCTGCTGTCCTTGTTCAGCTTGCTGCTCCTGTGCCATTTGCTCGTACATTTTAACAGAAAGCTGCTGTACTTGTTCCTGCAGTGCATCCTTCTTTTCTCTGATTTGATCAAGGTCATCAGATTCGATGGCTTTTTGCAGTTCCTCTTTTGCATTCTCTGCGTTTTGTTTTTCTTCATCCGTTACATTGTCGCCAAGGTCCTTAATAGTCTTATCTGTTGTGAATACTAGCTGATCAGCCTCATTGCGAAGATCCGCTTCTTCACGGCGTTTTTTATCTTCTTCGGCGTTCTCTTCAGCTTCCTTGACCATTTCCTCCACTTCTTCATCTGAAAGACCGGATGAAGACTTAATGGTAATGGACTGCTCTTTATTTGTGCCCTTATCTTTCGCACTGACATTAACGATACCATTGGCATCAATATCGAATGTCACTTCGATTTGCGGGATACCGCGCGGTGCTGGCGGAATATCCGTCAATTGGAAGCGTCCAAGCGTCTTGTTATCCGCAGCCATTTCACGCTCACCTTGCAACACATGAATATCAACAGCTGTCTGGTTGTCAGCCGCGGTTGAGAACACTTGTGAATGGCTTGTCGGGATGGTTGTATTCCGTTCAATCAATTTTGTTGTAACACTGCCCATTGTTTCGATACCCAAAGAAAGCGGTGTAACATCCAACAGGACTACATCCTTAACATCGCCTTGCAATACACCAGCTTGAATAGCTGCACCCAGGGCAACCACTTCGTCAGGATTCACACCTTTTGAAGGGTCTTTTCCTGTCTCTTTTTTAATAGCTTCCTGTACAGCAGGTATACGTGTTGACCCACCAACCAGGATAACTTTATGAATATCTTTCGCTGATAAATCGGCATCTTTCAATGCTCTGCGGGTTGGTTTCATCGTACGCTCAACCAGCTCTGATGACAGTTCTTCAAACTTAGCGCGCGTCATATTCATTTCCAAGTGCAACGGGCCATTTTCACCAGCTGTAATAAACGGCAGTGAGATTTGTGTTTGTGTTACACCCGAAAGGTCTTTCTTAGCTTTTTCAGCTGCATCTTTTAAACGCTGTTTAGCCATTTTGTCCTGCGAAAGATCGATGCCGTTTTCTTTTTTAAATTCCTGAACCATATGATCCATGATGACCTCATCGAAATCGTCACCGCCAAGACGGTTATCCCCGGCCGTTGAAACAACTTCAAATGTGCCATCACCGATATCAAGGATGGATACGTCAAACGTACCGCCGCCCAAGTCGTATACGAGAATCGTCTGATCCTGGTCTTCTTTATCAATACCATATGCCAGCGATGCTGCTGTTGGTTCGTTGATAATACGCTCAACTTCCAAACCGGCAATTTGACCGGCATCTTTGGTTGCCTGTCGTTCTGCATCATTGAAGTATGCCGGAACAGTGATAACCGCTTTCTCAACAGTATCACCCAGGTACTCTTCAGCATACGATTTTAAATACTGCAGAATAATGGCAGAAATCTCTTGAGGTGTATATTCTTTGTCATCAATTTTAACTTTATAGTCTGTACCCATATGACGCTTAATTGATTGAACTGTATTCGGGTTGGTGATAGCCTGACGCTTTGCCACTTCACCAACCTGACGCTCACCATTTTTAAACGCTACAACAGATGGCGCTGTGCGGTTTCCTTCAGGATTCGGAATGACAACTGATTCGCCGCCTTCCATTACAGCCACACATGAATTTGTTGTACCTAAATCAATTCCAATTATTTTACCCATAACCAATTCCTCCTTAACTACTCTTGCAATTACTTATTAACTTTGACCATTGCTGGCCGGATAACGCGATCTTTAAGGATATAACCTTTTTGCAGTTCTTCCACTATGGTATCTGATTCGGCTTCCTCATCCTCTACTTGCATCACGGCATGGTGTACATTTGGATCGAATGGTTTGCCGACAGCTTCTATCTCTTCAATACCTTGTGATTTAAGTGCTTCCTTGATTTGGTTGTAAACCATTGAAATACCTTCAACAAAGCTCTTCGTTTCTGCATTAACTTCAACTTGCATCGCCCGTTCAAAATTATCCATCGCCGGCAATAATTCGGTTGCCAGTTCCTCTGATTTGTACTTTTGGACGGATTCTTTTTCTTTTTGGGAACGTTTCTTGAAATTATCAAATTCAGCCTGAGTACGCAATAAGCGCTGCTGCAGGTCGTCTTTTTCCTGTTTCAACCGACTGAGCTCAGCCTGAAGCGAATCATTTTCTTTATCAGCTGACTCCGCTTGAGCCGCGTTTTCCTGATCATCTGTTTCTGCATCGATGACTTCTGTAACAACTTCTTCCTGTTCTTGTTCCGCATCATTTGAATTATTGCGGTTCATTGTTTCCTGATTTTGTTCAGTCATTCCGCCACCTCCTAACTATGAAATTGCCACGATAGAATATAACATGATACGTTCATGAAATAAAGTAAAACTTCAATCAGAAAGTTGATTTCATCACTTACTGATTATCAGTTGGATTAACTCAGATACTTAAGAAGGAAGAACAGTCCTCTTAAAGGAGATCACTATCCCGCTGCATGCGGGATTAAAATCAACACAGAGCATAAGCAAGCACCCTTATTCACTATCTTGATACCACTTATACAACACGTCTGACATTTCAGTTGATAAAGTATCAAGCAGATTAATTACCTTTTTGTACTCCATTCGGGTCGGGCCGAGCAATGCAATCGTACCCATCTGCGTTTCATTCATCTCATAAGTGGCAGTGATAAGGCTGCAATCCTTTATTGCATCAACCTTATTCTCATGCCCAATTGTAACCTTTACGCCGTCAGATGCACCTTTAAGTAAATTGGCGATTTCATCCTCTTCCTCAATCATGGAATAAAATGCCCGCACCTTATCAATGTCATTGAATTCAGGCTGCATTAACAGATTTGTTTTGCCACCAAAGTATAACCTCACTGGGTTTTCATTGAAAAATACAGCTTTAAGATAATCATAAGATGCCTCAAAATCCGTTACATATTTATCCATCAAATTGATGATTTCAGTATTGAGTTTATTGTGCAGCTTAAAAATAGGGACCCCATACAAACGGTCATTCAAGATGTTAACCATTTTTTCCAAATCTGATGCATTAATGGTTTCAGGCACGGAAAACGACCGATGCTCCACATGTCCGGTGTTCGTCACTAAAATAGCAACAGCTGTATTCCCGGACAGTGAAATAATCTGCAGTTGTTTTAATTTTGTCTCAAACACTTCCGGGCCCAGTATTATGGATGTGTAGTTTGTTATCCGTGACAATATTTCCGCGGAACTCTGGACGATTTGTTCAAACTCAAACAGACCATCCTGGATGATATTACGGATAATTTGAACATTGCCTGCTGTTTGCTCAGGTGAAACCAGATGATCGACATAGTACCGGTACCCTCTCTCTGAAGGTATTCGACCTGAAGAAGAATGTGTCTTTTCAAGGTACCCCATATCCTCTAAATCGGCCATTTCATTGCGTATAGTAGCTGAACTGTAATGAACGTCACCTTTCTTGGAAATCGAACGAGAGCCCACTGGTTGTGCAGTTTCGATGAAATCATCAACAATAACTTGCAGAATTAGCAATTGTCGTTCTGTTAACATGATGATCACCTCTGTTAGCACTCTTGGTTACCGAGTGCTAATGCTAAATATAAATTATCAAATCCGGTTTTTTTTGTCAACGAACAACGCTCAGGTCATTTTCTTCCAACAAAAATTGGGCGAATACTTCATTCCCGAACAGGATTCCCTGATCAGTCAAACGCAGGTAACCAGCATCTCTCATAATCCAGCCTTTATCGCCTAAATAGGAAAGTGTGTCTTTGTATAATAATTCATACGAAAAACCAAACTTATTAATAAAATGACGATCACTGATACCTTCCATTTTTCGCAGGCCGAGGAACATCTCCTCTTCAATCATTTCCTTTATACCGATTTCTTCTATATTCAAAATCGGATAGCCGTTTTCCATGGCCTGTTTGATGTAAGCTGGCAACGGTCGTATATTACCGGAGCGCTTTCCCGGCAAATAACCATGAGCACCGGCCCCAAATCCATAATAATGTTCATTTTGCCAATATACAAGATTATGCATGCTTTCATAATCAGGTTTTGCAAAATTGCTGATTTCATACTGCTTCAGCCCATTGCATTTCATGGATTCTTTTAAAATGTCATACATACGAACCTCTTCTTCCTGAGGCGGACGGTGTAATTTACCTTTATGATAGCGTTGGTAAAAAACGGTTTTGGGTTCAATCTGCAGCGCATATGCAGAATAGTGCGGCAAATTAAACGAAAGAGCCTCATCCAATGTTTGCCGGAAATGCTCAACTGTCTGATTCGGCAATGCATAAATCATATCAAGACTGATGTTATCAAAACCATATTGCTGCAATAGATTGATTGTACTGTAGACATCTTTAATTTTATGCACACGCCCAAGCTCTTCAAGCATTGCATCATCAAACACTTGCACACCCAAAGAAACCCGGTTGACGCCATAGCTCTTAAGCAATTTCGCTTTTTCTTTATCGAAGTCACCGGGATTTGCTTCAATACAGAATTCAGAAGCTCCGGCTATATTAAATTTACTATCTATCAATTGCATCAGAGAACGCAGTTGTTCCAGATTCAATGCTGTCGGAGTTCCCCCGCCGATAAAAATCGTGCGAACCTGATTCTTGGTTCCTTTAATTTGTGTATTTATCTCATTTGATAGTGCTTCAATGTATTCCGTTGCCAGTTTTTCGTTATAAAAAAACTTCGTAAAATCACAGTAATGACAAATTTGCTGGCAAAATGGAATATGGATATATACAGATTGTGCCTTCATTTGTTTCTCTCCTACAGGCAGAAAAGGGATAACTCTTACCACCCGGCAAAAGTTTCCCGCTCTGTCAAAATTAGCTAATCGTCATTCATTTCCAGCACAGACATAAATGCTTCTTGAGGGACCTCAACAGACCCTACCATTTTCATGCGCTTTTTTCCTTCCTTCTGTTTCTCCAAAAGCTTACGTTTACGGGAGATATCACCACCGTAACATTTGGATAGAACATTTTTCTTCATGGCCTTAATCGTCGAGCGGGCAATGATTTTATTCCCGATGGCTGCCTGAACAGGTACCTCAAATTGCTGTTTAGGAATTAAATCCTTAAGTTTATCAACAATGTGCTTCCCTCGCTCATAGGCGAAATCACGATGAACAATAAATGATAGCGCATCAATGGTGTCGCCGTTAAGTAAAATATCCATTTTAACGAGGTTTGAAGGCCTGTAGCCGATCAACTCATAGTCAAACGACGCATACCCCTTTGTTTTTGATTTCAGCTGATCAAAGAAAGCATATACAATTTCAGACAGTGGGATATGATAAACGATATTGACACGTACCTCATCCAGATATTTCATATCAACGAACTGTCCACGTTTTTTCTGGGCAATTTCCATAACGGGACCGACATATTCATTTGGAACCATAATAGTCGCTTCCACAAAAGGTTCCCGGACTTCATTAACAAGCTGAGAATCCGGCATAGTCGAAGGATTATCCACTTCCATAATGTCACCATCCGTTTTCTCCACTTCATAAATAACAGACGGCGCTGTTGTGATTAAATCGATATTAAATTCCCGTTCAATGCGTTCCTGAATAATTTCCATGTGTAATAATCCTAAAAATCCGCAACGGAATCCAAAGCCCAACGCCTGGGAACTTTCAGCTTCATATTGCAAGGAGGAATCATTCAATTCCAGACGTTCCAATGCTTCGCGAAGATCATTATACTGATTGGAATCAACCGGGAACAATCCGCAAAACACCATCGGATTCAGCCGTTTGTAGCCGGGTAATGGATTTTCTGCCGGACTGTTGGAAAGAGTAATCGTATCACCTACCCTGGTGTCCCCGACATTTTTGATTGAAGCCGTTAGAAAACCGACATCCCCGACAGACAACCCTTGTTTTGGAACCGGATTAGGTCTGAAAACGCCTATTTCATTGACCTCAAACTCTTTTCCGTTCGCCATTAATTTAATCTTATCTCCGACTTTGACAGAGCCTTCTTTGATACAAATATAAGTGATCACCCCTCGATAAGGGTCATACACTGAATCAAAAATTAGTGCTTTCAGCGGCTTGTCAGGTTCTCCGGATGGCGCCGGTACATCCGATACAATACGTTCCATAATTTCATCAACACCGATGTCATCTTTTGCCGATGCTAAAATGACATCATCTTTATCGATTCCAATGACATCTTCCAGCTCTTGAGCCACACGATCAGAATCAGCATTTGGTAAGTCGATTTTATTAATGACAGGAATGAGTTCAAGTTCGTTGTCCAACGCAAGATAGACATTGGCAAGTGTTTGAGCTTCAATACCCTGGGCAGCATCCACCACCAAAACTGCGCCCTCACAAGCCGCGAGACTTCTGGATACCTCATATGTAAAATCAACATGTCCTGGAGTATCAATTAAATGAAACAAATACTCTTCCTCATTTTTATGTTTATAATTCAGCTGTACAGCATTCAGTTTAATGGTGATTCCTCGCTCGCGTTCGAGGTCCATTGCATCCAAAAATTGCTCTTTCATTTCACGCTGTGTCAATGCTTTTGTCTTTTCAAGAATACGGTCTGCAAGCGTTGATTTCCCGTGATCAATATGAGCAATGATGGAAAAATTACGTACATTCTCTTGTTTGGTCATAAATGCAGTCCACTCCTACTTTATCTTTCGCCGCTACTTATGGCTTGGCACAAGCATAACTAGGACTGATTATAGCAATAGCATTGCACACATTCAAGAATGTTAACACAAGCGGCAGTTTCTCGCTAACAGAGTTGCCGTCAAAAAAACACTTGCACAAGCTGATATGCAGCACTGACAACAAGCTCGTAAAAGCCTTTAACACTCGATTCTAAAAATGATGCAATCTTGTATGTGAAATGCTCAGAATTTTTCGGGCTCTTCAACATTTGACCTTCCGAATCACCCTTGGCAACGTTCTTTTCAACTATAATTTTTTCTTCTTTTTGTACAGCAGATTCATGGATATCCCCTGAACTGTCATTTTCCTCGTGAGTGCGGTCCATTCCGATAGTCAGACCAGTCAAAAAAAACACAACCAATGATAAAAGTATAACAAGTGAACGCATAATTTTCCCCTTCCTATTAGCTCGCATTTACTTTTTCAGCATCCCAGTAGTATTCACTGAATACTTCTGCGACGGCGTCTGCTGACCGATACAGTTCATCCAGGTTGTTACCTACTCCACCAAACTCAATTAACATGGCATTCGGCGATAAGTCTTGGTTATAAACCCCGTTGCTCCCTGCTCCTTTTTTTGTAATAACACCTCTGCTGAGACCCGGGTATTTCTTCTCAATCAATTCGTGCATTTTGTTGGCTATTTTAAGATTTCTTTCGTAACCTTCATATTCTGCACCAACCACAAACATGACCCGAGCATAACCTTTTCCGTTTATTTTCGTTGTCGTTTCATTTTTGGGGCTTGCATCGCGGTGCAGGTCAAACGCATATTGTAAGTCGTCATTACCTGCAAATGCTTCTTGGACCACATTCCTCGAAGCTTTATATGATTGGTAATATTCCCAGTTTTTCTCATTTAAAATATGCATAATGTCAGTCTGATCAACTTTAGTGCCTATCCCTTGTGTTTCAAGAGCTTCGGCAAACCGTTCACTGACTTTTCCGATGTTTACCTCCCCGTGCTGTGCTTCATCCGGATTGTCGGCATCAGGCAAATGCGGCAAAAATGACTCGCGGCTGTGTGTATTATAAATAAATACAACATCACGACCGTTCGTATTCGGCTGATTCTCCTTTCCTTCTTCTGTATCTTTCTGCTTTTTTGGCTCCTCCACGACTGCTTTTCTATCTTCCAGTATGTCCTCAAGCGGAGGTGCTGATTCGACAGGGAGATTTGTATAATCGGTCCCTTTCCCTGCTACAATAATTTCGTTCTGAAATGTTGAGAAACCCGGGAGTTCCTGTCCCAGCAAACTTCTGGTGTCACTGGGTCTGATACTGGTTGTCATTTCAAAAAGCAGATTTCCTATATCAGGCAACTCCTTATTCTCAGGGTATGCTTCCCGGAAAGCCCGGTTTTCCATCCCCAGCATATACAGAAACGTTGTACTATTCAGATCGCTTGTCCAATTTGTAATTGTATTGGACGAAAGCTTGTATGCCGGAGAAATCGTTGTCAATAATCCTACAAGTATGAATATAATCGCAGCACACATGACATAAATGCTGCTTCTATTGTATAGGTGCCTAAAGAATTTATTGTCTTTTCGGTTGTGCTGACGTTTAAAGTCCATGGTTCCACTCCCCTGAGATATTTCCGGTAATTAAAATCTATGAAAAATCTCCGGAAGATAGAACCAACTCTTTTAAATAATTTAGATGTGATAGAGCATCTCATTTGATGGACTATCGAGTATACGATGCAAAGTTATCCACCGTTACTTTATCGTGCAAAGCAGCATTTAATCCATTTGCTATTACTGTCGCCATGTCTTTCATAAAGCCATCAACTTCTTTTGGTGTTACCATTAAATTGTGACCGATTGGTGTCAGAACTTCCTGAATCAATGATTTCTTTTCTTCTTCCGATAATTTTCCGACAATGCCTAGAAAAGTCTCGCGCTTTTCCTCATCCGGCAAGTCCTCTTCTGTAAGCTCCTTATGACCAAAAGAGAGCTTGGCAGGTGTTAAGGACTTGGACGGTTTATCCTTTTCGCTCAATTCCCGGCCAAAATGTTTCAACATAAAATCAATTGTATCGCTTGTAATCGTTACAGCATCCACAACCGTGGGGCATCCGACGGCAAACACTGGAACTCCGATGGTCCCCTCGCTCAGCTCCTTCCGTTTATTCCCTACACCGGAACCGGGATGGATTCCAGCATCTGAAATCTGAATCGTTTCATTGAAGCGTTCGACCGATCTGGATGCAAGTGCATCAATTGCAATCACAAAATCAGGCTTGAACTTTTCCACTATCCCAAAAATGATATTGCTTGTTTCCATACCAGTGACACCCATTACACCAGGCGAGACTGCTGCCACCGGACGATAGCCTTCTGATACGGATTCATGTTCCATTTGAAATAAATGACTTGTGACAAGCACTTTTTCGACAGACATAGGACCCAGCGCATCAGGAGTGACATTCCAATTACCGAGTCCGACAATAAGACCGGTACTATCAGAAGGAACCTTATTTTTTTTCATTAATTGTTCCAGTTCCTTCCCAAATACTTGGGCCGCATTCTCTTGCTTGCCGGTATCCTGTTTTTTGACCCCATCAGCATAAATCGTGATATACGATCCTTGTTTTTTTCCGATTCTTTGTGCACCCTCACTATCTATATCAACATAAGTAACGGCTATGTCTCCTTCTCTTTTTTCCTTAATCGTAACGCCTTTTATATCCTGATTCTTTTCCTGTTCTTCCTCTTTTTCAACGTACATATCCCTGGCTTCGACGGCGAGATCAGTTCTGACATTATAGCGGTCTTTGTTCTTATCCATTGCTTACCCTCTCTTTCACTCCTAACTGATTATCATTTATATAATTAACGTTTTTCGTCCAAATCATACAGGATCATTAATAGTACGCTATTGAAAAGGATGCCATCGTTTGGTAAAATGTCCTTTGCTGGAATAGAAACAATTGAAAGTTATGTTTTATCCATCACAAATATTTTCAGGAGGTGACATCATTGGCAAATATTAAACAAGCTAAAAAGCGCGTTGAAATCAATCAAAAGAAACGCACGCATAATATCAAATTCAAATCAGATATGCGCACACATATCAAACGGCTTGAGAAAATGATCGCACAAAATGATGCAGAAGAAGCAAAAGCTGCTCTCCCTGTCACATTCAGAAAAATTGACAAGGCAGTGCAGCACGGCAACATTCATAAAAATAGAGGCAATCGGCAAAAATCACGTTTGACGAAAAAGGTAAATGAATTAAGCGCATAATAAAAATCGATCCTGCATAGGATCGATTTTTATATCGGGACTATTTGGTTAATTCATGTAATAAAAGTTCAAAGGCCAGTTCTTTCTGCATTTTCCCCTGTTTGATTGCTGCATCAGCTTCTGTTAATTTATCAATGATGCTTTCAAGTCTCTCAATCGAAAATTTTCTTTCCCTCTGACCCGCCATTTTGATGACATACGGATGTACACCAATTCGTTTTTGCATCTGAGATTGACTATACCCTTTCTGATTGAGCAGCTTCACATGCAAAATCGAGCGAAATTGAAATGCAAGCAAAGCAATCAAACCGATCGGCTCCTCTTTCATTTTTTCGAGATCTTTATAAATTGAAATGGTTTTATGCAGATTACGATCAATGACGGCATCAACAAGCCTTAATGAAGAGCTGATTTCGGTATGCGAAATAAGATTCTCTGCAAGCTCTTTAGTAACCACACCGTTTTGTCCAACGTGTAACGCCAATTTTGTCAGCTCATTTTTTACCTGATGTAAATCGGTTGATAGTTCGGATTCAAGCATATCATATGCATCGTCTTCGATTGTTATCTGCATACTGTCGGCGAGATATTTAATCCAATTCCTCAATTCATGGTCTCTGATCGGATTACATTCCACAACAGTGCTGTGCTGTTTAAAGGCTTTTGTTATCTTTTTACGTTCGTCAAGCTTTTCATATGGGGCTATGAAAACTATCACAGAATAGTCAACAGGTTGATTCAGGTATTGTATAACACTTTCCAAATCATGTTCAAACGGCTGTTTGTCAGATTTTGCTTTTAAAAACGATGGATTATGGGCGCAAATCATTTTTTTACCGCCGAAAAAAGGATATGTTTCAGTATCTGTAATCACTTCTTGGATGGGTGTTTCTTCCAAGTCGTATATAGATAAATTCTGATTTTCACCCTCCAAAACAGCTTCACTCAGATATTTTGTGATTGTTTGAATAAAATAGGATTCGGTTCCATATAATAAATATACTGGTGCAATCTGTTTTTGCTTTACTTCCTGCAATACTTGCGTATACGACATACGGTTCACTCCAATTATGCAATATAAATAAGCGTAAAACGTATGCAGCGGATTCGCAAGTCATTTTTTATAACGTCTGAAAGTATAAATAGATGACCTTATAAGAAAAGCTTCGGCATTCGCTATAAGACGAGGCGAATGCCGAGTCTTTCTAAAATTTCATGAAAGCAGAGGGAAACGGAGTGCCCCTTCCCTCTGTCATCTATATAAACGTTTAAATCCCAGCCCTAGGAACTGATTTTTAAACGATGTTTTGTAGTTATAGCGTAACCTCTATAATCAAAAGTATAGCTGTTAACTCTTTCTAAAAATGGGGACCATGCTAATCAAAAATTTCGGTGGATTTTTTTATGTATTTATTTTATACTTGAAATTATATAGGAGGGGTAATCGTGAACGATTTTGAAAAGGACGTACAGTCAAAAAATAATGATGTCGTTGATTCAATCAAAGGATTTACATTTTCCTTCGTATTCTTTGTACTGATTTTTGCTATTGGTGCTGCCATCAATTTCATTGGTTCCTGATTTATTCAATCACAATACTTATTTTAAAAGAGACTGCCACATTGAATGCTGCAGTCTCTTTTTACATGTCACAATATAGCTTATGGAAGATATGTCTGAAATGTTCCTTCCGTTTCGTTAAAATAATACCGGATTGCCCCGTTGTGATCTGTTCTGATAACGTGGACGTTCTCTTGTGCGAGCTTATCAAGCACACGTTTGTGCGGATGGCCGTACATATTGTTTTTACCTGCTGAAATCAGCCCATATGCCGGCTGGATACGTTTCAAAAATTGTTGATCTGTTGAATTGTTGCTTCCATGATGGGCAACCTTCAATACGTCTGCTTGCAATGCAGGGTATTCCTCTATAAGATCCCTTTCCGTCTCACTGCCGATGTCTCCGGTGAACAGCCACTTTTTCCCGCCCATTGTGGTGTATAAAACAAGTGAATTTTCGTTAGTCGACGCTTTATCCCGACCCGGTGCCAGCACATGAAATGTATGGTCGCCAATTGTTAATGATTCGTTTGGGGATGTGCGGATTATAGCAGTACTGCTATCCATCAGCTCCGCATTCAGTTGATCGGAAAATGTGTAATACTCGCTCACAATAACAGCGTTAAGCATCTTACTTTTTATGATATACTGTAAACTTCCCATATGATCTATATCTTCATGGGAAATAAAAGCTGCGTCAACTTTGCTTATACCTCTGCTGTAAAGATACGGTCGGATAATTTGCTTAAAAACTTCATCACTTATTGCGTTATGTTCAAACGACATTTCTGCACCTGCATCAATTAAAATAACCCCTTGCCGATAAGGCAGTTCAAGCACGATGGCTTCTCCCTGCCCGATATCAAGCATTGCTACAGTACCGGTTGGCGAAAAATAAGGTCTAACAACAAGGATCGTAAGTAATAAGGTCAAATAGATTCCATATAAAAAAGCGTGATTTTGCCGTTCAGTTTCCATTTTCCCCAAAAAAATCAGAAGCAGAGCATAATACACTAAACTACCTGCCAGCGGGAAAGATCCAATCACCCATGGAAAATACAACGTCTGATCAATCGCTTGAATCACCATCATAAACAGATCATGAATATGAATAAATAGCCAGTCAATACATAAAATCAAAAATCCTGACAGTGGAGCGGTGAGCAGCATGAGGAACATCAAAGGGATAACAAACATGGTGAAATAAGGGACAACGACAAGGTTTAATAAAATGGAAAGCGGCTGAAAAGTGAAAAAATACTCAACTTGGAGTGGCAGAATGATCATTTGCGAGACAAAACTGATTTTAAGAATAGTAAAAAACCAGCCATTTGACTGTGCCAGCCATTTTTTGGACAGAAGCAGCCCCAACGTAACAGCAAACGACAGTTGAAAACCAATGTGGTACAAAATATAAGGATCCCATAAGATAAGTGTTATAAATACTATACTAAGTACGTCCGTGACACTGAACTTCCAATTCATTTTGTTTGCGACCATAAACAAAACAACCATTGCGCTTGCTCTGATAACAGATGGCTCCCCACCGGCAATCACTGCATAAAGCGGTAACAAGGAAATGACCACCCACTGTGCTTTTTCTTTGGTGAGAATAGTCATCTTAACAAGCAAAAAATATAATAATCCTACAAGCAAACCGACGTGCAACCCGGAAATTGCCAATACGTGTGACAAGTTCCAGCGACGGAAAAGCTCGGTTGTTGAATCACTTATTTGAGTATCATCCCCTAACACAAGTGCATTAAGCCATGCAGCTGTTGAGGGGCTGATTTCATTCCGGATAAATTGTATGAAATCGGACCTGAGCTGATAAATATTGTTCAGAAATGAAGAGCCGCTGCATTCAAGATCCTCCAAAGAACCAATGATAACCTGGTACGTGATTCCCTGTTGGAGCAAATACTTCTGATAATCGAACTGCCCCGGGTTTCTGGCAGCTTCCGGTAATTCCGGCTTACCATAAATAGTACATGATGCGCCGTATTTTAAATTATGATGGTCTGATTCACCATTCGTAAAATAAACCATCAGGTATTTATCGCCGGATGCCTGATCATTAAATTCAAAGGCAATTCTTGATTCTGATTCGTTTATCGGGCTTGAAATCCGCCCTGTGAAAACAGAATTAACAGATTCGTTATTTCCATCCTCCAGGGGCCGTTCTAATTCAGGTATATAGGTGTAGGTAAATATGGAGATAGCTAAGGAACTGAAGACCGTTATTTTCCCTAACCTCTGATGATAAGATAACAATAAAATCCAGGAGAAAAATAAGACGAGAAACCATTTACTCTCAAACAGGATTGCCAGAAAACTTGACGCAATACCTAAAGCGGGGAAGTGCCAATATCCCTTCATAACGTCATCCTACAAATTAAACAGTGATTCAGCTTCAGCTTTTAAGGCTGCATATTTTTCGGGATCGTCTGTCTGTGTTTCAAGTTCTTTTAGAAGCTGACGGACATGAACTGCCTTTTCACGGTAGTGATAATCGACTGCAAGGTCAGTTAACGCCACTTTCTCAGTCTGAATGCCGGCTTCCGCAAATAATTCTTCAGCATATGGATGATTTTTGTAATCCTTCGCATAAAAAAGTGTTTTTATTCCGGCTTGAATTAACTGTTTACAGCATTGAAGACAAGGAAAATGTGTTACGTAAATTTCTGCACCTTCAGTTGGAACCCCGAATTTAGCACATTGAAGAAGTGCGTTTGCTTCCGCATGAATGGTGCGCACGCAATGCCCGTCAATCACATAACACCCCTCATCGATGCAGTGAACACCGCCGGAAACGCTGCCGTTGTAACCCCCAGCAATAATCCGCTTATCACGGACAATTGTCGCCCCAACCATCAGCCTCGTACACGTGCTGCGAAGAGCCAGCAAGTGACTTTGTGCCATAAAATATTGGTTCCATGAGATTCTTTCCATAATTGTATTTCCACCTTTACATATCTGTTTTATAGTTTACCTTCAGCTTATAAAATACGTCACTAACATTAAGGGATCTGTATATCATCTTTCAATGATTCAAGCGTTTTATCGCCTATACCTGATACGTCAAGAAGATCATCAGCTGTCTTAAAATGACCGTTTTCATCCCGGTATTGAATGATTGCGGCTGCTTTGGATGGACCGATACCACTAAGGCTTTCGATTTCCTCCTGGGTTGCATAGTTAATTCGTACCTTGTCATGGTCAGAGTTTCCCGGTACAGAAGCAGACATCTCCTCACCCATTTTGGGTATCATAATAACCATTTCATCCTGAACTTTTTGAGCCAAATTAACCATCGACCGATCAGCGTCTTCCGTGAACCCGCCAGCCATTTGAATGATTTCATTCACGCGTGATTCAGTTTCAATTTCATATACACCTGGGCGGACAATCTCTCCTTTCACATCAACCATCACTTTTGCAGATGTCTGTTCCGTTTCATCCTCCTTAGACGCTGATGTTTCCTTGGGAACCGGTTTTGATTGGCTGACGATTTTGTCGGTGTCATGGTTATTAAAAATGAGAAAAATAACGATACCAACAGTTATAGCAATCGGAAAAATGTACTTTTTGAGGGGATCAAGCAATCTGATTTCACATCCTTTAAGGGGGTTAATAGGTGGCCGGTTTCTTTGAATTATTGAAGCAAGAGTCCTGTTTCCCGTTAAGTCGGGATAAATGATAGTGGATTCACCTTATTATTCGACAAATGTTTCCAAAATCCTTCTTAAAAATAAAATATTTTATATAAGATTGTTGTTTATATCATAAAATCCATAAACTGCGACGTAGTGCTAATGGTTGAGTGCAATGACACCGCTCCGGAACATTCACTCCGCTTTCCGAGGAGGCTGAGGCCGTGCCCATGGAAAGCGAAGTATATTGCCGGAGCGTCTTGAAGTGCTTCTCGTATTCAGAATGGAAGAGACCTTTCACTATGTCGCAGTTATCTCAACCGCGGGCTAAAGGGTACCGATTTTACGAAGCTTATAAGGTCATCCATAATTTATATTTTTTGATGTTAAAATATAAACGATCGAAATAGGAAAAATTATTCCGACCGTTTAACAGAAGTTATAAAAATTCGTTCAGTCTCTCCACTAATATTATCATTTTCCGGCAAAAAATCACTGGATATAAGATGAATATCAAATCCAGCGTCATTTAATAAACGTTCATAAAAATCAACGGGAAAGGTACGCTGATGATGCCATTCATCAAAACGAGCATACTGACCATCATCCTCAACAAAAAACGTCAGATCATGATACATCTCACCGGGGCGTTCCCCCTCCAGACAGAACCAAATGCTGGAGATAGTATCACGCACTTCGGCAAAAGTCTGGTTGGCCAAATTATTTTCAACATGATTAAGCGAATGTATGTCAAATATAAATAGACCATTTGGCTTTAATGTAGCGGCAATATTTTTGAACACTGCGCGCAGCTCGTCCACTTCTGTGACATAGTTTAGTACATCACAGTAACTGACTGCCATATCCTGGTTTTCAATACCATTTAATGTACGCAAGTCTTGCATCAGCCATTGCGCACTTATATTTTCTGCATTTGCACGCTGATCTGCAACGCTCAACATATCACTGGATATGTCCACTCCAATCATTCGATAGCCTGACTTGCCAAGCCTTGTCGTTATCTGCCCTGTTCCGCATCCCAGATCGACGATTGATTCAACTTTCTTGCCTGACAGCTGAATGATTTGTTCAGTGAATGATGCCCATTTATCATATGGCGCATCTTCCATCAGCAGGTCATAGTAATGCGCCATCTGATGATAACTCATATTCATTACCTGCTGTTCCCGGCGATTTGTAGCTCAACCTTAGTTGCATCGCCCCATAAACGTTCCAGATTATAATAATTCCGTTCATCTTTATGGAAAATATGACAGACAACATCGTCCAAGTCCACTAAAATCCAACGCGCCTGTTCAAATCCTTCCATTCGTTTAACATGAATATCCGCCTCATCCATCGATTCTTTGATGGCTCTTGCGATCGCCTGCACCTGACGTTCGTTGCTACCGTGACAGATCAAAAAATAATCGGCTACTAATGAAACTTCCTGCATATCGAGGGCAACAATATCGTCGGCTCGTTTATCGTCGCAAGCCTTCGCAATTAATTGAACACGTTCTTTACTGTCCATGAATTCAATTACCTCCATTCAAATGTATCGTCAAATTATTATATGCATAAAACGTATCAGGATAGACGGCTCCGTTTTTTCCGACAAGGAACTGGATAGTATTCCGTAAAGCCATCCATGCAGCATGGTACAAGTCCGAATTTGCTGCCGTCCTTACTTCCTCCACCCCCGGAAAAGATCTGCCGGGCTCAATATAATCAGCAACAAACAGAATCGTTTCAAATTGACTCATTCCGGATCTTCCCGTTGTATGATACCGGATGGCATTTTTGATGGCTTCATCTGTTATCCCATGTTCCCGTTCCAAAACGATAGACGCGACAGGTCCGTGCCACAGTTCATGATGATAAAATAGTAAGTCTTGCGGTAAATCACTCTCATTAATCTCCCGTCTCATCTTTTCTAATGGAAAATATTTAGCGTAATCATGCAAAATAGCTGCCAGTTCGACTTTATCGACCGGTTCATTGTTTTTTTCAGCTAATAACACTGCCGTCTCTGCCACTCTTAAAGTATGGTCAAACCGTGCTTGCTTTAGATGCGGTCTGATTAAATCGATTGCTTCATCTGTCTTCATATAAATGTTTCTCCTTTAAATATGCTTCCACGCCGGAGTTCACCATATATTTTATTGACTTATTTTTGAGAGCACGCTGTCTTATATCAGTTGATGAGAGTTCGATCAACGGAACATCCACTTCTAAAATTGGATAATCCGTTTTAAACGCATACCCTCTTCGCTTAACACCGACAAACATCACCAGATTAAGCAGATCGTCAATATGGTTCCAGTACGGTAAATACTCAACCATATCGGCTCCAATGATAAAATAAAATTGAACATCCGGATTCTCATCAGTCAACGCCTTCATTGTATCAAATGTATAGGACTTGCCTAAACGATTCACCTCAATCGTGCTGATTCGGAAATGGGGATTTCCGGAAATAGCCCTTTCCACCATTTCAACGCGGGTTTCGGAGTTAACATGTGCTTTTTGTTTGTGCGGCGGTTCATAAGAGGGGATGAACCATACTTCTTCAAGATTCAGTGTCTCGCGCACTTCTTCAGCTATTATTAAATGTCCTATATGGGGAGGGTCAAACGTCCCACCCAGTATTCCAATTCGTTTCATGCACTAATTACTCCTCATATAACGGTCAGTAAATTGCCCGAAATGGCATATGACTGATCGTGAATAACTTATTCTGTTCACCTGTCATTCAGCGATAAAACATGCCGATTTATAACGCGCACTTTATGGAAGCTTAATCGTTTTATGTTCTTCTGATTCTTTATAAAGAATGATGATGTTACCGATAACCTGAACAATTTCTGCTTCTGTTGCCGCAGCCAATTTTTCCGCAGCGGTATTTTTATCTTCCGGACTATTCTGCAGTATACTAACTTTCAGCAGTTCACGTTTTTCAAGAGCCTCTCTAATTTGTGTGACCATGTTATCATTGACCCCTGTTTTACCAACCTGGAAAATCGGTTTTAAATGATGGGCTTTAGATCGCAAATAGCGTTTTTGTTTACCTGTTAACATGTTTATTCTCCTTCCAGTTTATGTCTTAATTGTTCTTCCATATCATCAACTGGCACTTTTTTTGAAGTCCAAAGTTCAAAAGCATATTGTGCCTGATATAACAGCATTGTATGCCCATAATGAATGGAGGCACCCTTTTGACTTGCCTGATATAAAAATTCAGTATTAATTGGCTGATAAACAATATCACTCACAATACTGCTTCCATGCAGCTGACTGAGTGATATGGTCATGTCATAAACGTTAGGTTTCATCCCTATGTTCGTTGTCTGGATTATTAAATCATAAGATTCCAGATTATTTTCGGCATCTTTAAGTGTCATGATCGATGTTCGGCCATTAGCACCAGCCAATTCTGCAATAGCTTCAGCGTTTGAATGTGTACGGTTAGCGATGTCTATTCGTGTGAATTTCTCTTTCAGCAATCCATAATATATCCCGCGTGCAGCACCGCCGGCACCTATCAGTAATATTTTGCTCCGTCTATTTTGAAAAATAGACGGGTAATGATGTTTCAAGCTGGTGATAAAACCAATCCAATCTGTATTGTACCCCATCCATTTCCCGTTTCTGCATACAACTGTGTTAACAGCCCCAATTGTTTGAGCATCTTCATCCAATTGATCGAGGTATTGCATGATTCGTTTTTTATATGGAACTGTCACGTTAAACCCATCGAACCGGCTATTTCTTAACCTAACGATTTCTTCTGCAAACGATTCGTCCGGATTTATCTCCTGTATGGAATAATCACCTTCTAGCTTAGCCCTTTTTAGAAATTGCTTATGAATCCATGGAGACATCGATTGTTTAATGGGATAGCCTATAAGCCCCAATTTATATTTCATAGAACCCCTCCTATATAAAAGAACTTCTTAATGATATCCTGACTTTTTCAGGGCTGTGAACGGCAACCGTCAGCCCTCCCTCTGGTATCGTCACCCAGCCTAATCCGGGAAAAACGATATCTGTTTTTCCCTTCTCGATGCGGAGCGTTTGGGCACTTAATTCAGGTATTTTTTCAAGCGTTTCGTAATCCGGAGGTGATAAAAGTCCACCTCTGTGTTCGTGCAGTAAATGATCAGCATTTTTTAGTTTGGTCCTGTGAATAGACAATTGATTTGAAAAATAACACACAAATGATTGTCTTTCACCTTTAATGAAATCAAGTCTGGCAAGACCGCCAAAATAAAGTGTTTGTTGATTGTTCAATTGGTAAACCCTAGGCTTGACTTCTTTTTTAGGTGTTATAATTTTTAAGTCATTATCAGAAATATAATGTGCTATTTGATGTTGGTTAACAATTCCCGGTGTATCTATTAAAGCTGTTTCATCATCAAGCGGTATTTCGATAAACCCTAACGTTGTCCCGGGAAAATACGATGTCGTAATGACATCTTTTGTTCCGGTCGTTTGTTGAATAAGTTTATTAATAAAAGTTGATTTGCCGACATTTGTTGTCCCAACGATGTAAACATCTTGATCTTTACGCTTTGTTTCAATAACTTCTGACAAGTCAGATAGCCCATGGCCTTTCACCGACGAAATCAGATGGACGTCCTCAAGTGCAATTCCTGCTTCTCTGCCCATAGCCTGAAGCCATTTGATCAGCTTATTGCGGTTAGTTGATTTGGGCAGTAAATCCATTTTGTTTGCCGCAAGAATTACTGGCTTGTCCCCGACAATGCGTGAAAGACCTTTAATCATCGTTCCATCCACATTAAAAATGTCAACCAAATGGACTACAAGACCTTTCTTACCCCGGATTTGGCTAACCATTGTAAGAAAGTCATCATCGGTCATGGAGACATCCTGTATATCATTATAGTGTTTTAAACGAAAACATCGTTGACAAAGAATGATATCCCGATTCAGTGTTGACTTTGGTGTGTATCCGGCTGCATCCGGGTTGGATGTCTGGATAAAGGAACCACATCCTTGACATTTTATATCTTCCATTCTTATTCCTCCCAGCTTATCTTTCCCTTTTTTCGCATATAACTTAAGATACGCCGCTCGATTTTTCGATTAAACCGTGTGACCTTCCCATCGGATTGAACGATTGGCACAACTAATATGGTATAGAAACCTGCCAAATTGCCCCCGAGCACATCTGTCAGAACTTGATCGCCTATGACCACAATTTCTTCTTTTTGTAATTTCATTTCTTTGGCCGCTTTTTTGAACGCCTGGCTCAAAGGTTTTCGGGCACTGAACAAAAACGGAGTGTCAAGCGGTTCGGAGAATAGCTTCACACGTTCCCACTTATTATTTGAAATAATCGTCACTTTTATATTATGATCCCTCATTTGCCGGAACCATCCGGTTATTTCAGGGGTAGCATTTGCAACATCCCAAGCAACAAGCGTGTTATCCAAATCGGTAATAATTCCCTTAATTCCTCTTTCATTTAATGCGTCAGGACGAATATCAAAAATACTTTTTACGTGTTTATTGGGTAAAAAGAGATTCAACAACTGTCACACCTCTTATAATTATTTAGCAGAAAACGTATATTTGCTCATTAAGATTCAAATTTAACCATCTTGAATAAAACAATCGTATAACAAAACCTTATTATAACTCAACTCTATAGCACCTTTCCATTATAGAAAATAATAAATCCCGTAAAAAAGCATGGAAATATGCCAAGAAACGTTCGACAATTTCTTTCATTTTTCGATATGTGGATAACTTTATACACAAAATCCACACTGCAATATCAACAATTTACGCCTCAATTCATGATTTGTTCACAACTTATCTACAACTTCTTGTAGATAATGTCAATCTTGTTATACGTATTATTTCGTGATAACTTATTAACTATCAACCGACATTCAAATTGGTGGTTTTAAAGGTTAGGAGGGCTGTGTATTCATGGAGTATTTGTCTGATGAGCTGCTGCTGGAATCTTATTATAAAGCAAATGAATTGAACTTAAGCCCCGACTTTATATATTTGATTGAAAAAGAAATTTACAAACGAAATTTAATGCACAAAGTAAAACTATACAATTGAAAATTGCCTGTCAAGCCCCTGACTGAATTCATACGGTCAGGGGTTTTTCATTTTCACTGCAATCATGATTATGATAAGCTAACGTTGGTAATATTAAAATACATATAGAAACATGTAACCATTCGTTAAGCTATATTCCTCAAATTGTTATAAGCTCCATATAGATTAAGAGGAGGACAACATTCCAGATGATTTATACAGTATTGATTCCATTATTGCTTGCTAGTTTTATTCCGTTTATCAGTAAATTTAAACTTAAAATACATACAGGGGTCTTTGTATTCCTGATTCCGTTGGTCATTTTCCTTTATTTTATTCAATTCATTGGTTCAGGATTCGAGCCAGTACGACATACATATAATTGGATTCCATCGCTTGGAATAAATTTTGATTTTTATCTTGACGGACTTAGTTTGCTGTTTGCCCTGTTAATCAGCGGCATCGGCACCCTGGTGGTACTATATTCTATATATTACCTTGACCGAAGCGAACCGCTTGGGCATTTTTATGTCTATTTGATGATGTTTATGTCAGCTATGCTCGGAATCGTTTTGTCAGATAACGTATTTGTCCTGTATACATTCTGGGAACTCACATCAATTTCGTCATTTTTGCTGATTGGTTATTGGCATTTTAATGAACGTTCGAGGTATGGTGCATTAAAATCAATGATAATCACCATTTTCGGCGGATTAAGTATGTTTGGCGGTTTTGCTTTGTTATCCGTTATTACTGGTACAGCGAGCATCCAATTCATGATAGCAAATACGGATATTATTCTTGCGAGTCCATATACGCCACTTGCTCTTGGCTTTTTGCTATTGGGCGCATTCACTAAATCAGCCCAATTCCCGTTTCATATATGGCTGCCGGACGCCATGGAAGCACCAACCCCGGTCAGTGCTTATCTCCATTCAGCGACGATGGTGAAAGCAGGGCTGTATCTTGTAGCACGATTTTCACCGGTCTTTGGGGATTACGAATGGTTTTTTATAATTGTTACTATCGCAGGAATTGTCACACTTTGCTGGGGATCTTATATGGCCGTCCACCAGACAGATTTGAAAGCCATTTTAGCTTTTTCCACCATCAGTCAGCTCGGTATGATTATGGCGATGCTTGGATTCGGAACCAAAGTGGCCATCTTCGCGGCTGTCTTCCATATTTTAAACCATGCCACTTTTAAAGGCAGCCTGTTTATGGTGGCTGGAACTGTCGATCACGAAACAGGAACCCGTGACATCCGCAAGCTGGGCGGACTATTGACATTTATGCCAATTACAGCAACACTTGCGATGTTCGGCACATTTTCGATGGCGGGAATCCCATTGCCATTTTTAAACGGTTTTTACAGCAAGGAATTATTTTTTGAATCAACATTGCGTTTGCAGGATGACATAAGCTCAATTGCAGGTTTCCTTGTGGATATAATTCCGTACCTTGCCGTTTTAGGCAGTATTTTCACATTTGTTTATTCACTCTATTTTCTTTTTGGCACATTCGGCGGCACATCTCAACTTGATAAGCTGACCAAAAAACCGCACGAAGCACCTTTGGGAATGCTTATCTCACCAGGTATACTTATCTTTGGTGTTATTTTGATTGGCCTGTTCCCAAGTGCCATCAATGGTACATTTATTGCCCATGCAGCTGAGGCTGTATATGGAGGGCCAATAGCAAAGGACATTTATTTCTGGCATGGGTGGGGGTCTCCACAATTTCAGATGTCACTTATTGTCGTGGGAATCGGCGCAGTACTGACTGCGACAAGAACGAAATGGAGCGGGCTCTATCATGTATTTCCCGGCAAATTAAGTATCAATAAAATTTACGATACGGTCATTGAAAAATTGGATACTGTTTCAACAAAGATTACAACGTTTTATATGACCGGATCATTGCGGACTTATATGATTATTATCCTAAGCACTATTTTGGTTGTCACTGCAGGTTTTATGCTGGCAACCGGAGGCATTACGATAGATTTCAGCGATTTAGCTCCTGTCACTGCTATTGAGGTATCTGTAGCATTGATGGTAGCAGCCGCGGCCATCGGCACGATCTTTGTGAAAAAGAATCTTGCGGTTATCTTAATCGCTGGTGTTGCCGGATATGGCGTATCCTTGCTGTTTGTCATTTACAGAGCGCCGGATCTGGCCTTAACACAATTGGTGGTGGAAACTGTTTCAGTTGCTTTGTTCCTACTATGCTTTTATCATTTGCCCGATCTTAAAAAGCGTAACGAGCCCTTAAAAACAAAAACAATTAACACTATCATATCAGTCGGCTTTGGTGCCATGGTAACGATGATCGGAATCTCCGCACACAGCAGTGACTGGTTTGGAACTATTTCCGATTATTTCCTAAAAACCTCACACTCACTTGGGGGCGGTGACAACGTGGTCAATGTTATTCTTGTTGACATGCGCGGTCTGGATACATTATTTGAAATAACCGTACTGGGCATAGCAGCCCTTGCCATTTACACCCTCATAAAATTTAAAACAAACAGAGGAGGGAAATAAATGGAGTTTATCATTTCAATTCTTGCAGGCGTTCTGTTCGCTACTGCCATTTATAATCTGCTGCAAAAGCAGTTTTTGCGATTAGTTATAGGATCGGTCCTTCTCTCCCACGGAGCACACTTATTTTTGTTGACAATGGGAAAGCTAAAAAGAGGTGCTCCGCCTATCTTGACTGACAATGTCAATGATTACACTGATCCATTACCACAGGCACTGATCTTAACTTCAATTGTCATAAGCTTTGGTATCACCAGCTTACTATTGGTGCTTGCATATCGTACAGCTGAGGAGAACAACACAGATAATATCGAGCAATTAAGGGGTAACGAAAATGAGTAACCTGGCAGTTTTACCAATCATCATTCCATTATTATCGGGAATTATTCTGGCCTTTTTCCCAAAACGACTAACTTTCGTTCGTATACTGTCAAAAATCTTTATCGTCAGTAACCTGGCCGTGGCCAGTTTTATAACCTGGCTTGTGTTTAGTCAAGGACCCGTCATTCTTGAAACCGGTGACTGGGCTGCGCCATACGGCATCATCATTGTTGCCGATGAGCTGTCGATCCTTCTGGTTCTGACAACAAACATTGTTGCTGCGGCTTGTGCTTTTTACGCTCCGCACTCTCTGACAGACAGAAAAGAAAAGTATTACTTCTATACATTCTTTTTCTTACTGATATCGGGCGTTTCGGGTGCTTTTTTGACCGGTGATATTTTTAACATGTTTGTTTTTTTTGAAGTCTTGCTTATGGCTTCCTATGCCCTGATTATACTTGGCGGCGATAAAGTACAGCTCCGTGAATCTATGAAGTATGTATTCATCAATCTTTTCTCGTCAATGCTGTTCGTAACAGCCGTTGGATTTTTGTACGGGACTGTCGGAACAGTCAACATGGCGCAGATTGCACAACGTGTTCAGCAAGTAGATCAACAAGGTATTCTGACAACTGTAGGTATTCTCTTGTTCTTTGTCTTTGCAGTGAAAGCAGCGCTGTTTCCCCTGTATTATTGGATGCCAAAATCTTATATTGTACCAAATCCCGTCATTTCAGCCCTGTTTGGGGCATTACTGACAAAAGTGGGCATCTATGCAATTATCAGGGTATTTTCACTGATCTTTGTACATAAAATTGAGCTGACTCATGAAGCATTTATTTGGATAGCCGGTTTATCAATGATTTTTGGGGTGTTAGGGGCATTATCCACCCAAAATATAAAATTAATTATCGCTTATAATATTATACCGGCCATTGGCTTTATTATAATGGGAATTGGTATATTTAATCAGGATGGCATTAGCGGTTCTATCTATTATTTGATTCACGACATGCTGATCAAAGCAAGCCTTTTCCTGCTGGTGGGGACCATTACTTATGCCGCTGGAACATCCGATTTACGCAAATTCAGCGGACTTATCCACTATTATCCATTTCTTGGATGGATGTTGTTCGTTTCGGGATTTGTCCTGGCAGGTATCCCCCCTTTCAGCGGATTTATTGGAAAAGTGCTGTTGCTGCGCGGTGCATTTTCGGCTGGAGAAGTTGTCATTGTAATCATTGCATTATTGTCCAGTCTATTGATTCTTTATTCGATTATGAAAATCTTCATCAGAGGGTTCTGGGGAGAAAAAGATCAATCATTCCAGCCAAAGTCGATTAAAGGCAGGACTGCCCCAATTGTCGTGTTATTAGCTTTATCCGTGTTCCTTGGCATAGGTGCGGAATTTATATACCCGTCGATTGAATCAATTTCCAAGTATTTGCTTAATCCTGCAGATTACATCAATGCTGTCATGGAAGGATGATATAGGATGGCTTTCCAAATTGTTATCAACCTGATTATAGCCGTAATGTGGATGCTTCTGAGTGAAGCTTATACCGTACCCAGCTTTCTCTCCGGTTACTTACTGGGCATCCTGCTGCTGCTTCTATTGAACCGTTTTATTCCCGATAATTTTTACATAAAGCGTGTTATCAAAATAGTTGCGTTGATTATACTGTTCATAAAGGAACTTGTCTTATCAAATATCGATATCGTTAAGCTTGCCTATGCCCGCAAACCTGAATTCGAACCCGGTATTTTTGCTTTACCGACAGAACTCACAAGTAACTGGGAAATTACGCTTCTTGCCAATTTGATTTCATTAACACCGGGTACCCTTTCAGTCGCTGTATCGCATGATAATACCCACTTGTATATTCATGCTATGCAGATTGATGACATAAATGAGGAAATCAATTCCATTAAAAACACGTTTGAAAAAGCCATCATGGAGGTGACAAGATGAACAATCTTTTATCCGCTACCAATACCATTGTGGAAATAACCGCAGTCATTTGTCTAGCTGCCATTTCGATATCACTCATTCTGCTTCTCTATCGGATTATCGTTGGCCCAACAAATGCGGATCGTGCGGTTGCTCTTGATTCAGTGGGTATGAATATGATGGGATTAACAGCACTGATGGCGGTCCTCCTTCCGACAACAAAATTGAATGATGTCATATTGCTGATTGGCATTCTTTTATTTATCGGGACAGTGGCCATAGCAAAATATTTGGAGAAGGGTGTTATCATTGATGGAAAACTGGATTGATATTATCACGAACATCATTACCGCCCTTTTACTGCTTTCCGGAGCCTTTTTCCTGCTGTCCAGCTCAATTGGGGTTATCCGCTTTCCGGATGTCTATACAAGACTTCATGCCACAACAAAAGGTGCGACACTGGGTATATCGGGTTTGCTTATCGGTGCCTTCTTATTTCTGTCCATCGAGCATGGCATTATCAGCGGTAAGCTGTTACTGGCAATTGTGTTTACGCTTCTAACTTCTCCTGTGGCGGGTCATATGATCTCCAGAGCAGCTCACAAAGCAGGTGTCAAACCGGTTACAAACAATCGAACGGATGAATATGAAGAAGCCATTCAAAAACAAAAACAGCAACAGAAGTGACCCTGACAGGTCGCTTTTTTTTATGCTCAAATCTGTATAATGTCAAATAAAGATAGCTCTTTTCTATTCGGACAGACACAATACCCGCATCTCCTTCATATAGTTACTATATAGGCAATCACCCAGTCAGTGTCATAATCCAGGGAGGTGCATTATATTTGTCAGGCATTTTGAGTTTTCTCGGCCTGCTAATTAAAGAAGCATTATTTTTTGTCTCCTATGTTAAAAACCATGCTTTTCCTCAGCCTTTGTCACCGAAAGTTGAAGCGGAATATATCAGGAAAATGCAGGAGGGTGACGAGAACGCCCGAAACAAGCTGATTGAGCACAATTTACGACTCGTTGCTCATATCGTCAAAAAATTTGAAAATACCGGAGAGGACATGGAAGATCTTATTTCGATTGGGACCATCGGGTTAATTAAAGGAATCGAAAGCTATTCGTCCGATAAGGGAACGAAACTGGCAACCTATGCGGCCAGATGCATTGAAAATGAGATCTTAATGCATTTGCGGGCATTAAAAAAAGTAAAAAAAGATGTTTCGCTGCACGACCCGATTGGTCAGGATAAAGAAGGGAACGAAATTAGCCTGATTGATATTCTTGAAGCTGAGAATCAGAATATCATTGAATACATTCAATTAAATATGGAAATTGAAAAGATGAATGATTACTTATCCATCCTTGACAGCAGAGAAAGAGAAGTGATTCTGTATCGTTACGGATTGAATAATTATAAAGAAATGACACAACGGGAAATTGCCGATATGCTGGATATATCACGAAGTTATGTTTCACGTATAGAAAAGCGAGCCTTGATGAAAGTTTTTCATGAGTATTACCGAAAAGAATATAGACAGACATAGAGTACGGGGTTCTGGCCCGTATTCTATGTCCCCCCTTCTCTACCCTAGTGCTGAGCCGGTATTGATGACTTTAAAATGAGTTGAACCATTCATGCATTATAGAGCTGCCAAATATACTTTACCGATTCCGGATTTCATGAATACGGTATCACACCTTATTCAAATCGCCATTTCTGATCATTTTTTTTCAGTTTTTCTACTTTCACAGGCTGCCATCCTTCATTCAGCACCCATTTATTATAGACACGGTACGTTTCAGTCTCGTCAGAATCCGAAACGGTATTCACCACTTTCCCATCTCCATTGCGCTCAATCCACCACATGGTGAAATGATCCTCGTTCAGCCCTGTCGCTTTTGCTACTGCTTTTTGCATCTCCTCTCTGTCCTGAGAGCCCTCATTATAATCTATCGAATGCGGTTCAGACTGTTTTGTACCCACAGGCTCCCAGTCACCTGTGTAAGCTTCTGCGACATTATCATCAGAAGGCTCAACCTGTTCAGTCTCCGTTTCTTCTGTATCAGAGCTTCCGGTGGATTCGGATTCTTCTTCAGGACTGTCCGTTTCAGGATCAGGGTTATTTTCAGCCGATTCATCCTGCTCTTCCGATGCTGAATTGGAATCAGACTTTTCTTCCTGCGATGACGATTCGCTTGTTTGGCTGTTTTCTGGCTCAGTATTACCGCCGCCGAAGATTAGCAACCCTAGTAACACAATTACTAAAAAACTTCCCAATAAAGTAAACATGGATAAAAGTTTTGTGTTTTTCCTTCGTTTTTCATATTTATTAACACGCGAGCTCGACATGGGGTGATCCCTCCCATCTGCTATCACCTTTTATGGTATCATATTTTTCAAAAGATGCTATATGTCTTTTAACCATGTTTTTCTTATAAGGTCATCTATCATTTATACTTTTTGATGTTATTAGAAAAACTCGGCATTCGCCTCGTCTTATAGTGAATGCCGAAGCTTTTCTTATAAGGTCATCCATATTTTATACTTTTTTGACGTTATAAAAAAAAGGAACTATATATGGCTCTATAGTTCCTTACTTCATTATACAGCGTTCACACATGCTAGGTGTATTAAGGCGATTTATTCAACCTTTTCAATTCTTACCATGATATCCCCGGCAGGCGTGGTTACAGATACTTCTGTTCCGGCTTCCTGACCAATCAGACTCTTAGCCATCGGTGAGTCATTAGATATTTTACCTTCAAACGGATCCGATTCGGCACTGCCGACGATTGAATATGTCTCTTCATCTCCATCAGGCAACTCTTTAAACGTAACAGAACTGCCCAAAGAAACGATATCCGGATTCTCATTATCATTTTCGATGATAACAGCATTGCGAATCATTGTTTCAACTTGTGATATGCGCGACTCGACAAACGCCTGTTCATCCTTGGCAGCATCATATTCAGAGTTCTCGGACAAGTCACCAAAACTACGGGCAACCTTTATACGCTCTACAACTTCCTGTCTTTTTTCCGTTTTTAGATGTTGCAGTTCCTCCTCCAGTTTATCTTTCCCTTCCTGAGTCATGTAATAACTTTTCTCTGTAGCCATGAACATTTACACTCCTTTTACCTTCAGTACAGCATAAACCGTATTGACATAAATGGTTACTAGCAACTACTATGGCAGATTTAATTTAGATTTTCAATACTTTTCAATGTGAATTTTGCCTGGTTCGCGACAGAATCTTTTCAATTTTGGTAGCCATGATATCTATGGCGACATGATTTTGACCGCCTTCCGGAATTATGATGTCAGCATAACGCTTGGTTGGTTCGACAAATTGAAGATGCATTGGGCGGACATTGTTCTCATATTGGTCAATAACCGAATCCAATGTTCTGCCCCGTTCTTTAATATCTCTTAATAGCCTGCGTATGATACGGACATCAGCATCCGTATCAACGAATACCTTAATGTCCATTAAATCCACCAAACGGGGATCTTCCAGTATCAGGATACCCTCGAGTATGATCACCTCTTTTGGTTCTACAGTGATTACCTCTTTTGAACGTGTATGCATTTTGTAGTCATAAACCGGCTTTTGAATCGTATGATGGTTAATCAGTTCATTGACATGGCTAATAAGCAAGTCATTGTCAAATGCCAACGGATGATCATAATTGGTATTCAACCGTTCTTCAAAGGGTAAATGGTTTTGGTCTTTATAATAATAGTCCTGTTCGATAACAAGAATGGTTTTATCATGGAAACGTTGACAAATCGAACGGGTGACGGAAGTTTTTCCGCTTCCGGTACCGCCGGCAACCCCAATGACAACTGGTTTCTCAGGCATGGGTTGAAAGCAGCTCCTTTCCTTCACTGTTTTTGCTGATTGCAATGCCATCGCCAACAGGCACGATAGTGGTTGTGAAATCCGGATGATTAATAAGCCAATCATTGTATTGACGGATTTTTCGGGCGATTTTCTGATATCTTGAATGTTGTTTTTCTTCATCCGCTACATACCCTTTAAACAAAACATTATCAGTTAATATAAATCCATCGTTCGTTAAAAGCGGAGCAGAAAGTTCAAAAAATCGGCGGTATTGACTTTTTGCAGCATCAATCAATACCAGATCAAATGATTCAATTGGCATGCCCTTCAACTCATCAATCGCATCTCCATGTATGATCCGTATATGATCCTGTTTTCTTCTTTCATTGATATTCCGCACAGCCTGTTCATATCGTTGTTCGTCTTTTTCAATGGTTACAATGTGCGCCTTCGGACCTGCCTCCAGCATTCTTAACGCTGAATACCCGACAGCCGAACCAATTTCCAGGATGGTTTTAGGCTTTGTCAGCCGTATTAATTGCATGACAAATTGTATACTCACTGCATCCATGATAGGGATTCCGTCCTGATGAGCCGTTCGTTCAAGTTCTTTAATACGGCTGTCTTCTTCCGGCAATGTTTGTAATAAGTAATCTGTTAACACCTCATCCATTTGTTCACCTTCTTTACCGTAAAAGCAAATAAATAAAAAGCAGGAAATGCGGATAGAGTTAACACCGCACTTCCATTTTTTAATCTATATACTTCTTTTTTAATTTGTTATGCGCTTTATTTGTTTCTGAGAAATGTATATTCCCTTCTTCATCATGAAGGAAATATAGGTAGTCCGATTCCTTAGGGTCGACAGTTGCCTTCAGTGACGATTTAGCAAAATTTGAGATCGGTCCAACGGGCAGTGAATTAATGTGGTACGTATTATATGGTGATTCCACTTCAAGATCTTTGTGCGATACTTTATCTTTATGTTGCCCAAGAGCATACAGCACTGTCGGATCTGTCTGCAAGGGCATTTCTTCATCAAGCCTGTTATAAAATAATCCGGCAATCTTCTTACGCTGTTTTTCAGAACTAGCTTCATTTTCAATAATAGATGCCATTGTTAAAGCCTCATGTACTGATAAATCCTGAGCGGAGATTTCATCCAGGTAAGGTGTGACAACGCTGACTGTTTTTTTAAGCATACGGCTTACAACTGCTTCGATGGAGGGTTTCTCGTTATAAAATCGATATGTTGCTGCAAACAGATATCCTTCCAATGGTGTTCTGATCTCCGGATTTAAAATATCGTCTGTCAGAATCTCAGGATATGAATCGATTAGTGCTTCAATATAGTCACGATTATTTACCTTTTTTAGAAAGTCTTTTTTGCTGAACGGCATTTTATTGGCATATATCTCAGCAATTTCATCGATTGATTTCCCCTCAGGTATTGTGATGGTATATAACGGATCTTCCCTGACTTTTCCGTTGTGCAATGCTTGAATAATGTTGTCAATCTCCATGGAAGGGGAAAAAGTATATTTACCTGCCTGGAATTCAGTTTCGTTATTTATCTTTGTATATACGCGAAAGACAATGTCATCTTTGATGATACCATTTTCTTCGAGGATTGCCGCAATCTCCGATGTTGAGGAACCCATCGGAATTTCAATGGCAACATCCTTATTGCTGTCAGGATCAACAGGTTGCAATGCAGATTTTATATAGAAATATGCCGATATGCTACCGACAATAAAAATAAGCAACAGTGAAATAATGATAATTGCAGCTATCTTTCGAACCATTTTGGCATCTTCACTGCGCTTTAACAAATTTTCCTTGTAATTTCCCGACATTTTCTTTTTGGACATCCGTTTCCCCCCTTCACCCGCTTTATTATACTAAAAAAAATAGTAACAATCTATCATGAAATGTCCAAGTGAAATCCGACTTTGCTTCGTCCGTTAGAGAATGTCGTTTGAACTTTGGGAAAAGCTCGGCATTTTCCTCTTAAAGAGAGAACACCGAAGCTTTACTAATAAGGTCATCCATAATTTAGACGTTCTGACGTTGCAAAAGAAAAACTGATATCATCAAGATATCAGTTCATATTAACCGATTCTATCTTCACTCGCCATTTTCTTCATCAATCAATGTATGCAGTGTTTCTTCAACCATATCCCATTCCTCATCAGATTCAATGGGAAAAAGAGAAAGGTCGTCATCATCTTTTTTCTGTTCTTCGTATCGGAAAGCATACACTTCCACTTCTTCATCTTCCTTTTGCTCCGCCGGAACGACAGCCAAATAGGAATTTCCCGTTTGATCAACATCAAATGTGAACAGCACTTCAAATAGGTGCTCTTCTCCATTTTCATCAGGTATGATAATCCGTTCATTTTCTTCAAGTGCCATTAGTATTCTCCTTTTTTACGGTTTTTGATCCAGATAAGTTTGCAGGATCATAACCGCTGCCATTTTATCAATCACTTTTTTTCTTTTTTTCCTGCTCATATCAGCTTCAAGCAGAACACGTTCGGCTGCAACGGTTGATAAGCGCTCATCCCAAAGCACCACTGAAATGTCATGAACCGCCTCGAAATGTTCTGCATATTTCTTGGATGCTTCACCGCGCTCACCAATCGTTCCATTCATATGTTTAGGAAGTCCAATAACAGCCTTCCCAATAACCTGATCAGCTATAATCGTTTTGAGTTGTGCATCAGCGGAAGTGACATCCTGTTCATCCCATTTAATTGTCGTAAGCCCCTGTGCTGTCAGGCCCAAAGGATCACTCACAGCAACTCCTATTGTCTTGGAGCCAACATCAAGCCCGATAATTTTCATTCAGTTTTCCTTCTGTTGTTCCTCAAGGTAAAACTTTACGACTTCCTCAATGACCTCATCACGTTCCACCTTGCGAATCAAATTTCGTGCATCATTATATCTCGGTATATATGCAGGGTCACCGGATAATAAATAGCCAACTATTTGATTGATTGGATTGTAACCTTTTTCTTTAAGCGCACTGTGTACAGTGAACAGGATTTCTTTAATGTCCTGATCAAAGGGCTCTTCCGAAAAATTGAATTTCATTGTTTTATCAATAGAGCTCATAGTGACACCTCATTCCATATATTATACTTTGACTTCTATTTTAACATGTTTATCATTTATATTATATCTTTTTTACCAGATAGGTAAAGGTTTTCTACTTTTTTAATTGTTGTGTTACATAGTGTTTGACACTATTAAGGGCGTCATTAATTTTATCCGGATTTTTCCCGCCTGCTTGAGCCATATCGGGACGGCCGCCGCCGCCACCGCCGCAAATTTCAGCAGCTTGTTTGATCATATTACCGGCGTGAAGACCTTTTGCAGTCAAGTCTTTAGTCACACCTGCAGCCAATTGAACTTTCCGATCATTCTCCGCTGCCAGCAGGATTACTCCTGATTCAAGTTTTTGTTTCAGTTCATCCACCATATTCCGGAGCTGATTCATATCCTTCACACCAACCTTCTGAGCGAGTACTGTGACACCAGCAACAACTTCACTATTTTCAATGATAGAGGAGGCTTCCTGGTTAGATAATTTTGCATTAAGTGATTCATTTTCCTGCTGCAGTGATTTGATTTCATCATATAATCCTTCAAGGCGGTCAAGGAGACGATCGTCATTCGTTTTCAAAAGATCAGCAGCTGATTTCAGTATGCCCAGCTTTTCATTCACATAGTCGTAGGCCTGTCTGCTTGAAACAGCCTCGATTCTTCTGGTTCCGGCACCAATGCCTGTTTCAGAGGCAATTTTGAATAGACCGATTTCACTTGTATTTCCTACATGACAACCGCCACAGAGTTCAATGCTGTATTCGCCAATTTGGACAACTCTTACTATGTCGCCATATTTTTCACCAAACAAAGCCATAGCACCTATCTCTTTAGCTTCTTCAAGCTTCATACGATCAATGACAACTGGAATCGAATCCCAAATTTTTTCATTGACATTTTGTTCAATTTGGTCGATCTGTACCTGATTCACGGAGCTAAAATGGGAAAAATCAAACCTTAGCCGATCTGGTGTTACAAGGGATCCTGCCTGATTAACATGATCACCGAGTACATCCTTCAGAGCCTGGTGCAGCAAATGCGTTGCCGTATGATTTTTCACAATCCCGGAGCGGAAAGCTGCTTCCACGGCTGCTTTTACATTTTCACCCGTCCTAAATGCGCCTTCTTTAACATGAACCTTGTGTACATGTTGACCTTTTGGTGCTTTTTGGACATCTACGACATATGCGGATGCATTATCTGTATAAATCCAGCCATTATCAGCAATCTGACCGCCGCTTTCAGCATAGAAAGGTGTTTCATTCAAGAAAATGTATACATTTTCACCTGCTATTGCCATATCAGTCATTTCTTTTTCTTTGATGATCACGTTGACTAATGTTTCAACTTCAAGCTTATCATATCCGACAAACGTACTGTTTGTTTCCACTTCACCCAGTACACTGTCCTGAATCTGCATTGAATCAACTTTTTGTCGTGCATTTCTGGCTCGTTCCCGCTGCTTTTCCATTTCGTGTTCAAATCCTTGCTCATCGATAGTAAAATTATGCTCAGCGACATATTCGTCCGTCAATTCTTTCGGAAACCCATACGTATCATATAATCTGAACACTTCAGCACCAGGAAATACCGTGCTTCCTTTTTGTTTTTCTTTTTGCATAATATTATTCAATATGGAAAGCCCATCGTTTAGCGTTTCATGGAATCGCTCTTCTTCTGTTTTGATCACGTTTTCGATATAGGTCTGCTGTTTAAGCACTTCCGGGAAGTAATCCTCCATAATTTCGCCAACGGTTGGTACCAATTTATACATAAATGGATCATCAATTCCAAGCTGTTTGGCAAAACGCACGGCTCGTCGCAATAATCTGCGCAGCACATAACCTCTTCCCTCGTTGGACGGCAGCGCTTTGTCACCTACCGCAAACGATACTGTCCGGATGTGATCGGCAATCACTTTAAAAGCTGTATCATCATCTTCTTTTTGTCCGTATGGTTTGCCCGAAATAGTTTCCACTTGACGGATAAGCGGCAGAAACAAATCGGTATCAAAGTTTGTCGGTGCGTCCTGAATAACGGATACAACCCGTTCAAGTCCCATTCCGGTATCAATATTTTGCTTTGGCAGCGGTGTATACGTATGGTCAGGATTATGGTTGAACTGGGAAAAGACCAGATTCCAAATTTCAAGATAACGCTCGTTTTCGCCGCCCGGATAAAGCTCAGGATCAGTTGGATCATTCCCGTAACGCTCACCGCGATCATAAAAAATTTCCGAATTAGGGCCGCTTGGTCCCTCCCCGATATCCCAGAAATTTTCCTCCAGTCTGATTATCCGTTCTTCCGGAATCTGTATATCGTGAAGCCAAAGTTCATACGCCTCATCATCTTCAGGGTGAACGGTGACAGATAGAAGCTCAGGTTCAAACCCGATCCATTTGTCACTTGTTAAAAATTCCCATGCAAACGCAATGGCTTCTTTTTTAAAATAGTCCCCAATCGAGAAGTTCCCGAGCATTTCAAAAAATGTGTGATGTCTTGCCGTAAACCCGACGTTTTCAATATCATTTGTGCGTATTGATTTCTGCGCATTCACAATCCGCGGATTTTCCGGAATGATGCGTCCATCAAAATATTTCTTCAACGTTGATACGCCGCTGTTTATCCACAGCAATGTCGGATCTTCTTTGGGAACCAGCGATACACTCGGCTCTACCTGGTGTCCTTTTTCTTCAAAATAATCCAGAAACATTTGCCTGACTTGAGCTGATGTTAACTGTTTCATCATCTTTAACCTCCACGATTCATTTTTTCCAATAAAAAAATCCCCTCTCTGCTTACTTTAGAGACGAGATTGTTCGCGGTACCACCCTAATTACGAATGAGTTCTTCATTCATCACTCTGCATTGATAACGGTACGAAACCGACGGGTATTAACCGTACTCAGGTTTAGCTTCCATGACTCGACAATCAGGATTCTTCCAGCCCATTGAAATCCCTCTCTGGAGAGTTCAGAGTAACAGTTCAGGATCACTCGCTTCATTGATAAGCGGCGCTCATCCTATCAACCATATCCAGACTCTTTTGAATGGAGGCACATGTACTCGTAACCTTCAGTGTATTTTCGCGTTTGATTTGCTGTTAGTATAGACAACAATTTTAAAAATGTCAATTTTTTGTTCTGACGGATATAACATTCGACATGATAACATTGACAACAGCTAGTACCGGAACAGCCAGAATCATTCCAATCACACCGTTTAATTGACCACCCAATAGCAGAACAAAAATGATGGCAATCGGATGGATATTAATGCTTCTGCCAACAATATAAGGCGAGAGCAGATTACCGTCAATAACCTGAATAGCAAAAATACCCGCCAGCACAATCAGAACCAGCTTACCGGAAACAGGTGCGGTTATAGCAATTGCCGGAATTGCCCCAATAATCGGACCAAAATATGGAATTATATTTGTCAGACCCATGGTAATCGACAGTAACAAAGTGTAAGGAATATCCAAAAGTTTAAACAACGTAAAAGATGCACCCGCGACAAATAAACAAACGATAAGCTGTCCACGTATATAGCTTCCCAGTCCTTCATCAATAGATTGACAAAGAAGTCGGGTTCGTGTGTGGTATTTTCCGGGAATCCAGTTTTTGACGTACTTTTTTATACTGTCAAAATCCTTTAGAAAGTAAAAGACTAGAACTGGTATGACAGTGATGACAATAATCATATCAAAGATTTTGGTGAAACTTCGAACCAAGTCCGTCAGCAGGTTCTCGATATATGTCTCCGCTTCGGATATCAAACCATCCATCCTGTCATGTACCGTTTCAGGCAAAAAGGATGTATACTCATAAAGGCGGTAAATGAATTCGCGATACATCTCAATCAATTGAGGCAGTTGTTCCTGCAGATCACTGATTTGTTCTATGACAAGCGGATAGATCCGATAGCCTAAATAACCGGCTCCACCAAAAAAAAGCAGGTATATTAATAAAATCGCCATACTTTTCGGCAGACCGTGCTTGTGCATTTTCTGAATAACCGGATAAAGCAAATAAGCAATCAGAACAGAAATCAAAAAAGGGAGCAATAGATGCCACAGGAAAGAAAAAACGGCATCATACACAGGGAAAAGTTTAACTAGTAAATAAATAAATAAAAACGAAAAAATACCGGTTATAATCCAAAAAAGAAAATTCAGTGGTTTATGATCACGTAACATACTCTGCCCCCCCTTAGACCAGAGTGGGCTACCAGTACCATCGAATTGTCCGTTCATCTTCTGTGAACAAATCATCAAGAGAACTTAATGAACCATCTGCTTCAACTTGATGAATGGCGAGTCTTTCATTAAATACGGTCAATTCAATGAAGCAATTCCAGCAATAGAACTGTTGTGTTCCAATTTTCCCTATATCTTTGCCTTGGCAATTCGGACATACCAACATAGAAAAAGCTCCTTTTTACCCCAACTTAACGGGTCAGCCCCAACTGACCATATTCGATAGGCAAATACTCAGTCGGCGGCAACTGTCGTTAAGATCCGATTCTGTTCAACTAACATTCTGGGAGAGCAGGAAGAATTTCTTCCATTGAATGAAGTTTCACTTTATTGTTCTATGCTTGTCCAAATTCCAAAAAAATATACATGGTATTCACATAAAATCGTATGGCGTTATTTCTTCCTCTTCCACTTCTTGAACGTGAGCTGAATCAAAATTCTGCAAACGTTCACGAAGCTGCTCCTTTAGCGACGTGAACCGCTGATTGGAGTCTAATGTTTTAATTCCTCGTAAAAATGCACGTTTATCCCCGCATATAATCAGTGACTTCTTGCTTCTGGTTATGGCTGTGTAGAGCAAATTCTTCTTCAGCATACGATGATATGCTGAGACCACCGGCATGATAACAATTGGAAACTCACTTCCCTGTGATTTATGGATAGAGATGCAGTAGGCGTGCATGATATTCACGTAATCCTTTCGCTCATAGACAACTTCTCTTCCATCAAAATCCACAACAAGCTGTTCTGTGTGATCAACGTTTTCATCTTCTTCAAAGATAGCAACAACGCGACCTATATCACCATTATATATAGCATCTTCGGGCTGATTAATTAGTTGCAATACTTTATCACCAATACGGAACACGGTCTCTTTTGTTCGAACTTCCCGTTTCTCAGTTGATGAAGGGTTTATGAGAGACTGCAAATGGCGATTGATTTCCGTTATACCTGTTTGTGATCGGTACATTGGCGCCAGGACCTGAATGTTTTTCAGATCGATTCCTTTTGCTTTTGCCCGCTCAAACACAGCAGTAACAATATCAATCAGTCGTTTTTCGCTGCAAGAGATAAAACTGAAGTCCCTTGCGTTCTGCAACACATTTCGATCACACGCGTCCTGCTTAATCAAATGGGCCAATTCGATTATTTTTGAGCCTTCCTTTTGCCGATAGACTTCATGGAGACTGACATATGGAACCTGTCCACTTGAGATCAAATCAGCCAGAACTTGTCCGGGACCGACTGATGGTAACTGATCCTCATCACCTACAAGCAATACTTGCATATCATCCGGAATGGCTTTGAACAGACTGTTGGCAAGCCAAATATCAACCATGGAAAACTCGTCAACGATTAAATATTTCCCTGCCAATTGCTCATGCTCATTCTTCTCAAAACCATTTTGCCCGTCCCACCCCAATAAACGATGAATCGTAACTGCCGGAAGACCTGTTGATTCGGTTAAACGTTTGGCCGCTCTTCCTGTAGGTGCTGTTAAAATAAAGGGATAATTTGTTTCAGAATCATAGTCTTTTGGATCAGATGAGATACTATGTATTTCTGCGTAAGCATTAAGAATTCCTTTGATGACGGTTGTTTTGCCCGTTCCAGGACCACCGGTAACAATCATTAACTTTGAACTAAGCGCCTGTTGAATGGCCTCAAATTGTTCTTTGCCGTAACTTAATACTTCTTCTTCTTCGATATGGCCGATAATTTTCATCAATTCCGCTAAAGGGATATCATGTTCAACAGGTTTGGAAATCAACCGCATTAGATTGGCTGCAAATCCGTCCTCAGCGTAATATAGTGATGGAAGATACACATTCCCACCGCTCATGATCACTGTTTTTTTCTGATTTAGTTCCTCAAGACGATTGGTAACCATCTCACTTGTTAGCGTGTCATCAGGGTTCACCAGTAAATCAATCACCTGCCTGAGACATGTTTCAATAGGCAAATATACATGGCCATCCTGTACATTTTTTTGCAGTACATAAATACACCCCGCGCCGATGCGGTTTGGATGTGTTAGTGATAAACCGTTCTCCCGGGCTATATGGTCAGCCGTCTGGAAGCCAAAGCCTTCAATATCAAACACATACTGATATGGATCTTCATTTAATACATGAATAGCTTCGTCCTTATATTTCTTATAAATCTTTTGAGCCATCTTAAGACCTATTCCATAGGCGGACAAATAAACCGCAATATGCTCGAATCCTTGGTTTTCTGCCAACTTCTCGGCAAGCTGATCGGCTTTATCTTTTTTTAAGCCGGGAACATTCGCCAATACCTTCGAATCATTTAAAATCCTGGAAATGGCATTATCTCCAAGTGCCGTGACAATTTTTTCTGCCGTTTTTTTACCGATTCCATGGAACATATCGCTCGAAAGGTAAGCAATCAATCCATCTTTTGTGTCAGGAATAAACGTTTGATAAGAAGAAACTTTATATTGCAAACCAAATTTAGCATGCCGTTCAAAATTCCCATAAAAATAATAGGCGGCTGTTTCCTGGAGATCCGAAAAATAGCCTTTCATAACAATATCCTTCTCGTTGTAATCTTCATTTGTTTCAAGTATTTTAATTTTGGCGATGGAGAAGTTTTCTTGATCATTATGAAAAATTGTATACAGCAGTTCTCCTTTTATGAAACCCCGCTCCTGATGAGATTGTTCATCCGCTACCATACGAATAACCTCACTAACTTACATGTCGGTATTATCCCATACCTCCATGATTTGTTTTTTAGCATTTGCTGCCAGGGCATGCTCAGGCTGTACCGCCAATGCATGATTGAAATGATCTAATGCTTCAGATAGATTTTCCTCATATAGAGCAACGACACCCAGATTGTAATGTGCATCGCTATGGTTACTATCCAGCTCCAGAACTTTTTGAAAAACAGGTTTGGCTTCGTCAATATGCTCACTTTGTGCTAATGCCAGCCCGTACTGAAACGTGAATTCTGTATCTTCCGGGCTTAGATCTGTTGCACGCATTAAATATGGGAGTGCCAGTTTAAATTGCTCTTGGTGAAAGAATGTCATGCCAAGCAGATAATATGCATGAGCCTCTTCAAGGCCAATCTCAATTACTTTTAATAAATTTTGCTGAGCTTTTTGGAATTCAGATTTTTCATAATAGAGATTACCCAGTCCGTAATAAGCAGTAGCTGCATGTTTATCCAGTTCAATTGCTCGTTCGTAAAAACGCCGAGCACGTTCTGCATCATTTATATGCAACAATAAATTACCGAAATTAATATATCCGAGCGGATCTTTTGGATTTTCTTCTATAATATCATTAAACAGTTCGGCTGCTTCCTCGTACTTCTGCTCTTTCATAAGCTCAATCGCTCGTTCATTTTTATCCATCAACTCACCTCTCTTCCGGATATGTAATACGCGTTCACACTGTATGTAACGAGCCCGTAGTCCCCCAAATGGGAGATGACGGGCCATAAATGTTTACTTCAGAAAGGTCCCCCGCTGAAGGGTAGTTTCAATTTACCCAACGTAATCCAAATAATATTCACCCTTGATGATGTTATCAATCGTTCCGCCCCCCAAACAAACTACGCCATCATAGAATACCACTGCTTGTCCCGGCGTGATTGCCCGCTGTTTTTCAGAAAACTCAACATATACTTTCCCGTTTTCCATCTTGGTAACCGTAACAGTGCTGTCATTCTGGCGATAACGGAATTTTGCTGTACATGAAAATGCACCATCAGGAACGGTGTTAATCCAGTTGACATCCGATGCAATCAGTCCGTCCGAATATAGTTTCTCATTGTCAAACCCCTGACCAACATATAATACATTTTCGTTCAGGCTTTTGCCGACGACAAACCATGGTTCCCCTGCACCGCCGATTCCTAATCCTTGGCGCTGACCAATAGTATAATACATGAGTCCATCGTGTCGTCCTTTTTCAATGCCATCCAAAGTTTTCATCTGACCAGGTTGTGCTGGCAAATATTCACTCAAAAAGTCCTTGAAGTTTCGTTCGCCAATAAAACAAATGCCAGTACTGTCCTTCTTTGTGGCAGTTACTAAATCATGATCCTCCGCGATTTTTCGTACGTCGTTCTTGTTAAGATGCCCTAACGGGAACATCACTTTCTCCAGCACATCCTCCGATAACTGGTTCAGGAAATACGTTTGGTCCTTGTTGGCATCAATGCCGCGCAACATTTCATATTTACCATCATTTTCTCTCACTCGTGCGTAATGACCCGTCGCCAGGTAATCTGCTCCAAGTGACATAGCATGCTCAAGAAATGCTTTGAATTTTATTTCTTTATTGCACATGACATCAGGATTCGGTGTCCTTCCTGCTTTATATTCATTAAGGAAATAGGTGAATACCTTATCCCAGTATTGCTTTTCAAAGTTGACCGCAAAGTATGGGATATCCAGCTGATTGCAGACCCTTACAACATCGTCATAATCTTCAGTGGCTGTGCACACACCATTCGCATCTGTATCATCCCAATTCTTCATAAAAATGCCGACAACATCATAGCCTTCCTCCTTCAGAAGCAACGCTGCTACAGAAGAATCAACGCCGCCGCTCATTCCAACCACCACACGTGTATCGTGTTTATTCTTCATGTTCTCACCACTTTCTAATTCGTTACCCTTTTGACGATATTGGCAACACGATTGGCTGCCTCAATCACGTTTTCCTTCGTATTGGAGGAGCCAAAGCTGAACCGGATTGAATTGGTTGTCCGTTCGTGATTCTCGCCATACATAGCTGCAAGCACGTGAGAAGGCTCTACTGATCCCGCAGTACATGCACTGCCGCTCGATGCCGCGATTCTTTCCAAATCAAAATTGGTCAGCAGCGACTCCACGTTGGTACCCGGAAAACTGAGATTGATAATCGAGGCAATTCCTTGCTCCGGCTCACCGTTTATTTTATAGGTTACACCATTATCAGATAGCTGCTTCATAAATTGCTCTTTATAATCTCTATACCTTTGTTTTCGTTCTTTCTTTTCTGCCATAAGCAGTTCAACAGCTTTTTGAAAACCTGCTATGGACGCAACGTTTTCAGTACCCGGACGGCGCTTCCTTTCTTGTTCTCCCCCAAATTGCAGTGCTTCGATTTTTACATCTTTCGAAACGTATAAAAAACCGATGCCTTTCGGGCCGTTGATCTTGTGGGAAGAAATCGTTAGAAGATCAATATCTGTTGCGTTAACGTTAACATCCAATAACCCAAATGCCTGTACTGCATCAGTATGAAAATAAGCCTGGTGATCCTTTAACACGTGTGCAATCGCTTCAATTGGCTGGATTATACCGGTTTCGTTGTTAACATACATGACTGATACTAAAATGGTTTCGTCCCTCAAAGCTTCTTTTAAGTCATCGACATTAATATGACCTGTTTCATCAACCGGGAGATACGTTACTTCAAAACCCTGTCCCTCCAGATATTCAGCTGTATGAAGTGCAGCATGATGCTCCTGAATTGTCGTAATGATGTGGTTCCCTTTTTCTTTATTAGCGACGGCGGTACCGATCATGGCCAGATTGTCTGCTTCAGTTCCGCTACTTGTAAATACAAGCTCTTTTTCATTAGCATGAATACTTCTGGCTATCGTTCTTCTTGCCGTATCAAGATATTGTCTGGCTTTTCGGCCAAATGAATGCACACTGGATGGGTTTCCAAAAACCTCTGTCATTACAGGGATCATGGCTTCTACCACCCGCTGATCCATTGGGGTCGTTGCGGCGTGATCCAGATAAATATACTCCATTTTTATTACCCTTTCCGGATTCTTACTATTTCAGATACAGATTGCAGTCATCCCCGAGCAATCCGTCTCTATTAGAACAATCTTACACATTCTATATATAAAACATATACGCATCATGCAATTCATCATTTTCATGCTGTTTCAAGTCTTCCAGTGTGGTGGTATCCAGCACTTCTTTGACTGCGTCTCTTATACGCATCCATAGTGCTTGTTTCGCCGGCTCTTCATTCTCCATCCCTTCAACAGGCGAAATAGGACCTTCGAGCACGCGGATAACATCGCCTGCTTTTATATCACGGGGGTCTTTTGCCAGTTCATAACCGCCATATGCACCACGTATACTTTTGACCAGTCCTGCATTCCTTAGTGGAGAAGCCAGCTGCTCCAGATAATGCTCAGATAATTCCTTCTCCCGTGCTATTGCTTTCAAGGAAATCGGTCCATTGCCATACTTTCTGGCCAGTTCCAGCATAATGGTCAAACCGTAACGGCCTTTTGTCGAAATTTTCATTAAATACACCTCGCGACAAGCTTAACGTTCATTATCATTATTTACAATACAAAATATTATAGCATGAATAGCCTGTCTCTTGCATTTTAACACAATCAGAATTACGCTTTTTACATATACATCTTATTATTTTATAAAAAGGACGATTAAATTGAAACAAAAACCACTTGCATTTCGTATGCGACCTGAACACATAGATGACATTATCGGACAAGACCATCTGGTGGGAGACGGCAAGATACTTTCACGTATGATTCAGGCAGAGCGTCTAGCATCCATGATTTTGTTCGGACCTCCCGGAACCGGAAAAACTTCCATGGCCTTTGCACTTGCCAGAAGTCTTCAACTGCCGGTCAGAATGCTTAATGCGGTTGTTGACAAGAAAAAAGATATGGAAATCGTTGTTGAAGAAGCAAAAATGAACGGGCAGGCCGTATTGGTGCTTGATGAGGTCCACAGACTGGATAAGGCAAAACAAGATTTTTTGCTTCCTCATATTGAAAGTAACCTTATAACACTGATTGGCTGCACCACCAGTAACCCTTATCATTCTATTAATCCTGCAATCCGCAGCAGATGTCATTTATTTGAGCTTTACCCATTAAAAATAGGCGACATCAAGACTGCGATTAAACGAGCTTCAGAAAATGAACAATATGGACTTGGCTCTCAATCCATAGAATTAAAGGAAGAAGCACTGGAGCATCTGGCTTTGGCAGCCAATGGTGACATGCGTACAGCATTGAACGGACTTGAACTCGCTGTATCTTCTACACCAAAAGACACAACAGGTAAAGTGGTTATCACACTTGACGCCGCTGAAGAATGCATGCAGAAGAAAAGCTTTTCTCATGATAAAGACGGTGATGCTCATTATGATGTTTTATCGGCTTTTCAAAAATCGATTCGAGGCAGCGATGCCAATGCAGCGCTCCACTATCTCGGCCGACTGATTGAGGCGGGCGATCTTGACAGTATCGCTCGCCGCATGATCGTCTGCGCATATGAAGATATTGGCCTGGCCAACCCGCAGGCCGGACCTCGTGCTGTATCCGCCGTGCAAGCTGCAGAACGTCTCGGTTTCCCTGAAGCGCGTATACCACTGGCTGTTGCAATCGTAGAACTTGCGTTGTCACCTAAATCCAATACAGCATATAAAGCGCTGGATGACGTTCTTTCCGATATTCGCAGCGGAAAAAGCGGAGATGTACCAGCCCATTTAAAAGACTCCCATTACCAGGGTGCACAAAAGATGGGGCGGGGAGTGGATTATAAATATCCGCATAATTTTGAAAACAACTGGGTTAATCAACAATATTTGCCGGATACTATCAAGAATAAAAAATATTACAAGCCAAAAGACAGCGGCAAATTTGAACAGCAACTAAAGCAGGTCCATGACAAAATACAGGAGGAAAAAAATAATACTAGATTTTAGAAGTATAATTCTTTTTTCAGACGGTCAAACTAAACAATAAGGTGGAACCTTTCGTTTGACTGTAATTGAAAAAGGAGTTGAAATTAATGGTTAAAGTGAGACAGGATGCATGGTCACATGAAGATGATCTGCTCCTAGCAGAAACGGTGTTGCGGCATATAAGAGAAGGCAGCACCCAATTACATGCATTTGAGGAAGTTGGTGATAAATTAAACCGCACCTCTGCTGCATGTGGCTTTCGCTGGAATGCTGAAGTAAGAAATAAATATAATGATGCAATCGAACTTGCAAAACGACAGCGAAAAGAGAAAAAACGCGAAACAGCCAGAAAAGCAAAACAACCGGTCATCACGGTATCTCAAAATGAACAGAATAATTATATGGAGACCACCAAAACGAAAGAGAAATATGAGCAGCTTGAACAACAACCAATAACAATGGATTCTGTGATTGACTTTTTAAAACACGTAAAAAAAGACTATCAGGCTTCCAATCAATCAAAACAGTCATTGGAACAAATACAGCAGGAAAACGAGGCATTAAGGAACGAAATAAGTGATTTGGAAGGTAAATTGACCCGTACAGCGAAACAGCTTGAAACTGTACAAGAGGATTACCAAGTATTTATGCAAATTATGGATAGAGCACGAAAAATGACTGTCTTTGAAGACCAGAATTCATTAAAATCCCCTTCGTTCAGAATGGATAAAAATGGTAATTTACAGCAGGTCGCAGATGGACCAAATCAGTAAACATAACATAAAGATGAAACTGCAAAAAGGAATCGGCGTTTTAACCGATTCCTTTTAATAAGCATATAGAATGTATGTATCTATCAATCCCAATTGTGCCGTCTGTTGAGAAGTTTTGATCCCGCTCCAGGCAGGTGGGCGCCCTGTTCCATATTTGTTGCGCTTCCCCTTTTCAAGGGCTTGCACTCAATACGAAAACCTATTCAGGCTCCCTTTAATATAAGTGTTCGGTCAAAACGAATATACCAGACGTACACATCAGGATTGAAAAAGTTATTCCCTTTATGATCTTTAAAGATATAGTAACATATACAAAATGTATTATCAATATTCACTCTCAGAAATTATGCGAAAGTAACCATTATCCAGCCTCTTTCCATTCCTTACTCTTTGTCATTAACTTGAATCGACAGTTCATCCAGCTGTGTCTTACTGACATCATTTGGGGCATTCGTAAGCAAATCGGAAGCCGAAGCAGTTTTTGGAAATAGGATTGTATCTCTCAAGTTCGAGCTTCCAGACAGCAGCATGACAATTCTGTCAAGACCCAAAGCAATTCCGCCATGTGGTGGTGCACCGTACTCCAAGGCTTCAAGTAAAAAACCAAACTGCTCATCTGCCGCTTCTCTTGTGAAACCTAATACATCCAACATCTTCATTTGTTGCTCTTTCTTATGAATACGTAGAGATCCCCCGCCAAGTTCATAACCGTTCAACACAAGGTCATACGCGTTGGCCCTCACATCACCTGGTGAGGTGTTAAGTTTATCAAAGTCTTCCTCAACAGGCATTGTAAACGGATGATGCGCTGCAAAATAACGTTCAAGATCCTCATCATATTCCAAAAGCGGCCAATCGGTAACCCAAAGAAAATGGAACGTGTTTTCATCAATCAGGTCCAATTCTTTTCCGAGCTTGAGCCTTAATGCGCCTAAACTATCATAAACAATAGATGTTTTATCACTGCCAAATAAAAGCAGATCACCATCAGCAGCAGTGGCACGCTCAATCAGCCCGTTTTTCTCTTCATCTGAGAGAAATTTAGCAATAGGGCCTGTTAATTGTCCATCATCTACTTTGAGCCATGCCAAACCTTTAGCACCATATACTTTAACAAAGTCTGTCAATTGATCAATATCCTTGCGAGAGTAATTAACTGCTTGTCCTTTAACATTTAATAAACAGACTTTTCCGCCTGATTCAATGGCTCCTTTAAAGACTTTAAACGATGATTGTTCCACGATATCGGAAACATGGATCAATTCCATCCCAAAACGCGTATCAGGTTTGTCGGAGCCAAACCGTGCCATCGCCTCATCATATGGCATTCGCGGCAGAGGCAAGGAAATATCAACATTGCCGACTTCTTTTAACACACGCCTCATCATTTGCTCAGTCATGTCCATAATATCATCGCTGGTCAAAAATGACGTTTCAATATCAACCTGAGTGAATTCCGGCTGTCGATCCGCCCGCAAATCCTCATCCCTGAAACACCGGGCTATCTGATAATATTTTTCAAAACCGCTCATCATAATCAGCTGTTTAAAAAGTTGCGGAGACTGTGGCAATGCATAGAATTGCCCATGATGCACCCGGCTTGGCACAAGATAGTCTCTTGCACCTTCAGGTGTACTTTTCGTTAAAATGGGGGTTTCCATTTCCAGAAACCCGTCATCATTCAAAAAGCTTCGAATTGCCTGTGTTGTTTGGTGTCTCATTTTAAATGTTTCCTGCAGCTTATTTCTGCGCAAATCAATGTAACGATACTTTAAACGCAAGTCTTCAGCAACATCCGTATCATCCTGGATTAAAAATGGTGGTGTCTTTGCTTTATTTAAAATGGTCAAATCTTTAGCAACAACTTCAATTCGCCCCGTCGCGATTGCCGGGTTAATCGTTCCTTCATCACGTTTGACCACACTTCCAGTCACCTCCAGAACATATTCGGTCCGGACTCCTTCAGCCGCTTCCAGTGCAGCTTTCGAATGATCCGGATTGAACACAACCTGTACAAGACCGGACTTGTCACGCAAATCAATAAAAATCAGGCCACCCAGATCACGGCGTTTTTGAACCCAACCTTTCAGCAACACTGATTCTCCAATATTTTGTTCACTTAATCTTCCGGCCAGCACTCGTTCACGCATTAGCATTTCCTCCTGAAAAGTTTTCCCTTCAAAAACCCGGGTAATTCAGTCAGTGACACTTCTACCTGATCACCAGTTGTCATTTCTTTCACATTTATGGTCTTCTTTTTCAGCTCAGTTGTACCTAAAATCAGGACATATTTGGCATGATAACGGTCGGCAGCTTTAAATTGAGCCTTCAACTTTCGGTCCTGATAATCCCGATCAACCTGAATACCATTTGTGCGCAAATCATGAATAATTTGAACTGAAGCTTCATCGGCCTCATCGTCAACTGTTACAATAAAGCAGTCCAAATCCTCACCTGAAGGTATTTCAATATTCTCAGCTTCCAGTGCCATCATTAACCGCTCCAGGCCCATGCCAAAACCAATTCCTGGTGTTTCGGGACCGCCTAGCTCTTCTATCAAACCGTTATACCTGCCGCCGCCGGCTAGTGTGGTGATCGCACCAAATCCTTCAGCTTCACTCATAATTTCAAATGCGGTATGATTATAATAGTCGAGCCCCCGTACCAAATTCGCATCAACCTCATAATCAATGTCCATCAGCGATAAATAATTTTTGACCTTTTCAAAATAAGCCTTGGAATCCTCATTCAAATAATCAAGAACAGATGGGGCATCTTTCATCGCAGGATGATCTTTATCGGTTTTACAATCCAAAATGCGCATTGGATTTTGCTTAAGCCTTGTCTGGCAATCGCTGCATAATTCATCTTTATAGGGTGTAAAATGATCAACTAATGCCTGACGGTGGCTCTCTCTGCTATCCTTGTCTCCTAGCGAGTTAATCACAAGTTTTAGTGACTTAAGACCAAGCTCACGGTAACAAGTCATTGCCAGATCGATGACCTCAGCGTCCACCGCCGGATCAGCACTCCCCATCACCTCGACGCCGAATTGATTAAGTTGCCGCATCCTGCCCTTTTGTGGACGTTCATATCGGAACATTTGGGCAAAGTAATATAGTTTGACCGGCTGTTTTGGATTTCCGTGCATTTTATGTTCCACAAAAGACCGGACAACCGGCGCAGTGCCTTCAGGTTTTAGTGTCAGACTCCGCCCTCCTTTGTCCTCAAACGTATACATCTCTTTTTGAACAATATCCGTCGAATCACCAACGCCCCGCTGAAAAAGTTCGGTGTGTTCAAATAAAGGTGTGCGGATTTCTTCAAAGTGATATCTATTACAAATATTTTTAATCGTTTCTTCAACAAACTGCCACTTTGCCGCTTCTTCCGGCAGAGTATCGGCCGTTCCGCGTGGAGCTTTTATATTCATCCACAGTACCCCCTTAGTCACTCAAATGATCGGTTCGTTAAATTCCTATTGCCGGACCACTCCCGGACATAGGCTTTCACAGACCGGATTGTCGCTTTCATCACCTTACCATATAACTAACGGTTTAACATTGCTCAAACAACAAAAAACTTCCGTCTCCCTTATGATAATAAGGGACGGAAGTTCAACCGCGTTGCCACCCTGGTTGGTGCTGTTTAAAAGCACCCGCTCTTCACAGTTAACGCCTGCAAAACGTCTATACCTACTTGTTATTATTCGATACAGAACCTAAGGAATGTCGTTCATCAGGTCTAATTGCGAAAATGCTTTCAGCCGATGACATTTTCTCTCTTTGCAGCAGAAATCTGATTACTCTTTCCCTCACTGGTTAATTTCATTTCATATTGAATGACTATTATATTAATGTTTTAACATCCATTTGTCAAGTACGGATTATTTTTTTCTTCAATTTTTTTACCTCACCAAGCGAAATACCCAGCTCATCTGCTATTTCCATGTGATTAAACTGATCCTCCATCTCCATGAAGCGATGAAAATCCGCACCAAAGATATCTTGATCAACACTTGTGACCCATTGCTTATCATTTACACGCATCATATTGACCTCCCTCATTCAGTTTATTTTTGCCTATTTTTAAATTTTTTATTACAATTTCAGTAATATAAACTGTTTAGGAGGAGGGAAATTTGTGTTCGTTAAAAAAATAGCCGGTTTGTTTTTGCTTATTATTTATTTTGCCTTCATTCCTGCAGTACAGGCCGATAAAGCGGTTGTAACCAGTGATAATTTAAATATCCGTTCGGGTCCGGGGACGGAATATAATCTGATCGGTCAAGTCAATACCGGTACAGCTCTTCATATGGTCAGCGTTGAAGATGGTTGGGTGGAAATTACGTATGATAATAGAACTGCCTGGGTATCAAGTGACTATGTCGACATTCATTCAAACCTAGACAGAGATTCCGCAAACAGCCAGCCTGTCGGCGGAAACGATATCGAAAACATTATGATTCAGCATGACAACACCCATTTGCGAAAAGGGCCTTCAACCTCATACGACATTGTCGGATTTGCCAATAAAGGTGAGGCGTTTAACGTAGCAGGCGAAGAAGGAAATTGGTATAAAATTGCAAATGAGGAGTTGTCGGGGTTTATATTAAAAACTTTTGCCGCTGTCCACACCAAACCAACCACATCAGCTCTTGAAGATAAAACCATCGTTATTGATGCCGGTCATGGCGGGCGTGATGTGGGAGCGATCGGTGCAAGTGGTACATATGAAAAAAATGTCACCTGGCGGACCGCGCAGGAACTAAAGAAAGAATTGACCATGCTTGGCGCTGAGGTTGTTCTGACCAGGAAGGCAGATCAGTTTATTTCGCTTGTAAGCAGGACGAGCCTAGCGAATATAGCAGGTACAGATGCTTTTATCAGTATCCACTATAACAGCTTTCCCCAAGCGCCTGAAGTGACCGGCATCGGGACATATTATTATCATAAACAAAGTGAAAAGCTTGCCCAATCTATCCAGGAAAGTCTCATCAATCAAACCGGAGCCAATAACCGTAAAGCACTTAGAAAAGACTATCATGTTATCAGGCAAAGTCTCAATCCATCCATACTCGTTGAGTTGGGTTTTATTTCCAATTCAGAAAAAGAGGAGCTGCTAGAGACCAACAGCTACCAAAAACTATTAGTTCACGGAATTGTTAGCGGCCTTACCAAATACTTTAAACAGATTACTTTCTAAATATGTTGTTTTTGATTAGAAAACTCGGCATTCGCCTCGTCTTATAGCGAATGCTGAAGCTTTTCTTATATGGTCATCCATAATTTATACTTTCTAACGTTACAAAAAAACCTAAATAAATAACGGAGGATGATTGCACACCCTCCGTTATTTATCGTCTGTATCCAGGATTATTGTCACAGGGCCGGAATTTGTCAGCTGTACTTTCATCATTTCGCCGAATTCACCGGTTTTCACATGTATATCATGCCGGACAATCAACTGATTAAAATATTGATATAGTTCATTTGCATGGTCAGGCCTGGCAGCATGCAAGTAGCTTGGCCGCCTGCCTTTGCGTGTATCAGCGTACAATGTAAACTGTGATATTGACAAAACTTCTCCCGAAACATCCTTTAACGAGCGATTCATTTTTCCGTTCTCATCATCAAAAATCCGCAAATGAACCAGTTTATTGACCAGATAATCAGCATCTTGTTCTGCATCTTCATGTGTTACACCGAGTAGAACGACAAGGCCGTGTCCTATCGCTCCGGTTTCCGATCCGTTAACTGTCACACTTGCATCTGCCGCACGCTGGATAACTGCTTTCATGGCTTTAGTCCTCCATTTTCCAATTATTGAACGGTCCGTGTTACCGTATAAACGTCTTTTATCTGTTTAATACGTTCAACGATCCGTTTTAAGTGGCCGGTATTATGAATCAATATCGTAATGTTAATAACAGCCATTCTGTTTCGGTCGGAGCGACCATTGACATACGTAATATTCGTCTTTGTTTCATTCACGGCCTGTAACACTTCATTCACTAAACCGCGCCGATCATAGCCCGAAATTTCCAAATCAACATGGTATTGTTTTTTTCCGGTATCCTTATTTTCCCATTCAACATGAAGACGGCGCTCTTGCGCTTCATCCGTCTGAATATTCGGGCAATCCGCTCGATGAACGGAGACCCCCCTGCCTTTTGTAATATATCCTTCAATAGCATCCCCGGGGACAGGATTACAGCATTTGGCAAGCCTTACTAATAAGTTATCGACACCTTCTACTTTGACACCTGAATCCCGTTTCTGTATCTTTTTGGTTACTTTATCTGTCTTGACTTCCTCCAAGGTTTCTTCGAGGTTTTGTTCTTTTTGTTTTTCCCGCCGCAGTTTATCTGTCAGACGTGTTGCAATCAATGCAGGTGTAATACCTTGGTAACCCACTGCAGCATACATGTCATCCTCGCTAGTGAAATTGAATTTTTCGAATACAAGTTTCAAGTTTTCCTGGGTCAGAACGTCTTTAGGATCGATTCCAAGCGACCTGATTTCTTTGTCGACCGCTTCTTTGCCTTTACTGATATTTTCCTCACGCCGCTGCTTTTTAAAGAACTGCTTAATCTTACTTTTGGCCTGTGATGTCTGGGTTATCGAAAGCCAATCCTGGGATGGGCCGTATGAGTGTTTGGAAGTCATCACTTCCACAATATCCCCATTTTTCAACTGATAATCAAGTGGCTCCATTTTTCCATTCACTTTTGCCCCAATTGTCTTGTTGCCAACCTCTGTATGAATCCGGAATGCAAAATCAAGCGGTACAGACCCTGACGGTAATTCGATGACGTCACCTTTGGGCGTGAACACGTAGACCATATCAGAAAATAAATCGACTTTTAAAGTTTCCATAAATTCTTCAGCATCATGTGTTTCACTTTGCCACTCAAGAATTTCCCGGAACCAGGTTAATTTATCTTCAAATGATTTGTTATCTTTGGCCACCTGTTTTCCTTCTTTATAAGCCCAATGCGCCGCTATTCCATATTCGGCAATTTCATGCATCTCTTTAGTCCGGATCTGCACTTCAAGCGGGTCGCCTTTCGGACCGATGACAGTGGTATGCAATGACTGATAAAGATTCGGCTTGGGCATGGCTATATAATCTTTGAATCTCCCCGGCATCGGTTTCCAGCACGTATGAATAATACCCAGCACTGCATAGCAGTCCTTGATGCTGTGAACAAGAATCCGAACCGCCAGCAAATCATATATTTCATTGAATTGTTTATTTTGCTTAGCCATTTTGCGATAAATACTGTATAGATGTTTTGGTCTTCCTGATATATCCGCCTCAATATTGACATCATCAAGCTGTGATTTTAGTTCTTCGATCACGTCGTCGATATAAGTTTCGCGCTCCTCACGTTTTTGCTTCATCAGCTGAACAATCCTGTAGTATTGCTGTGGATTCAAGTAGCGCAACGCGGTATCTTCAAGCTCCCATTTAATTGTTGAGATTCCGAGCCTATGAGCCAGTGGTGCAAATATTTCCAGTGTTTCGTTTGAAATACGCCGTTGCTTATCCGGTGGTAAGTGTTTTAACGTACGCATATTGTGCAAACGATCAGCAAGCTTTATCAGAATAACCCGAATATCCCTTGCCATCGCCACAAACATTTTTCGGTGATTTTCCGCTTGCAGGGCTTCCTTTGATTTATATTTGATTTTGCCAAGCTTTGTAACGCCATCCACAAGCATAGCCACTTCTTCACTGAATGCATTTCCGAGGTCTTCCAGTGTCACTTCGGTATCCTCAACAACATCATGCAAAAATCCACCTGCTATTGTCACAGGATCCATCTCAAGTTCCACCAGAATTCCGGCAACCTGAATAGGATGAACGATATAAGGCTCCCCTGACTTTCGGAATTGCTCCTTATGAGCATCTTTAGCAAAGTCGTATGCACGGTGTAGAAAAACAGCATCGTCCTCAGAAAGATACTCCCGAGCCTTATCAATCACTTCTTTACTTGTTAACAATTCGTCTTTAGCCATAAAATCACCTGAATTCAGTTTGACAATTCTTTCTGTCGGCCGGATTCACCCCGACTCTTTCTGCGGTTTCCAACCAGTCTGTAAATCAAAATATTGTTGTTCAAAGCTTTTTCTATTGTTTATAGTATTAAAAAATTTTTCTGAAATGTAAAGAGAAAACTGTTTTCATTCTGGATTAAGACGTTTTAAACAATCTTGCCTAATAATAACAGGTCTGATAATGAATTCAATCAGACCTGACATAAATACTTAATCCAGATAGTGCATTAGCGTCAGCACATCATAGCCATCCAATTTTTCCCGTCCATTCAAATAGGAAAGCTCAACCAGAAAAGCACACCCGACAACAACTCCGCCCAATTCTTCCACCAAATTGATTGTTGCCTCTATCGTTCCGCCTGTTGCAAGTAAATCATCAGTTATCAAAACACGCTGCCCGGGCTTGATGGCGTCTTGATGAATCGTGAGTACGCTTTTACCATATTCCAGACCATAATCAACTTTTATCACTTCCCGGGGCAGCTTCCCTTCCTTCCGTACAGGAGCGAAGCCCACTTCCAGCGCATAGGAAACGGGACAGCCGATAATGAATCCTCTTGCCTCAGGGCCAACAACAAGGTCAATATTTTTTTGCTTGGAAAAGTCAACAATTTCATCCACTGCTGACTTAAACGCTTTTCCATTATTCATTAGTGGTGTGATATCTTTAAATTGTACGCCTTCTACTGGCCAGTCTTCAACAATTTGAATGTGTTTTTTATAGTCCATAAACTACTTCCTCCTTGGAGTTAACCCTGTCTTTCAAACATTCGGACAGCCATGTTCTCAACTCATCATACGTTGAATAATATAATGTTTTTTCAATTTCAACTTTGGTCATGCGCCCCTGATAGACTACAGATGCCTCCAGGTCTTTATGAACAGGATTTGGGTTAATTATAATAAAATCATCCTCTATTTTAACAAAACCAAGATCAGAAAACACGTCTATCATAAATTCGATCCGTGCCTTTGTCCAACCTTTAGCTTCCATGATCATAGGCAAATCCTTATTCATGTCAATCTGTTTTCGCTTGAACAAGAGCGCATACAGCCACTTGAAGTCTGCTCTTGATGGAAAAACGTTCATGTAGACACTGTTCTCCAATTGAAAACAAGCATGAATATTGGTGGGATTCAAGCGCTGCAGCAATAACTTGAATGTTTCCAAATCTGTCGGCATATCGAACAAAAATAGCGTCTCAGTCTCTTCTAAGCTGTTTACATTTGCATCATAAGTAAGACATTGGACGCTGCCGGGAAAGTCTGTCATGTTTGGCAATTTCTGAGAGATTGCTGCGCACGCATGATTATGCTGGACATATGATGTTACCTGTGACGAATTCTTTCCTCGATGATCAAACAGTTGGTTATCATCAATTTTGATATCCTGCACTATCATCTGTACTTTCCGGTAGCCATTCCACTCGTTTATGCCAAGCTCACCGACCACAGATATCGGTGTCTTCGGTGTCAGATAATAAAATAACTTTCCCAGCCCGAAACCAATACCATCAAGGGTTTTATTTTGATGGCGAAACTGTATTTTAAGATGATTTTTATTATTCCCAATTTGTCTTTTTTCTGCAGGAATGTCTTCTAATTGAAAAACAGGTTTCGGATTGGCCATGCCAAATGGTGCCAACTGCCTGATTTCCTCTACCAACTCCTCATTTATTTCCGGTAAAGCTATGGACTTGGCAATCTCAATTTCCTGAGTGAAATCTTCTGATGATAGTTCCCGATGGATCAGATTATTTAATTCAACCTGTAAAATTTGTAAGTTTTCTATCGGAAGTGTCATTCCTGCAGCCTGAGAGTGACCACCGAAATGTGTAAATGTATTTCTTATTTTCATGCAGTTTGTAAATAAATCAAAGGCGGGGATACTCCTTGCAGACCCTTTCATGACCCCGTCTTCCGACAAAATTGATAAAACAATTGCCGGACGGTCGTACTTCCTAACCAGATTTGAAGCGACAATACCTAATACACCCTGATTCCAACCCTCTTTTGCCACAACAATAACACCCTGATCTTCAACAGAGCCTGTCATTTCTTCAGCCTCTTTTACAATAGCATTAACAATGTTTTTTCGTTCTTGATTGATTGATTGTATCATGTCTGCGATTTCTTCAGCTTCATCCTGAACATCTGTCAATAGCAGATGTACCGCCAGGTCAGCATTCTGTAATCTTCCAACCGCATTTAATCTGGGGCCAATTGAAAATCCAATATCCTCTTCAGTGATGCCTCCCTCAATGTCGCAAACTTTCAGTAATGCCTTCAGCCCTGGTCTTCTGGATCGTGATAAAGTTTGTAATCCATAGGAGGCAATGACGCGATTCTCTCCTATGAGTGGCACAAGGTCTGCAATCGTGCCAATAGCTGCAAAATCAAGCAGATGTTTTGGAAAATATCCAAGCAGGCGTTCAGCAAGTTTAAGCGCTACACCTGCACCTGCAAGTTCTTTAAAATCATAATTAGGGGAACATTTTGGGTGGATGATGGCATAAGCATCCGGCAGTTGTTCCTGTGGTTCGTGGTGATCCGTTATGATGAGATCAATTCCCAGTTGTTTTGCTAAAGCTGCCTCATCAACAGCAGCAATCCCGGTATCAACCGTTATAATTAATTGATATCCATTTTGATATGCCGTTCTGAATGCTTCTTCATTCGGTCCATAACCTTCTGTAAAACGGTTCGGAATATAGTAATTACAATGGGCACCAAGTTCGTGAAGTGTTTTGATCATGATGGCTGTAGAACTCACACCATCAGCATCATAATCACCATATACCAGAATGCTCTCATCAGCATTTACTGCCCTATGTACACGTTCTGCAGCTTTATCTATATCTGACAACAACTGTACATTATGTAATTGCGCTAAATCGGGCGATACAAACGCTTCAGCTTCTTCACGGGTTGTGATACCCCGCTGCAGTAACAATTCTTTAATAAGCGGTGAGAATCGGTTGGAATCCCAAGCTGGCCTCGCGGTTTGACTGTCTGCAAATTTCCATTTCATTTTACTCTCTAACATAAACTCACCCCTGACTTGTCTAGTATACAGGAGATAAGTGCGGTGAGCAATCAGGGCTATTCGTTGTATGAAAGGACAGGCAACGCTTCAAAATCAGCCAATTGACTGTCCGCAGGTGTCGAATTCGGCCCAACCAACATTCAGCAGAAAATAGTGTTCTGCTGAATGAAGTTACGCTAATGTTTATTTTTCTCTAACTGCCCAGAGGAATCTTTTTTGGAACCATTCTCTTTAAGTAAACCATGTTTTTTCAAGGTTTCTTTCATGTGCTTGTTTTCGGACACGAGAGTATTGCGTTCACGCTGCAATCGAATCATCTTTACTAAACTGACAGCAGCTGTTATCACTCCTCCCATTAATACAGAAAAAAGGATAACCAATATTAATGGTGCTTCCCCGCTCCCAAAAACATAATTGAATTCAACAGGGTCAACGTTAATCACTGCAAAAATAGCGACAATAAATACAAAAATGATTGCCAGAATAACGTAGGTTTGTCCTCTCAAATTCTAAACCTCCTTTCAAACGACTCTTCATTTAATTTACCCTCTTTTACTTTTACATAACCACAATAACCCCCCGAAGCCATCTAGCTTCAGGGGGCGTTTCATTTTCATTACACTTGTGGACCTTCCGTGCGTTTCTTTTTGGCAAACGTTACCGGCTTTTCCTTGATACTTTTACCGCGCCAGACGAGCCATAGTTGTGACGCGAGGAATAATGATGAATACGTACCCGCAAGAAGTCCGACTGCCAGGGCAATAGCAAAACCGCTGATCGACTGTGCACCAAGGAATAAAAATGCAAGTACTGCAATCATGGTCGTTACAGTGGTGTTAATACTGCGTGTCATCGTTTGCACCAGACTTCTGTTCACCGTTTTGGCAAGTTCCTTAAATGTCTTTATCCGTTTTTTTCTTCTTAGATTTTCACGTATCCTGTCGAACGTTACAATCGTGTCGTTGATAGAATAGCCGATAATCGTCAATATAGCCGCAACAATCGTTACGTCAAACTCAATTTGTGTCAGACTGAATATCGCTAATACGAAAAATGCATCATGCACTAGCGCGATAATTGCTGTAACCCCGAAAAACAGTTCAAACCGGAAGGTGACATAGATAATCATGCCAATGGAGGCGATTGCCACTGCATACAGCGCATTCTTAACCAATTCTTCTCCAACAATCGGGGATACAACGCTCACGCTCGTATCCGCGTTGAAATTTTTCTTAAAATACGTTTGTATATCAGAAATGCGATCTTCGTCAATTATTCTGTCATAGCGCAGAATAGCTCCTTCGTTACTATCACCTGTCAGCACAACCGACTGGGCTTCTAAATCCAGTTCTTCCAAACCGCTTTCGATTTTTTCTGTATTCAAGCTGTTTTCTGCTGCAAGCTGAATTCGAGATCCACTTGTAAAATCAATTCCAGGGTTAAGCTGAAAAATCCCCAGCGAAGCAACGCCAAGTATGACCATCAAGACCGAAGCTACAAAAAACTTTTTCCGGTGCTGTACAACATTGAGTTGCCGGTTAAACACTTTTGGTTCATATTCAGTTGAATCCGCAATGTCCTTAATATCTTTTCGCTTAACCCCAAACCAGCCTGGACGGTTTTTAAGTGATCTACTCTTAACCCAAAGCCCCATCAATAACCTTGTACCATAAACAGCTGTTAGAAAGCTGACAACAATACTGAGGATCAGCATTGTCGCAAACCCTTTAACAGAGCTTGTACCAAAAATGAACAAAACTGCAGCTGCTAAAATTGTTGTGATATTCGCATCGACAATGGCTCTCAGCGAGTTTTTCGATCCGGCTTTAAAGGAGGCTTGTACCGACTTGCCTTCCCTCAGCTCTTCTTTGATACGCTCAAAAGTAATCACATTCGCATCGACTGCCATACCAACACCAAGAATTAGCGCCGCTATCCCTTGCAAAGTGAGCACACCATTCATCAGATCAAATACTAATAAAACCAAAAAGATATAAACACTTAAATTGATAGCCGCAATAATGCCTGGAAAACGGTAAACAGCCATCATGAACAGAAAGACAATGCCTATTCCGATCATGCCTGCAAACACTGTTTTATCCAAAGCCTGTTCTCCAAACTGTGCGCCGACAGTGTTTGAATAAAGTTCCTTCATATTAACCGGCAATGACCCCGCATTAATGATGTCAGCCAGCCGTTGCGCGGATTCGACCGTAAAATCACCGTCAATTTGTACGTTTGTTGTGTTCAATGTTTTTTTGACGGTAGGTGCGGAGACATATTTCGAATCTTCTTTTCCATATTCTTCAGCAAATGAATCCTCTTTCTGATAGTCCATCCAGATGACAAGCAAATTATCCGGGTATGGAGTATCAGTGTTTTGTTTGTTTTTAATCCGGCTGGTGATATCACCGAACTGTGATGCATCCTTCAGTTTCAATGTAACAATTGGCTGGTTTGTCTGCTGACTGAAATCCTGCTGGGCACCACCCTTAACAAAATCAGTTCCGTCGAGCAGTTTTTCGTCTTCAACATTCCGTAACGACAGACGTGCGGATGTCGACAAGAGTTCGCGAGCTTCTTCCTGATTTTCAACCCCGGCAAGCTGAACCCTTATCCTGTTATTGCCCTCTATATCAATATTTGCCTCACTGATACCTAATCTATTCACACGTTCATTAAGAATTCGAACGGTATTTTCAAGAAGTTCCCTGTCTGTTTCCTGATCTTCTTCAACAGGTTCCACTTCGTATAAAATTTCAAAGCCGCCCTGCAGATCCAGACCCAGATTAATATCTTTCGCAATTCCCGTTACCGTTGAACCGATCGTTCCTGCCAAAATAAGAACGATCAGAAAAAAGGCAACTATTCTGCCTCTTGTTTTCATATATGATTTTGCCTCCCTTAAGACTTCACGGGTTGTTCGTTATGTATCATTCATCCGTCTCTTCTTGATCATCTTGAGTCAATGCTGCAATAGACGCTGACAGATCATCATCCTGATAGGCATTGACCGTTAAATAGCTCATGTAGATATTGGAAGATAAATGGAAAATATCCTGTACCACTTCATATAACCGTTTGGAAGGGTCACCTTTCCAAACCTTTTCCTCCAAGCAGTTCCATACATCATCACTTGTTGCGTTATGATATCCCATAAGACGCAGTTCGCTTGCTTTGCTTTTTAATGCCGGCTCGATTTCAGTTTTCCATTCGCTGACTGTTTTTATCATACTCTCAACTACTCCCCCTCGTAAAACCATTCCCTTTATATCGTGATGCTTGTCATGCTTGGACCACTATATTGCATATATATCATTGTATCTGAAAATATATTTTTTGAGAAGGTAGGTCGGCAATATTGACCAAACAAACATTTCTCCAGGGAACGCTAATCCTGATAATGGCAGGCATGATAACGAGGATGCTCGGTTTTGTTAACCGTCTGGTTATTGCCAGGGTGATGGGTGAGGAAGGTGTCGGCTTATATATGATGGCACTTCCAACACTATTTCTGGTCATCACACTTACACAGCTTGGGCTTCCGGTCGCTATTTCCAAACGCGTATCCGAAGCTGAAGCTAAGAATGATAAAGCTAAAATTAAGCGGATTCTTATTATATCATTGATCATAACTGCTGTAACAAGTGTTGTTTTCACAATTGGCATGATTGCTGCAGCACCATTTATTGCCACAACATTGCTGACTGACGAACGGACTTTGTATCCACTGGTGGCCATTAGCCCTATTGTACCGATTGTTGCCATATCTTCCGTTCTTAAAGGCTATTTTCAAGGACGGCGGAATATGAAGCCGCAAAGCTATGCACTGGTCATCGAACAGCTTGTACGAATTACCCTTGTTGCTTTATTTGTTAAATTACTGCTTCCTTATGGAATTGAGTTTGCTGCAGCAGGTGCCATGTTTAGTATTATAATTGGCGAGCTAGCCTCGATGTTATATTTGACACGTGTGTTTAAAAAACAAAAAATTGTAAAAGTCCGGAAGCGGTTCTTCCATAATTTGAAGTCAGGAAAAGATACATTATATGAATTGTTTTCTATTTCACTTCCTAGTACGGGCAGCCGATTAATCGGCAATATCTCCCATTTTCTGGAACCAATACTCGTTGCACAAAGCCTGGCCATTGCAGGTATTTCCAGTTCGCTTGCGACGAAACAGTATGGTGAATTGACAGGTTATGTCTTACCGTTGCTTTTTTTACCTACATTTATTACAAATTCATTATCAATTGCATTAGTCCCCTCCATATCAGAGGCTGATGCCCATCAAAATAAACACTTAATTCATTACCGGATTCATCAATCAATCAGGATTTCATTTGCATCAGGTGCGATCGCAACCGTCATACTAACTTTATTCGCAGCTCCCATACTAAACTATATGTATGGAACTGATAATGCAAGTCATTTTTTAGTCCTTATGGCACCTTTCTTCATCCTGCTTTATATCCAGTCACCACTACAGGCTGCGTTGCAAGCACTCGACCTAGCAAGGCCTGCCATGTGGAACAGTTTAATCGGAGCAGCTATCAAGTTGACGGTGCTTTTTTTGCTGGCATCAAATCCGGATTTTGGCATAAACGGTGTTGCAATCGCCATGTCAGTCGGTGTTATTCTCGTAACATTATTGCATCTGGCCAGTCTTTATAAGGAAATCGGATTTATAATAGCGGGCTGGGACTTACTGAAAATGGGACTTTTAGTATCATTAACATGGCTATGCGGAAGATTTTTACGCGGCGTGTTTAGCGGTCTGGAATCTAATCTGTTTATTTTTGCTTTAATGCTTATGACCTTGCTAATCGTTTATGTTATTCTGCTCTTTATATTAAAGTTTTTAACAAAAGAAGAGATCAAACAAATACCTCTACTGCAAAAATGGCTATCATAATAAATATAACGCCAACTTTTATGGCGTTATATTTATTGACTAAGACGTATATGGGATCAAATATCGTATGTAAATGTAAATGGTTGATGCTGCTAAAGACAACAGAACAAAAGGTATGCCATATTTCATAAAACGTATGAAGGGCAGTTTTTGTCCTTCGCCTTCTGCGAGACCTGCCACTACGACATTGGCAGAAGCGCCGATAAGCGTTGCATTCCCGCCTAGGCAAGCCCCAAGCGCCAATGACCACCATATCGGATCCAAGTAGACCATACCATAACCCTGAAATTCCTCAACAACCGGAATCATGGCTGCGACAAAGGGGATGTTATCAACAATACCTGAGAATAGCCCAGATACCCATAAAATTAAAATAGCAGTTGCGACAAAATCACCATCCGTCCAAAGAATAATTCCTCTTGCCAATTCATCGATGATTCCGGACGATTCAAGCCCGCCCACCAACGTAAATAGTCCGATAAAGAAAAATAATGTGACCCATTCAACCCCGGAGAAAACACGTTCTGTATTCAACTCTTTTTCCGTCAGCAGGAGCAGTAAAACAGCTCCACTTAATGCAATGGCAGTTAAATCAATATGCAGGAACGCATGCAGCAAGAATCCTAAAAGTGTCATAGTCAGAACAGTGATTGATTGATATAGCATCGGGGAGCGCACAAGATAGGCGGACGCATCAGCTTTCATTAACTCTTCTGCATGGCCGTTTATAGACTGTAATGACTGTCTGAACAAGGGAAGCACTAGCAACAGCATAATGATAAACATTAAAAGAGCCATAGGTGCCAGATGATTGATAAAGGACAGAAATGTCAAGTGATCAACAGCCTGTCCGATCATTATGTTTGGCGGATCTCCAATAAGAGTAGCCGTTCCCCCAATATTCGAACTGAAAATAACTATCAGCAAATACGGAAACGTTGGTAAATTTAATTGTTTGGTAATTTTCAGGATGATCGGAACCAATATCAGCACTGTCGTAACATTATCCAACAATGCTGAGCCAAGGGCAGTCAGTATGCTCACAACGATCAAAAGCGGAATCGGCGAACCCCGTACAAGTTGGGTGAGCCGGATGGCAACAAATGAAAACAGTCCGGTCTTTTCGGTAATGGATATGAGTACCATCATGGAGAACAACAAGGCAATGGTATTCCAATCAATATACTTGGTAAACATATCTTGAACACTGTAAATCCCTGTTAACAGCAGCAATATGCCACCCGTCATTGCTACGACAGCCCGGTTCACCTTCTCCGTCATGATAAAAATATAACTTATAGCGAAAATGACTCCAGCTAATATAACATCCATACAACATCCTCTTTCGGTATTATAGGTTGATCCTTTTACAAATATATGCCGCACAATGCAAAATATTTTCAGTCTATTTTTTTGTTTGGACGAATATGATAATGATATATGGACAATCACTTAGAGGGAGGCTGAACCAGCGTGCGGAAACAACAATTCGTTGCCCTGTTGTATGGATGGATTATTATTCTTGGACTGCTGCTCTTGACAAGTATCATTCTCGCATTTTTCCTTCAATTTACTGGGCTGAATGAGATGACATTGTCTTGGATCACATTGGCTGTCGGACTAATCAGCTTATTTATTGGTGGCGTAATTGCCGGGGTTAAAGGAAAAGAAAAAGGGTGGATCATTGGGGTGATCACGGGAGCGGGCTTTACACTTTTTGTCTTTCTTGTACAATACTTGGGCTACCAGCAGGGTTTTTCACTTGAGCAAACTCTGCATCATGCAGGTTTTATACTGGCAGCATTGCTTGGTGGTGTTATTGGGGTAAATATGATCAAATCAGGAAGTGAAATTTAAGCACAGGCGGTCTTAGTCTATCTTCATCAACAGCCCGGAACGAAAAGAAGTCAGTTGCAAATGCACTGACTTCTTTTATAACGTCTGGAAATATAAATGATGGATGACCTTATAAGAAAAGCTTCGGCATTCGCTGTAAGACGAGACGAATGCCGAGTTTTTCTAAAATGGCCGCTATCCAGTTTTCTCATACCTTTATGTATATCATAAAGTTCTACTGTGCATTATTGTTTTTAATTTCCCGGATCGCCGAACGATCATACGTAAGTCTTGGACCGTCGCCATCCTGAAGCACAACCGTATCTTCATCAAGTGCGTGGATCTCGGCATGAAGACCGCCGATTGTCACGACTTTATCACCCTTTTGCAAATCAGCCTGCATTTGTTTTACCTGCTTTTGCCGCTTTTGCTGCGGACGGATCAGCAGGAAGTAAAAAATTACAAACATTAAAATGATCGGTAACAGTGAAAATAATGTATTCACTTGCATGTCCCTCCTTTATTAAAAATTCTTGGCATTCTCTTTATTAAAACCATATTGTTCAAAGAATGCTTCTTTGAAATCGCCTAGCCTGTCTTCAGCAATTGCTGTTCGCACTTGCCCCATTAATTTTAACAGAAAATATAAGTTATGGTAAGTAGTAAGTCTGAATCCAAACGTTTCATTGCATTTTACCAAATGCCGGATATAGGCACGGGTATAATTTTTGCATACATGACAGCCGCAATTTTCATCGATCGGTCTGAAATCACGGGCATATTTGGCATTGCGTACCACTAGCCTGCCATTTGATGTCATACAGGTCCCATTACGTGCAATACGCGTCGGGAGTACGCAATCAAACATATCGATACCGCGCATTGCTCCGTCAAGCAATGAGTCCGGTGACCCGACTCCCATTAAATACCGTGGTTTATCACTCGGTAAGAGTGGTGTTGTGAATTCCAGCATTCGGTTCATGATGTTCTTGGGTTCACCGACCGACAGCCCGCCAATCGCATAGCCCGAAAAATCAAGCGAGACCAGATCTTCTGCACTTTGTTTTCTTAAATCTCCATATTCACCGCCTTGGACAATACCAAATAATCCCTGTTCAGAAGATCTTTCATGGGCATTCAAACAGCGCTCCGCCCAACGTGTTGTACGTTCTACCGAGGATTTCATATAATTATGTGAGGCTGGATATGGCGGACATTCATCAAATGCCATCATAATATCCGATCCGAGCGAATTTTGAATGTTCATCGCTTTTTCAGGTGAAAGAAAGAGCTTCTCGCCACTCAAATGATTTCGAAAATGAACACCTTCCTCTTTAATATCGCGCATGTCACTAAGACTAAATACCTGAAAACCGCCTGAATCGGTCAATATTGCACCATTCCAGTTCATAAATTGATGCAGACCACCGGCTTCCACAACAATATCCTGACCGGGCCGCAGCCATAGATGGTATGTGTTGGACAAGATAATGTTAGCATTCATCTCTTTTAATTCTTCCGGACTCATCGTCTTTACGGTAGCCAAAGTTCCGACAGGCATAAACGCTGGAGTATCAAATGATCCGTGCGGTGTATGGACCTTTCCTAGACGGGCCCCTGTTTGGTTACATGTTTTAATATGTTCATACGTTATGGCACTCATACTATTCGTTCCTTTACTATTCAAGATTATTAACACCTATAAAATCAACATTGCATCCCCAAAACTGAAGAACCTGTAGCGTTCCTTTATGGCCTCTTGGTACGCATGCATAATGTTTTCTCTTCCCGCAAGTGCACTGACCATCATAATTAATGTTGACTTTGGTAAATGAAAGTTAGTAATCAATCCATCAATTGCCTGAAAGTCGTATGGCGGATAAATAAAAATATCTGTCCATCCACTTGATTCTGCAAATTTGCCGCCATTGTCACGCGCAATCGTCTCCAATGTACGTGTTGAAGTAGTACCAACTGTAATGATACGTCCGCCATTCGCTCTGACCGACGAAAGTGCATCTGCTGTTTCTTTTGACATATGGTAAAATTCTGCATGCATTTTGTGTTCTTCAATTCTATCAGTGCTTACCGGTCTGAATGTACCCAGACCGACATGCAGTGTGATAAACTCAATGCTAACGCCCATACTGCGAATGTCATCAAGCAGTTCATTCGTAAAATGCAGCCCGGCAGTCGGTGCTGCGGCTGAACCCTCTTCTGTCGCATATACTGTCTGATACCGCTCTTTTTCGGGCAACTGTTTTTTTATATAAGGCGGTAATGGCATTTCACCCAATTCATCAAGTATTTGATTAAAAAAACCATCATACTCCAGCTGTAGAATACGTCCGCCATGATCTTTCAGACCGACACAGGTTGCACGGAGTTTTCCGTCGCCAAAAACGATAACTGCTCCAATGTTCACTTTTTTGGCCGGTTTTACAAGGACTTCCCATGTATCCGCTTCCTGCTGATGCAGGAGCAACACTTCCACATTTGCTCCGGTATCCTGTTTGGTGCCATATAACCTTGCCGGAAGAACACGTGTATCATTCAATACAAGACAATCATCTTTTTTAAGATAGTTTTTAATATCTGTAAATTGTTTATGCTCCACTTTCTTCGTCTGATGCTGCAAAACAAGCATACGAGATGCGGTGCGATCTTTCAACGGAGTTTGTGCAATTAACTCTTCCGGTAGATTAAAATCAAAATCCTCTATATTCATGATGCTCTCCTAACTGTACTTAGCGAAATTTTCCTATAATGAATAAGATGAGTGACAAAATAATACTTACGACTATCGATGTCATGATTGGGAAATGGAACGTAAAATGATCACGTTTTATAGTGATATCCCCAGGCAGTCTGCCTATAAATGACCAGATGATGCCAATCACAATAAAAATGATGCCGAACGTAATAAACATCTTTCCCATATTCATTCATTATCTTTCCTTAAACCAAAATGCTCGTATGCACTCGACGTTACGACACGCCCCCGCGGTGTGCGCTGAATAAAACCGATCTGCAGTAAATACGGTTCATACACATCCTCAATCGTCTGTGATTCCTCTCCAATCGTCGCTGCGATTGTATCTAAACCGACAGGACCACCCTGAAAACCATCGATGATGGCATGCAGCAGTTTATGATCCGTATAATCCAGACCGGCATCATCAACTTGTAGCATCTTCAAAGCTTCATTCGTTGTTTCCAGACTGATTTCTGTCTCCCCTTTCACTTGTGATATATCGCGTATCCGTTTTAGCAGCCTGTTGGCAATCCGGGGCGTACCCCTTGAACGGCCGGCCACCTCAAGAGCTGCTTCGTGCGTAATGGACGTCTCAAAAATATCCGAGGTCCGCTCGACGATATCACACAATTCGTTTGGGTTATAAAATTCCAGTCTGCTCAGGACTCCAAAGCGATCACGCAAAGGGGCTGATAACAAACCCGCTCTTGTAGTTGCTCCTACAAGTGTGAATGGTGGCAAATCAATTTGGACAGATCGTGCACTCGGGCCGCTACCGATTACAATATCAATAAAAAAGTCTTCCATTGCCGGATACAGTACTTCCTCAACAGCTCTAGGCAACCGGTGTACCTCATCAATAAACAGGACATCACCCGGTTCAAGCGATGAGAGTATTGCCGCCAGATCACCGGAGCGTTCTATAGCCGGACCTGATGTTGAGCGGAACTGAACCCCCATCTCATTGGCAACAATAGCTGCAAGAGTTGTTTTCCCTAAGCCGGGAGGACCATATAGTAAAACATGGTCGAGAGCTTCATCACGCATTTTTGCGGCCTGAATAAAAATGCTTAAATTGTCTTTTACTTTCTGCTGACCGATATACTGGCTCAGATTTGTGGGGCGTAGACTGAGTTCATCAGCGGAATCTTCATTCTGTAATTCACCTGCGACCATGCGCTCATCCATCTTAATCCCACCTTATTAATTTCTCATTAGCAATGCCAGAGCTGTTCGCACGATTTCGTCGGTATTATTGCTGTTTTCCTTCTGCAGCTCAGGTGTAATTGATCTGATCTCCCGTTCAGTATAGCCGAGTGATTTTAATGCTTCCTGAGCTTCTTGCACCCCTTTTGAAACTTCGCGGGATGGCTTACTCTCAGCAGACTGAGCAGAAATTGACACAATCGCAGACAATTTACCTTTTAAATCAAGAATAATCTGTCTGGCTGTCTTTTTGCCTATACCCGGGAAACTGGTCAGAAATTTATCATCCTCGCGCTCAATCGCCTCAATAAATCCTTGTGTATCAATGCTGGCCAATATAGCTAATGCACCCTTGGGGCCAATGCCTGATACAGAAATGAGCTTTGTAAACAGCAATTTCTCATCCTGGTCCCGAAAACCATACAAAACCTGTGTGTCTTCACGAACATAATGATATGTATTAATGGTTATTTCGTTATGTAATGATGCCTGAAACACAAATGGAGCGGCGCAGAAAACCTCATACCCAACTCCCTGTACATCAACAATGACAGCATCTTCATGTATATTGACCAATATTCCTTTTATATAAGCAATCATGTGATTTTCTCCTTTTTTATCCCTCATCTCATTTTAACACAAGTATCCAGTGTTGGCAGAAAGAAAACTCCCATTCTCCAAACGAAGAATGGAAGTCTCCTGATTAGTCTGATCTCTCCATATTATGATGGATATCTTGTGTGTCTTCACTGTCCTCCAGCATATCAATCAGATTTAACATTTTTTGCTCGTCGTCTTCAGAAGGAGCGATGTAATTTTGCGGAAAATATGATACATCGGATTCAATAAGTTCATAATTACTTTTGCGCAAATGATCACGGACATTTTGAAAATTCTCCGGATTGGTATATATTTCGTATACTCCGTCTTCGGCCACGATATCATCCGCACCGGCTTCAATAGCCTCCATACTGATTTCATCTTCATCAATGGTGCCATCTTCTTCAACGAGAATATAGCCTTTACGGTTAAACATAAATGTGACACTACCATTTTCACCGAGATTCCCGTCATTTTTTTTGAAGGCATGTCTAATTTCTGAAGCAATTCGATTTTTATTATCTGTCAACACATTGACAATAACTGCAATGCCTCCAGGGCCATAACCTTCATAGGTGATTTCTTCATAATGGACACCATCAAGATCACCGGTTGCCTTTTTGATAGCACGCTCAATATTGTCATTCGGCATATTGTCCGCTTTTGCCTTATCAACCGCTGTCCTCAGTGCCGCATTCGTATCTATGTCACCTCCGCCTTCTTTGGCGGCTGTATAAATATTTTTGGCATGACGCATAAATATTTTGCCCTTTTTGGCATCCTGGGCGTTCTTTCTGCGTTGTATATTGTGCCATTTAGAATGACCAGCCATAGGACATTCTCCTCTCTCCACGAATTTCCTTTATAACTATATCAAAAAACCCACAGTTGATAAAGCGAAACTTTATTCAAAGGGGTGTTTTTCCCCTTTGAATATTAGTTGAGCAGAATCGGACCTTTACAGGCAGTTGCCCATTTTAATCATATTTTAGTTTAATTTTCATATTAATAAGGGGACTTACTGCCTGTTAAGGCGGGATAAAGCGAAACTTTATTCAAAGGGGTTTTTTCCCCCTTTGAATATTAGTTGAGCAGAATCGGACCTTTACAGGCAAAAATGACAGTTTAAAAATGTTCCCGGTCACGGTTGAAGAATTCACGCAAAAACTCGCGTATATCCCCATTCAACTGATCAGGTTGCGCATCCTTGTTCCGCATCCGGTCCCAATATATATCATCTGTATAAACATAAATCTCTTTAGTCGGGACCATCCTCTGTACTTCCCGCTCAACAAGTTCACGCATATCCGGTGGTGCTTGATCGGTGAGCATAACACCAACAACCACCTTTTCGTCAGATATGGCAACTTGTGCTTGCCGGACATCTTTGCGTTCTTTTAATTGCTTGGATATGGACATGGACATTTCATTCGTAAACAAATCACTTTGTGCATTTTCATCCCCGTCGTTCAACTCTTTTTGTTCACTCTGCTGGTAACCGCCTTGTTCATCAATCCCTTGTTTCTCTTTTCCAAACCGCTCATTCTGTTCCTTTTCATTTTCATAATGAATCGGTTGTGAATTCATATTTTCTTGAGAGTCTTCTTGTCCTGTTTCATATTGTGCACAGCCGAAAAGTAAAGTTGAAACGGCGGGTACAAGCATCCATTTAATTATTTGCATAAAAAAACCTCCCTTATATTTAGGTTGGATAAGCGAGGTGTTTTTAAACAGTTAATTAAAGGAATTATTGATTTTTGCGGTGAAATTGCTTTGCCGGTTTCCTTTTGTGAGCTGTTCTCCTATGCATGTTTTCAATAAGTTTTCGATCCTCATCCGGAACGTCCTTTCCTTCCAGATAGGCATCAATTTTATCATAAGTCGTTCCTATTTCAGCTTCATCCGTCTGTCCTTCCCAAAGACCGGCACTTGGCTTTTTAGTTAAGATATTATGTTTGACGCCAAGATGCTCTCCTATTTCCCTTACCTCTTGCTTTGTGAACTCCACCAATGGAAGAATATCTACACCGCCATCGCCATACTTGGTAAAATATCCGATATGCCACTCCGCCGCATTATCTGTTCCCACAACCAGATAGTTATAGTGCGCTGCAATCGTATAAAGGGTGCTCATGCGCAGACGTGCCCTGAGATTGGCGCCTGCAAGCTGATCATTCTTCTGTTCAAATGAATGGTTCAATCTCAGCTGATCGCTTATTGACGAATACATCATATGATGTGTTTCAGTCAAATCAACTGTCATGTCATGTATTCCTGAGCTTTCAGTCACTTTTTTCGCGTGTTCCATATCTTCCGAGCTACTGTTGATCGGGAGCATCACTCCAAGTGAATCGTCAGGGAAGGCACGTTGAATAAGATACGCCACGACTGCTGAATCCAACCCTCCGCTGACTCCGACCATCAAACCGTTGAGACCTGCTTCGTGCACGCTTTCACGGAGCCAATTTACAATGTCGTTTACTGTTGATTTCATAAATACCACCTTACTATCATCCAGAATTCCTATAGTTAGTTTAGCATGGTTTAAATCATTTTAAAAAGATTGACGTTTAAAAAAAGAGAGACGATCATTGATCTCGTCTCTACTTCTAAATTCATTCGTCTGTTGTATCTTCTTCATCTTCCCGGAACCATTGGTCAAAACCAGGGGGCTGTGGCATTGGTGCTTGGCTGTTTGAGAAATACGGCATAGTCGCTGGCGGCGGCATTTGCGGATTATGATAGCCTTGTTGCATATCCATTGGCTTTGACGGGAATTTCGGACTAAAACCGTGTTCGTTCATTCCATAGTATTGGTCCGGACTGGCCGGCATAGCCATATTTGACGGAGCATTAGCCGAGCCCATCATGTCGCTATAATGCGGCGGCAACATTTGTCCCTGATGACAATACATCGGATACATTTGCCCCGGATGCTGCATTGGTTTTGGCATCGGGTGATGATGCATCGGCATTTGTACAGGGTGCTGATACATCGGCATTTGCATTGGTTTTGGTGCCCCGCAGCCGCAATCCTGATATTCATCTAAATAAGGACTCATTTGCGGTATTTGCGGCGGGCAAGGTTTCTGATGGTAAAATGCTAAATCCGGCTTTGGAAGAGAATGGCAGCATACTTCTTTTTCTTTTTCAGGTAATTCTGCCTCAGGTTGTTCATAGGCTGGTATTTGTGGGAGGTTGATGGTGGTGTAGTAGTTCATTTCCTGATCCATGGATGTTACTTTTGGCTGCATCGGCATCTTAGGCTTAATGTCTTTCGGTGGTTTGACATCATCTTCTTTAGTAACTGGCATTGGTTTTGGTGAAGTGTCCTTATATGGCTTTTCGGCGGCAGGCATTTGCGTTTCTTTTTGAACCTCCTTCTGGTACTTGCCTTCTTTTTTGACCGGCTTTGATGAAGCAGGAATTTTGATTTTCATGCCTGGCATTATCATATCCGGGCTTGAAAGCTGCGGATTCAGCTGCTTTACCTGATCAAAATCAACGTCGTACTGTTTTGCTATTTCCCATAATGTATCGCCTTTTTGTACAATGTGAATTTTCAAATCTAAACAGACTCCTTTCAGTCCAGATTCATACTGGGCAAATCACTCATTATCACCATATGCAGATAAATGATAAAAGTTGAATTAAAAATAGAAAAAAGCCGCCTGCACTAATCAGGTGCAGACGGATTTCATTATAAATCAATTTGATAAACAGGGAATGTACCAAGGATTGTTACATTACAGCCCAGAGCTTCCAATTCAGCTTTGACTCCGGGAAATAAAACCTCGTCATAAGGCTGGTTAACATCAATAATGAAAAAATAATTACCTAAACCAGTTTTCATCGGTCTTGACTCAATTTTAGAAAGATTCATCCTGCGCCAGGCAAATGCAGCAAGCACTTGATATAATGCACCGGCATAGTCGCTTGGGAGTGTTATCAACAAGCTTGTTTTTTCTGCCTCAGCTTCGTGCTTGACATTGACTATCTCTTTATTTTTTGCCAGTACCACAAACCTGGTATGGTTGTTCGGATAATCGTGAATATTTTCCTGGAAAATGTCCAAGCCATATTCATTTGCTGCCAGCCTATTACCTATAGCAGCCATATTGTTCTCGCCGCTGCTGACCAATTCTGCTGCCTTTCCGGTAGAAGAGGTGAAATTCATTTTCGCATCGGGCATATGCATATGTAAAAATTGATGGCATTGGGCAATAGCATGACTATGCGAGTATACTTCCGGCACTTCGGATAATTCACCGGCAAACCCAGGTTTGACAAGCAGATGCTGCTGAATTGGAACAACTATCTCTGCCATTACCGGCAACCTGACTTGGTGAACCAAATAATCGACAGTTATTTGCACCGTACCTTCTATTGCATTTTCCAGTGGTACGACTCCGACATCAATCTCCCCATCATTTACTGCATCAATGCATTCTGGAATTGTTGTAAAACTATGTTTGTTTTCACCATTAAACGCGGTATCAACCGCAAGCTTTGTAAAGGTACCCCGCGGTCCCAAATAACCTATTTTTGCCATTTAATTTCCCCCAATCTTCAGCATCATCTACAAAAATCAGTCTATAAATTCAAATTCAAAATCATTAAGCCTAATAATATCACCGTCGCTTGCCCCACGCTTGCGCAATGCCTCATCCACACCCATTCCGCGTAGTTGCCGTGCAAAGCGCTGCACCGATTCATCTTTCGTAAAATCTGTCATTTTAAACAGTTTTTCGACTCTTGCTCCCGACAACACAAATGAGCCATCTGAATCTTTAGTAATTGTAAATGGTATTTCTTCTTTTTGATAGCGATAAACCACTTTTTCATCGGTCTTATCGATTTCCTCTGTATGTCTTGGTGTCTTATCAAGCACATCTGCAACAGCCAAAGTAAGCTTCTGAAGCCCTTCTTTTGTCAACGCTGAAATCGAATAAATCGGATATTTGTCTTTTAATTTGCTCTCGAATTCACGTAGGTTTTGTTCTGCTCCCGGCATATCCATTTTATTTGCGGCGATAATTTGCGGCCGTTCTATCAGTTTTGTATCATATTCCTTCAGCTCACGATAAATTTTAACAAAATCATCGTAAGGGTCTCTTCCTTCAACTCCCGCCATATCAATGACATGAAGCAGCACCCGCGTGCGTTCCACATGACGTAAAAACTGATATCCCAGCCCGGTGCCTTCATGAGCCCCCTCGATTAATCCAGGGAGATCTGCTATCACAAAACTGCGCTGATCATCAGTATCAATCACACCGAGATTAGGTGTCAGGGTTGTAAAGTGATATTCAGCTGTTTTCGGTCTGGCAGCACTTACCACTGACAGCAGTGTGGATTTTCCTGCACTTGGAAAACCAATTAAGCCCACATCAGCCAGTAATTTTAATTCAACCTTAATATTGCGTTCCTGTCCCGGTTCTCCGTTTTCAGATAATTCAGGGGCCGGATTTTTAGCAGATGCAAAACGGGAATTACCTCGCCCTCCGCGTCCACCCCTGGCAATCACAGCCTCCTGTTCATGATTCGTTAAATCAGCTATTAATTCTCCGGTTTCTTCATCGGTTACGGTAGTACCGGGCGGAACATCCACGACTAAAGACACCGCATTTTTCCCGTGTTTGTTTTTACTCATACCATTTTCGCCGCGCTTTGCTTTATAATGACGATTGTATCGAAAGTCCATTAAGGTGTTAAGCCCTTCATCAACCTTAAAGATAACATCACCGCCATTTCCGCCGTCACCTCCCGCAGGACCGCCTTTTGGAACGTATATTTCACGCCGGTAGGCAGCAATACCATCTCCGCCGTCTCCAGCCTTAACATATATCTTAACCTGATCAACAAACATCTTCTATCCACCTCATTTTATGGAATACGGACTCTACATTTAACTTCATTATCCTGATGCTGGATTGTCACGTCCCCGACAATGTTTTCAATTGATTTCGTGAAAGCCTGTACATCAGGAATTTTACCGTTTAAAGTGAAGTCCACTTCAATCATATCCTGGTCCGCATCGTACAGTAGTATATCCAATTCATATAATTGCATCGCATCTGATGACATCACTATTCTTTCCATAATTTTTTCACATTGTTCCGCAAGCAGCTCATCCACTGACTGGAGATTTTCGGCCACAGTGCGTATATGGTATGTTAACCGAAAATTCGTATGTAAAAAATAAAATTGTAATATATATAACGCAAACCTAGGAGCATCTAAATTGACCAATTTTCGCTCTTCCTGTAACTCTTCTGTATAATTTCTTAATTTTTTTTGGGCTTCTTCTATTTTTCCCATGCTAAGATATCCCTGCACAATCTGCAAATGATTCATCAAGTCGTGCCGATAATGACGGAGCATCTGGATGACATCTGTCTCGTTCATGTTCTCTCCCCCTCAGGTAGTAAGAAAAGTATAGCAAATATTGATGTATTATACCAAAAAAACTCCAGCCAAAAACTGACTGGAGTTTGCATTGCTTGTTCAGCAAACTTATGCTTCTTTAGCTACCGGATAAACACTGACTTTTTTGCGATTACGACCAACACGTTCGTACCTTACAACACCGTCAATTTTGGAGAATAATGTATCATCTCCGCCACGGCCTACGTTCATACCCGGATAGACTTTTGTACCGCGCTGGCGGTAGATGATGCCTCCGCCGTTTACTGATTGGCCGTCGGCACGCTTGGCACCAAGACGTTTCGATTCGGAATCACGGCCGTTTTTGGTACTTCCGGCACCTTTCTTCTGAGAAAAGAACTGTAAATTTAAACGAAGCATTCCAGGGCACCTCCTTATTGTTCCTGTATAGTTATAAATTCGCTGTATTCTTGCTCGATTGTTTTCAAGGAGACAAGCATACCTTCGAATAACAATTGTATTTTTTCCATTGTACCACCCGATATGCCAGGAGGTACAATCACTCGAAGATAGCCGCCTTCTTCCCCTTGCTCAATCTCAAGATCTGCACCACTTAATGTCATTACTGCATTGACAGAACCAAACGAAACAGCCGAAACACCAGCACAGACTAAATCATATCCATAAGGTCCACTTGCAGCATGACCGGATAACTCGAACTGTTCAATTTGACTGTTTCGTCTTTTTATAATGACATGAATCATAGTTTAGATCCTTATCCATTGATTTTGTCAATTACCAATTTGGTATAAGGCTGACGATGACCCTGCTTACGATGATAGTTCTTCTTTGGCTTATATTTGAAAACATCAATCTTTTTCTGACGACCATGTTTTTCAACTTTTGCCGTTACAGTTGCACCATCAACATATGGAGCACCGACTTTCGTATCGTCTCCGCTGACGAAAAGGACTTTATCAAACGTAACGGATTCATCTGCTTCAGCTGCTACTTTTTCAACATAGACTTCCTGTCCTTCAGTAACTTTAATCTGTTTGCCGCCTGTTTCAATAATTGCGTACATGTCTGCACCTCCTTGAATAACTAAGACTCGCCATACAGGTACTCGCTATTGGAATTTAAAACCTGTTCTGAGCGGTTGTAGCACTGGTGCTACTATGAATAACGTATAAATATTATCACGATGCAAAATCGGTTGTCAAGTTCCACTGGAAAAAATTCATGATACACGGCTGATTATTTCACCGATTGATTTGCGATAATTTTGGTCATGAAAATAACTGTGAAGACATTCCATCTCATCCATCTGCCATCGGATATCACCCGGCAGTGTAACATATATCTTATGCACTCTATCCCTGCGAAAGCAACTGAATACGTCCATTAACCTTAAATGGGATGATATCTCAATTGGCTGAACCCGTTTGAAAAAGTTGTCTCCCTGATAACGCTGCAACAAGAATCGTATAAATACAAAATAGCGCTGCTTCCAATCCTTTCTGTTTTCCACGGCCAGGAAAGAAAACAAAAGAAAGGCGCTAAGTGTAAACGGCATTACGAATATGACAACAATTGTTAAGACAATGTTCAAAATTAACGAAAACATAACAGCAAAAGCGTATGCTTTTCGGTAAGGAAGCTTCTCTGAGAGCACCAATAATACCAGTTTTCCGCCATCTAACGGCCACACTGGCAACAGATTGAATAGCAGGATTGCGGTATTGTAAAAACACGCTGTTTCAATAATATAAGATGACAATAGCCCGCTTCCGGAGAGCATTAATAGGAAAAGATAAATGAATACATGCTGAAGCGGCCCTGCCAGTGCAACATATACTTCTTCATGAAACGGCCTGGTCCCGTGTTCATCAGTATCCATAACACCACCAAACACCCACAGCATTACCCCCCGAATCCGCCAGCCGAACCATTTCGCCGCTGAAAAATGCCCCAATTCATGAATGAGAACAATTGTCAGGATCACCATCAGTTCAATAAAAGTACCGGTTAAAAACGAAATGATGATAAAGATTAATAAAATAGGGTGGATGTGGACTGAGGGTAAAAGGTTACTCCGCATCATCAACCTGAATCACCTGTACAGGATCCACATATGAATTATTCTTTTCAATTGCAAAATAAACATTTTTATTGTCAGTATTAGGGCTGAATATGCCGAGTTTTTGACCGCGATCAATAAACTGGTATAAATGAACATCAATCGAACTTAAATTTCCATACACGGTTTCACTGTTATCAGCGTGCTGAACAATGACAGTCTTACCTGTTTCATGGTCATTACCGGCAAACGTGACTACGCCCCTTTGCAGGGATGAAACGTCTGTTTTTTCACCAGGTGCCAACTTTATTCCTTTCCCATTTGCTTGAAATGTTTCGGAAACAGTTCCGTTGACGGGAAGTGCCAAAGCTTCTTGCGCATCGCTAGATTGCGATGAAGATAAAGCCATCGGTTCTCCGAATGTTTTCTGATACCACTGATTGACGCTGGCAAAGGGAAACTCTTCTGTCAACGTACTGGTTGTCCACTTTTTGGGTGTTGAAAGTAATTCAGAATCAGACTGCATTAAGAACGCTGCTGATAGAAAAAGCATAGTCGACAGAATTCCTTTAACAGCAAAACGGGTGATACGTTCACTTCCAAGCTTTGCCGGGCCATTGTCATCAGTGAAAACAGGGAAGTAGCCGTGTTTTTCTTCTTCTTGCGGAAAGGATGACGGCAGAATCTGTTTCGTGCTTTTTTCACTGGTTGCACCACGCATTTTCTTCCGCTGATCAATCGATTTTCTTACCTTTTTTACACCTTTATCCATTCGCTTCACAACCCTTGTCTCGCTTTTGTACAAGTGTATGAGATAAGGGAGGAAGTTATGATATAACGGTATGAGGGTTTTGCTCTCAGGCGAAGAATAGTGCCAGGAACAGGATTTTACAGGAGTAGTACTTTAAAAGACGGCTTTACCAATCATGCATAATAACCACTCGCATTGTGTATATGTTTGAAGCAGTCAGGATTTTATACCAAAAAATTGCTTCACCTTTTGAAACATACCTTTTTCTTCTTCCAGTGATTGAAGTGGAACAGTTTCACCCAATATCCGACGAGCAATATTCCTGTATGCGACAGAAGCCTTTGAATTCCCCTGAAGTGCAACAGGTTCACCACTATTGGATGCTTTGATAACGTCATCATCATCGATAACAATGCCAAGCAGATCAATGGAGAGTATTTGAATGATATCATCTATATCCAGCATATCACCGTTTTTCATCATATGATTCCGAATGCGGTTAATAACCATCTTGGGCGGTTCGAGTTCCTCATTTTCAAGCAGGCCGACAATACGATCAGCATCTCTCACACTCGACTTTTCCGGAGTTGTGATTACTATTGCCTTATCGGCGCCGGCAACTGCGTTTTGAAATCCTTGCTCTATGCCTGCCGGGCAATCGATAATAATATAATCATAGGATTGCTTCAATTCCTGAAGAATCTTTTTCATGCCTTCCGTGGTGACTGCCGACTTATCACTCGTCTGGGCTGCAGGCAAAAGTGTCAAATCAGCAAATCGTTTATCTTTGATTAAAGCCTGTCCGAGTTTACAGCGCTCCTCGATCACATCCACAATATCGTAAATGATCCGATTTTCCAGCCCCATGATAACATCAAGATTCCGTAAACCGATATCCGTATCGATCAGGCAAACTTTTTTCTCCATGAGCGCCAATGCTGTCCCAATGTTTGCAGTGGTGGTCGTTTTGCCTACACCGCCCTTCCCGGACGTTATGACTATTGCTTCACCCATTCACTATTCTCCTTTCAAACCCGCTTAAATCTATTCGATTATGTGATAGAACCTGGAGGCGGTCAATAATGATTTTATCCTGTTTTTCATCGATGAAGCCGCATTCCATATAGACACCTTCCGTTTCGTAGTCGGGTGCACGGCTGATATAATTTGCTATTCTAAGCTGGCTCGGTTTCATATAGGAGGCAGCGATCACAGCTTTCTGATCCCCGTGTGCTCCAGCATGCGCAATCCCCATAAGATTACCCATAATAAACACATTACCGCTTGCTATAACCTTCCCGCCAGGATTAACATCCCCAATTAACAGTAAATCGCCGGTATTTTCCAGAACCTGTCCGGAGCGCACAACTCTATTAACTATTTTAATATCGCTGTCTTCTTTCCATTTAATAGCCTCATCACGATGGATAACATCGGAGTCAAAAAGTTCAATGGAAAATCGGTTTTTTTCACCGATCAGTTCACGCAGCTGCTGTTTTTGCCAATCATTGATATACCGATTGCCCAGTTTGACAGTTACCGGAACGATCGGATCATCTTGTTTTGGATTATATTCCGAAAGCTTACCAGCTAGTTCTTCCAATACCTTGTCAAATGATTGATTATCATCAATCATTAGCGTCAGTCCATCTTTGGTACCCTTAATTGTAATCGTTTGACTTTCCTCATGCATGTTGCATTCACCTCAAACATTCTGCATAACATGACATCCGTTAAAACTTCGAGCTGCCTGATAACTGTTCTTCTTTCCATTCGACAAGCCATTTTACAAAAAATGGATATATAATGAGCAGAAATAAAATATTGGCAATAATTGTCGGTGTCAGTCTTTCAATTAAATAAGCTTTCCAGGTTAAATCAGAAATCCCTATAACGGAAAAAACAAATTTATTAAAGATCTCAACAAACACCAAACCTGCCATACCGAGCAATATCGTCACAAAGATATTGGCGTGCAGTAATTTCGTCATCCCATGAACAATATAGGCACCCAGTCCATAGCTGAACATGTAGACACCTAAAATTCCGGTATAGACAATATCTGTCAAAAGTCCAAATAATAAACCATAAAAAACAGAAAAAAATGTACTTTCTCGATCATAAAATATAGCAACCAGAATAAGAAACATAAAAATCCAGTGAGAGACAAAGACCAGATCCCCATTTAAAAGGGAAGCCGGCAATATTTCAAGCGCCACGCCCTCCATTATCAGCAGAAGAAAAAGTATCAGCGGAATCAGTAATCGTCTCATTACGACTCATCCTTCCTATTCTCTTCTGATGAATTATCATCCGGCTGCGGTCGCTCGACAACTATAACATTATTGATATCATACATATCAACCAATGGTTCAACAAAGGCGGTGCTTGTCAGTCCATACTGATCCGGCTTAACTTCTTTAACCTCACCAATTTGCAGACCTGCAGGGAAAACACCACCCATCCCCGAAGATAGGACCAATTCCCCCTCTTCAAGGTCTTTGTCCGATTCCTCGATGATTCTGAACAACAGGTGATCTGATTCTTCGTCATAGCCTTCAATCATGCCATTAATATCATCGCCTTCATCCCGGGAAATAGTAGCTGATATACGGTTGAACTGATCGAATCCGGTCAGCAATTTCACCGTTGATGTGAATTTTGACGGTTTCTCCACTTTGCCGACCATACCTTTCGCCGTAATAACAGCCATATTCTCCTCAATGCCATCTTGAGTTCCTTTATTGATTGTTACCTGTTCAATCCAACGCTCGGTTGAACGCGAAATGACAGTTGCTTGAATCGGGTTATACTCACGAATTGATTCAGCTTTATCCAATGTATTCCGCAGCTCGGCATTGTCCTCTTCCAATTCCTGTACTTTGTACTGTAGGCTGTTATACTCTGATATTTTATGACGCAGTATTTTATTTTCCTCATAAGTATTTCTGATATCATCAATGTTTTTAAAAATACTTGTAATGTAATTGATTGGTGTGTGTATCAAATTCTGTCCCCATCCAACTGTATCTTTGATGAATTGTTCTGCAGTTGTCTCTTCATCCCTGTCCTGTAATGAATAACCAATCAACGCCACCAGAATAATGAAACCAATTAATAGGATAAATAGTCTTTTTTTTTGAAAAAGCTTCATATGAACACCTGCTTACTCGACAGTGGGACGGGAAGATACATTCGGACGGGAACGGAAATGGTGAATGTATTCTAACGATTTGCCTGTACCGATTGCCACACTTTCTAGAGGGTCATCCGTAATAAAAACAGGCATTTTCGTCTCATCGCTAATAATTTTATCCAGATTTTTCAAAAGAGAGCCACCACCTGATAATACTATACCACGATCCATAATATCGGCGGCAAGTTCCGGCGGTGTTTTTTCCAGTGTATCCTTCACAGCCTCAACAATATCTGCTACGGTTTCATTTAGTGAACCAGCAATCTCTCTGGCTGTAATTGTAATCGTTTTGGGCAGGCCTGTCAGCAAATCCCGTCCCCGAACTTCCATTTCAATATCTTCCTTAATTTCTCCGGCGACGCCAATATCCATTTTAATGGACTCAGCTGAGCGCTCACCTATCATCAGATTATAATGTTTACGGATATAATTTGTGACCGACTCATCCATATTATCACCAGCTGTTCGAATCGAGTAGCTGGTTACAATGCCGCCAAGTGAGATGACAGCAACTTCAGTCGTACCACCGCCAATATCCACTATCATGCTCCCTGTCGGTTCCCAAACCGGCAGTCCCGCCCCAATGGCTGCTGCGAAAGGTTCAGCAATCGGATAGGCTTCCTTTGCTCCGGCTTGTTTCGTTGCATCAACGACAGCACGCTCTTCCACCATCGTAATACCTGATGGTACACATATCATCACGTTCGGCTTTTTGGCAAAAAGCGATCGTCTGCTCATCGCTTCTTTAATGAAATACTTCATCATTACAGCAGTAGTATCATAATCGGCAATAACACCGTCTTTCATTGGACGGACAACCGAAATATTTCCGGGGGTTCGTCCAATCATATTCTTGGCTGACTTCCCGACTGATTCAATGTCACCAGTTTCAATATTTTTAGCAACTACTGTCGGTTCCCGTACAACAACACCTTTACCTTTCACAAAAACGAGTGTATTGGCTGTTCCTAAATCAATCCCTAAATCTTGTGACAAACTGAATCTTCCCAATCCTAATCTTCCTTTCTCATTTAGCAATTCATTTGCCGGCTTCAAATGAGATTAAACATCTATCATTATTTATTCTATGTCTTATAACAACCCGAGTCCTAATCCATTATTTTAAACATGTTTTAATGGAAAGTAAATATTCACATTTATATCAAGCAAATTAAGCGCCAATCTCAAGTGAACTTTAGAAACTGGCGCTGACTGAGTTACGTCTATTCAATTATACGAAAAAAATTTAAAAATAGATAGTATTTATAGGTAACCTTTTTCTTTCAGTGAAATAAATTTTCTGTCACCGATCACCAAATGGTCTAATAATTCGATACCAATCATTTTTCCCGATTCAACCAAACGTTTTGTTACATGGATGTCTTCCTGGGAGGGCGCAGGGTCTCCGGATGGATGGTTATGCGCGCAAATGATTGAAGCAGCTGAACGTTTGACAGCCTCCCTGTATATTTCCCTTGGGTGCACAATTGATGCGTTCAAACTGCCGATAAAGATCGTTTGTCTATGGATAACCTGATTTTTGGTATTCAGAAATAACACGATAAAATGTTCCTGGTTAAGTGTTCGCATATCTTCCATAATATAATTTGCGCCATCCTCCGGAGAACGAATGACATACCGGTCATCAGGCTTATATTGATTCATGCGCTTTCCCAATTCCAAAGCGGATAGAAGCAATACACCTTTGGCCATGCCAATGCCTTTAATTGCCATCAGTTCTTCAATTGTTGCATCCTTCAATAGGTTTAACCCTTCAAAATGCATTAAGACCCGATTTGATAAGACCATTACCGACTCTTTCTTCGTTCCACTGCCAATCAGAATAGCAAGCAATTCCTGATTTGATAAATGACCTGCACCAAGTTTGAGCAAACGCTCTCGCGGGCGATCTTCTTTTGGTACATCTTTTATCATAATCGGCGATGAGCTCATTCAAAGTCCCCCCTATAATAAGATAGATTTATAGTAATGGTTCTTATTCAAAGGGACAACTTTATAAAAAAGTATTTTAGCAGGATAAGGCTCTCAGTAATCAAAAAAAAGCCGGATGAAATTCAGCTTTCCATGCCTACCAATTTATAAAAAATGCCAAATTGCCCTTTTTTATAACGAGTTTTTCTAATAGAGCGTGTTACTGAATATATTTATTTTGATACCAGTTTATTAAACTTTTCCCATAGATTCAGCAAGATTATTTGATCCCTCGAGTTATCCGTCTTACCCATCGCTTGATGCTCTTTTTGTACCGCTTCAGTTAAACTTGTGATGGAGTCGGTATTTTCTGGAATCGCATTTACCACGCCCGCCCAGGCATCCTTTGAGAGATGATTCCCACTGCTGACGGATTTCAATGACTTGTTCCACTGCTTTTCAAACATTTGAAGCCATTCTTTTTCACTATCCATCAGGGTAATTTTACTTGCCTCTGTTGCCCATTCTTTGACATAAGTGTCTATTCCACTGTTAGCAAGAACGGTTGCTGTCTGTTCTGCCTGCTGTTCAGACATGCTAATTCCGGATAATACGAAATAAAAACTGTTGTTTTCCCATATCATAGCGGAAGAACCAGCATCCTGAATAACTGCTGCCATCTCTTCTGCGTTTGCTTGTTCACTGAATTTGCCAGCTTGAACCGCAAAAGCACTGTTTGCATCAATTGCAACAACATCTGATTGAGCATCAGCAGTGCTGTTTTCTTTATCAGATACAGCTGATGCCGAGGAACCTCCTTGCTGGCCAATGTTGCCATCGATATCTACAAACATATTAAGCATGAAAAAACCTAGAACCCCCCCAATAATAACTGCAGATATAGAAGCGATTAAAAATGGCTTGGCCTTTGTTAAGTTGGAGTTTTGTTTATAGTGGATGTCTTTATTATGACCTTTATCATCCTCGTCCTCCTGCCTGATGTATTCAGGTATATTGGAGTTCTCCAGTGCAGCTGCATGCTCTTCGTTAGATTCTTTAGTTGGTTGTTTATTTGCATGTTTGGTTTTCTTTTTCAGCTTCTTTTTCTTATCATTTGTCAATACGTTCGTTTTTTTATTTTGGTTCACCAATTTTCCCTCCATATAAAAGTTTGTTCAACTCTAGCATATGGAGAGTAAAAAGTTAGACGATTATTGTCAGTCTTTCAAAAAAACTTTCAACATAATACAACAAATATAAAATCCAAAGTGAAAATGTTTTAATGCTGAACTGTTCTTGTTACAACCATTCCGTCATGTCTTCAGCATACTTTCTAACCATTGCAATAAAATGTAATGAACCGGTTATAAAATAACAGACATCTTCATCCTTCTGTTCAAAGCTGATTTGTCTGATGGCATGACGCCAGTCATTCCGGAGTTCGGCATGAATGCCGATTTCCCCAAGCTGCTCAACCTCCGCAGCCCGCGGATGATCAAATGTCGTCAATGTAATAGTAGAGAAATGAGGTTCCAATATCTCGAGCATTCGTTTTAAATCTTTATCCTTAAACACAGCAAAAATGAGATGGTTCTCGGTATTTTTGAAGTTGGCTTCAAGCGTTTCTTTGAATGCCTGTGCACCCGCTGGATTGTGAGCACCATCAAGTATGATAGCTGGTCTCGAATGAATTTGCTCAAACCGCCCAGGGAGCTGAGCGGTTATTAGACCTTTCAAATAATCGTAACGGTTCAGTCTGAATCCTTTCTTCTCAAACAGTACAAGTGCCATAATAGCTAGGGAAGCATTTTGTACTTGATGACCGCCCGCTGCCTGTAGCCTTATTTCCATATTGATACCAGAAATGGTACCCCATTGGAATGTCTGATGATTACCTTTAACATTGGTTATCTTATATTGAAATGCGTCACCCATCCTGTATAGTGGCGCATTTTTTTTCTGTGCTTCCGCATAAATGACCGATGTTGCATTGTCACTCATTTCCCCCACAATAATTGGTCTGTTTTTCTTTATAATTCCTGCTTTATGATACGCAATTGATTCTATATTTTTTCCGAGAAATTCCGTATGATCCCACGATATATTTGTTATAATGGACAAGATGGGATCAAAACAATTGGTTGTATCTTCCCTACCGCCCATTCCCGCTTCAACTAACGCAATATCTGTATGGTCGGCAAAATATAAGAAAGCAATGACAGTCAGGATTTCAAATTCGGTCGGATGACGCTGCTGTTCATCCAATTGGCGTATAAAAGGATACACCTTATTAAAATAATACATGAACGTATTTTCTGTGATACTGTTATCATTACATAAAATGTGTCCAGTTAATCCTTTAAGACTTGGTGAATTAAAAACACCGACCGTATAGCCGTTTGCAATCAGTGCTTGGTTCAAAAAATGAACAGTTGAACCTTTGCCATTGGTCCCGGCGACATGAACAGCATTCATCTTTCTTTCCGGGTTGTCCAAAAGATCCAAAAGTTTGTATATACGCTCCAGGCCTGGTTTAACACCATACTGCTTACGCACTTGGAAGAAAGCTTTTACTTGAAAAAATTGTTCAAACATATCGTGCACACCGCTTTTCATTTATTGTGTAAGCTAGGTGCCTTGGACAAAAGTAGTTTTATTAAGGCAAATCCGAACTAGTTGGAGCGTATATATCGCTCCGAAAATATACTTCGCACACCTTAGGGAAGCTGGTGATCCTCCTCGTGCTGACGCACTGCGGGGTCTCGCCTATGCCTATACTCCCGCAGGAGTCTATGTATATTTCCTCCGCTCAAGCGGAATATCGTTCGTCTTTAGCATTGTACATCTTAGTTATGTCCAAGGCTCCAAGGCTTTTGCTATGTTCATGAGTTTTAGAGAATGGAATCTCTTATTAAGGGCCACCTAAGGTGTTCAATTGAAACAGCACTATTATAGCAATAATTCAACACAATTTGAATACAGAAAGGAAGACCAGTATGAATTTGAGCGGCTGGGTTATTTATAACGGCTACTTGCGCGGCAATAAATTCCTTGATTTCGCTGAATGGATTCAACAAGCCGCATCCAAACAGCAGATAGACACAAAAATTTACAAAAATAGCGAACTGCTTGGACTGCTCACCACCGAATCAATACACCTGCTTGGTATCGGCAGCGATAAACTTCCTGATTTTGTCGTTTTTGCCGATAAAGACATATACCTGGCAAAACAGCTCGAATTACTGGGGATTCCGGTGTTCAACAGTTCGGAGACAATTGCGATAAGTGACGACAAAATCGCCTCGTATCAATTATTAGCTTTGAATCAATTACCTGTCCCCAAGACGGTCGTTGCTCCAAAATCATTTCATAAGACAGTAGAGAATCCAATCGACGATTATCACAAAGCAATTGATGCTCTCGGCTTTCCCATGATTGTCAAAGAAGCATTCGGATCCTTTGGTGAACAAGTCCATCTTGTTGATACGGAAGATGAATTAGCTGAAAAAATCGGGCAGTTGCAAAACCATCCGTTTATGCTCCAGGAATTTATTGCTTCAAGTTATGGAAAAGACATCCGCCTGCATGTTGTTGGTGATAAGGTTGTTGCCGCCATGTCCCGTCACGCGGAAAGTGATTTTCGGACAAACGTTACGGCCGGCGGTACAATGCAAGCCTACCGTCCAGCTTCTATGGAGAAAGAGCTTGCTGTCAGAGCTGCCAAAGTAATTGGAGCTGATTTTGCCGGTGTGGATTTGTTATCTGGATCTGACAACTCGCCGCTTATTTGTGAAATTAACTCGAACGCTCATATCCGTAATATGTTTGACTGTACCGGCATCAATGTTGCTGATTTCATAATTCGCTATATCAGACATAAATTTAAGTGAGGGACTGTTATGAACGGGTGGCTAATTTATAATAAACACGATGCGGAACACAACAAAACATATATCAATTGGTTCCTTGAAGAAGCGCACTTGCAAAACATATCACTGCGTTTTGTCTTAAGAGAGGATTTAACGATTGGAGTGCTTGACAGTAATCGTATAATCACACTTGATGGCGAAACAGTAACATTGCCTGATTTTGCAGTCGTCCGGACAATTGAGCCGCTCTTTAGCCGGCAGCTCGAATCTTTCGGCGTATCAGTCTATAATTCAGCGGAAACAGCCGCTATTTGTAATGACAAAGCGCTGACACACTTTCACTTGAGCAAATTATCTATACCAATGGCAGATACCCTGTTTATTTCAGGAAAAACAGGTCTGCCCGAATTGCCTCCTCTGACTTTTCCATTTGTGATTAAAGGGACTTATGGAAGAGGTGGAAGTGAAATTTTTCTGGTAAGGAACACTCAAGAGTGGCGCAAACTGAAAGAATTTGAGCCGAGAGGTGATCTGGTTGTGCAATCAGCAACAAATGTGCAGCCCGGTAAAGACGTGCGAGTCTTTGTCATTGGATCAGAAGTTATTGGCGCTGTCCTGCGGGAGAACCAACATGATTTTCGTGCCAATTACAAGCTTGGCGGCACTGCCTCCTGGTACAACTTAAAACCGCATGAAAAATCGCTGGTGAAACAAATCTGTGAATGTTTTTCTTTTGGATTAGTCGGCATTGATTTTCTGCTGGATTATAATGGAGAGTTTGTTTTTAACGAGATAGAAGATGTGGTCGGATCTCGTACGCTAAGCGCTGTGAGTGACCTGAATATCTTAAAAAAATACGTAGCATATATAAAAAGCGGTAATTCTCGTCAATCATGAATTCCCGCTTTTTATACAACCCTTCAGTTAATTATGATTTTAGCTCTTCAAGCCGCTCCTTTACTTTAGCCTGTTTTTCGAGATAATCCTTCTCTTTCTGCCTCTCTTCGTTAACAACATGGTCCGGTGCTTTATTGACAAAGTTATCATTTGCCAGTTTTTTCTGCACGCGTTCCACTTCTTTTGTCCATTTTGTCATGTCTTTTTCCAGGCGTCCGATTTCTTTATCAATATCAATCAGCCCCTCAAGCGGCAAGAATAATTCTGCTCCGGTGACAACCGCTGACATAGCTTTTTCCGGTGCTTCCGCATTAGTTGAGATAACTAATTCGCTTGGATTGCAGAACCGTTCCAGATAACTGCGGTTAAATTCAAGCTCTGATGCAATCTTTTCATCTTCGGTTTTAATAAGCAATTTAATTTGCTTGGATAATGGTGTGTCAACCTCAGCCCGAATATTTCTAACTGATTTGATGATAGAAACCAGCCGTTTCATCTCGCTGGATGCTTTTTCATCGTGAAATTCCGACTTAACTTTCGGCCACTGTGACACCGTGATGGATTCACCATGATGTGGAAGCTGCTGCCAAATTTCCTCAGTCACAAACGGCATATAAGGATGTAGCATCCGCATCGTCTGATCAAGAACATGGGCAAGCACCGAACGTGTCGTTAATTTTTGTTCGTCATCATCGCCGTAAAGCGGCAGTTTTGCCATTTCGATATACCAATCACACAGTTCATCCCATATGAAATTGTATAAATGACGACCTGCTTCTCCAAATTCATATTTATTCGTATTCTTAGTCACGTGCTCAATCGTTTCGTTTAACCGCGTCAAAATCCATTTATCTGCAAGTGATTTTTCGCTGCTTAAATCAATATCTTCATAAGAAAAGTTTTCCATATTCATGAGGGAAAACCGGGAAGCATTCCAGACTTTGTTGGCGAAATTCCATGTTGCTTCAATTTTTTCCCAGTGGAAACGCAAGTCTTGTCCAGGGGTCGAACCCGTCAGCAAGAAATAGCGCAGTGAATCAGCTCCGTACTGATCGATTACATCCATCGGATCGACGCCATTGCCAAGTGATTTGCTCATTTTCCGGCCTTGTGCATCGCGGATCAGACCATGGATCAGAACATCCTTAAATGGACGTTTGCCGGTAAATTGTTTGGACTGAAAAATCATCCGGGCAACCCAGAAAAAAATGATATCATACCCGGTTACAAGTACGTCTGTAGGAAAGTATCGCTTGAAGTCTTCAGATTCCTCATCAGGCCACCCCATTGTTGAGAATGGCCATAATGCTGACGAAAACCATGTATCAAGTACATCCTCGTCCTGCACCCATTTTTCAATATCAGATGGTGCTTCTTTTCCGACATACAGCTCACCTGTCTCTTGATGGTACCAAGCCGGGATGCGGTGTCCCCACCAAAGCTGACGGGAAATACACCAGTCACGGATATTTTCCAGCCAATGCAAATAAGTCCTTTCAAATCTCTCAGGGACAAAATTGACTTTTCCATCGCCCCCCTGCAGTTCAATGGCAGCATCTGCCAGTGGTTGCATATTAACAAACCATTGTGTTGACAAGTAAGGTTCAACAACAGCTCCGCTCCGTTCGGAATGGCCTACCTGATGAACGTGGTCCTCGATATCAAACAGTACATCCTTCTCTTGCAGATCTCTTACAATTTGCTTTCGGCATGCGAACCGATCCATTCCCTTATAACGGCCGGCATTTTCATTCATTGAGCCATTTTCATTCATTACAAGAACACGTTCAAGTTCATGGCGATTGCCAATTTCAAAATCATTCGGATCATGAGCTGGCGTTATTTTCACTGCACCTGAACCCAATTCCATATCAACATATGCATCAGCGACAATCTCAAGCTCACGACCAACAATCGGCAAAATGACTGTTTTACCGATTAAATGCTGATAACGATCATCGTCCGGGTGAACCGCAACTGCTGTATCCCCAAGCATCGTTTCCGGCCGGGTTGTTGCGATCTCAATCGTCTCATCGCTCTCTTTAATAGGGTAGCGCATATGATAAAATTTGCCCTGTACTTCCGCATATTCAACTTCAATATCGGAAAGAGCCGTCTTCGTATCCGGGTCCCAATTGATGATATACTCTCCCCGATAAATCAGGCCTTTCTCATATAAGCTTACAAACACTTCCCGGACAGCATCAGATAATCCATCATCAAGAGTAAATCGTTCTCGGGAATAGTCCAGACCCAAACCTAATTTTTCCCATTGGGAGCGGATAAAATCGGCATATTCTCCCTTCCAGTCCCAAGATACATCCAAGAATTTTTCCCGTCCCAAGTCGTGCCTGTTTTTCCCTTGCTCTTTCAGTTTTGCTTCGACTTTTGCCTGTGTGGCAATCCCCGCGTGATCCATGCCTGGCAGCCACAGCACATCATAGCCCTGCATCCGTTTCATTCTGGAAATCGTATCCTGCATCGTTGTGTCCCAAGCATGGCCCAAATGCAGTCTGCCTGTCACATTCGGCGGCGGTATCACAATGGTAAATGGTTCTTTTTCCTTATCGCCTGTTGCTTCGAAAAATTTACCCTCCACCCAAAATCGATACCTGTCCTTTTCAATTTCTTTCGGGTTGTACTTTGTTGACATCATTAATTTGTTATTGTTATTCAAAGCGGGTTCCTCCTTCAATCAGAATATTGAATAAGACTGTTTTCCAAATTATTTATTAAAAAACAAAATCCTTTTCATCCAAAAAGGACGAAAAGGATTGGCTTCCGTGGTACCACCTTTGTTTATAGGCGACATACACCTATACACTCATCATTGATAACGGTCATCAACCGGCATTCTTCTACTAAATTCAAAGAAGCAGCCTCATGGGCGACCTTCCAGAATCGCTTTTCCCGGGAAATTCCCACCGACATCCCCTCTCTTTCGGGTAACGAATCTATACTCTTCCCAATCATTGCAATTAATTATTGCTGTTATTTTACCGTTTTTATATAGCAAAATCAACTATTACGATAAGAATGGCACAAAAAACCCTAACGTATTCATATTATATTACAGGAAAACAGGAAAGAGGTGAACCCAAATGGCGCGTTATTATCGATACAGGCTGCCGCCTTGGGCACGAAACTGTATTACTGTCATTGAAAAAGTGACCCTGCCGATACTCATTTTTCAATTAATACGTACACTTCTATTTCCGACATCCCTGGATGTATTTTTGCTTGGAGCATTCACAGGTTTGTTTATTGCATTTTATCTGGAATGGATTTAATCCTCATATTTATTTTCAGAATCATCGTTTTCAATCTGCTCTGACCAGCGAAATCCGAATTCCAGGCGACGGAACGCACGTTGTAGTAGTTGAACCCGTTTAACCATTTCCCTCTGTCCAGTATTTGAAACGTACTGTTCGATTAGCGTAATGTATTCAGCGGGATCCATTAAATAAATCGATAGCAAGTATTGTTCACTAGCGCTCAGTTGATTTTTATTTTTATATACTTTGAACAACTCTGCCAAATGCTCACTATCAGCACCATCGTATTGTGCCTGTCTTTTAAGCAAGGTTGATAAGTCAAGCACCGCATTATCATACGCCGCATCTTCCCAGTTGATAAGATAAGTATTATGGCCATGAACACAATGGGAGAGATCGGGATTCCCGTGTAGAAGACTGTAATCCCATTTTTGCTCATGTGCCAGTTCATCCTTCAGTCGTTCAATCAATTGATTCAGTGCATCCAGTACTTTCACCAGCATATGGTAGTGTGTACAAACCTGCCATTCAAAGGGTGACATAAACCGGTTCTGTTCAAATATTTCTACAAAAGAGAGCAATTTATTCTGGCATTCAGCACAATATTTTTGGTAACGTTTGAAATCCTGAATAATAGGTTCAGTATTAATCGAAATTGATTGTTTCGTTTCTGCATGGACGTCACCGAGCATTTTATATATATTTGTAGCGACCTGCTCATAACCGGGGGCTTTATCACCTATCCATGGGGTCAGATAATAATATAAGCCTTCCATTTTCACATATAAGCCGGATTGTTCTGTTAGATAAACCGGCAGTATGGCTGATAAGTTATGGGCATATGCCTGATGATAAACCAGCTGCCAATCTTGAATCGTATGATCCGTTAATTTGCTTTGTTTTAGGGCATAGGAATGTTGCCCATCATTTACTATATACAGCCGTTCTGATACTTTTTTGATATAGTATGGGGAAATCCCGTATGCCCTGATTATCCTCTCAATCACCGCCATACGTACCGATCACCACCTTCTGCGAAAAACACTGATACCCCTTACCTCAAATAAGCAAGGGGCGTTTCCTATGAATGTTTCTTGTATGGAATATAAAGCAATTGTCCTTCTTCAATCCCCTCTTCAGTCATCCGATTTTGTTTTAGCAACTGGAGAGCGGATACTTCATAACGTTCTGCGATTCCCTCTAGTGTATCATTGTACTGTACAATACATAATCGCATCTTAGTATACTTTTCTTCCTCGTCATTCCTGAACATATCAGCTAAATAACGAACATCCTCAGGTGCTTCCTCTGATTCCTCTGATTCTGCAAGGCCTTCATCATGATACACGGAAAAATCGGGAGGATCCTCCGCGTTTTCAGTATATGACTCCTCCTCCACGGATTCCCCTTGCTGTGACAACTCCTCTACATTATTGCCAAAAAATTCGGATAGTGTTTGTGACTTTTTGCTCTTCCACGGAATTCTTGAAGGAGATTGATCCTCTTCAGCATCATCCTCATTCACCTGATTATGTTGCTCTTCTTCCGAAGGCAGTGCAGGAGGATGCTCTTCGTAAAAAGGTTCGTCAGTTTCCAGCTGTTCTTCTTTTTTCATCTTTATGTCAAAATCAAATGTCTCGTCATTTCGAGGTGGCGAAACTGGTTCGTTTTCCTGTTCACTTTCAGAAGTATCTACTGTTTCGTCGTGTATACCATGGATTTCAATAGTGGAACTTAATTTAAGCTGATTTTGATTTGGCACTTCATAATCAAATGATTCAATAGCGACAGTAACATCATCTAAATCAGATACTCGATTTGCAGGAACGGATATTTCAACAGGGAAACGATGTATAAATTCTGCCTGATCATCATCCAGTCCGACGACTTTTTCTACATACCGTTTCGAATGATAATCGTCAGAACCCAGCGCCGTTTCCTCCTTTTCCCAGGCTGTAACTTCTTTTTGGTATGAGCCACTAAGCTCAATAACACCCCTGATTGAAACATAGTCATTAAATGCCTGGATGGAAATGTCCGGGTCCAGTGAAATTCCCGTCATTTCACCAACTTCCTGTCCTTGTTCAAAATAGAGCGATTCATTCAAATCAAAGCGAAATACTTCTTGTTCATTTCCCAAACGACTACCTCCCTTCTGCATGTAACCCATATACTTATTTGTCTCATTTCAACTATATGACGCAAAATGAAAGGATATGCAAAACATCCCCCATTTTTACAGGGGTGTGTGATCAATACAGGTATTTTTTTAAATAGGCTGCCTGCACTATATAAAAAGCTATTCCGAATAACCCGGAATAGCTTTTTATAGTTACTTTTCAATTTTTGAAAAAGCCGTGCGAACCGCTTGGATGGTTGTGTCGATATCTTCATCAGTATGGGCGGTTGACAAAAATACCCCTTCAAATTGTGACGGCGGCAAGAATATCCCTTGTTCTATCATAGATCGGTAGTACTGAGCAAAATAGTCAAGATTGGCATTTTGAGCTGTTTCAAAGTTCGTGACAGGCTCATTTGTAAAGAAGAAACCAACCATCGATCCCGCACGGTTTATATGAATCGGAATATTGTAATCAATGGAAGCTTGTTTATATCCTTCCACTAACTTATCAACTTTTTGGTTGATGTCTTCATACGATGATTCATCAAGTGCATTTAATGTTTCATACCCTGCTGTCATAGCAAGCGGGTTACCGGATAAAGTACCGGCTTGATAAATTGAACCGGTTGGTGCTACACTTTCAATAATTTCGCGCTTACCTCCATAAGCACCAACAGGCAGACCGCCACCGATTACTTTTCCTAGACAAGTCATGTCAGGTGTTACGCCAAAGTAGCCTTGAGCACAATTATAACCAACACGGAATCCTGTCATAACCTCATCGAAAATCAGGAGTGATCCATTATCTTCAGTTATTTTTCTTAACTCCTGCAGAAAGTTTTCCTGCGGCGGGACAACCCCCATATTTCCAGAAACAGGCTCTGCAATGACAGCGGCAATATCGTCACCATATTCGGAAAATGCATAGCGCACACTTTCAACATCGTTATAAGGCACTGTAATCGTATTTTGTACAATCGACTCAGGGACACCCGGACTATCCGGCAAGCCAAGTGTTGCAACACCGGAACCTGCTTTTATAAGCAAAGAGTCACTATGGCCGTGATAGTTGCCTTCAAATTTCAGGATTTTACTGCGCCCTGTATAGCCACGGGCGATGCGCAACGCACTCATCGTCGCTTCAGTGCCCGAGTTGACCATCCTCAGCATCTCAATTGAAGGAACACGGTCGATAACAAGCTCGGCAAGCTTGTTTTCCTGAATGGTTGGAGTACCAAAACTTGTACCTTTAGCGACAGCATCATTCAGACCTGAAACGACACGATCATCAGCATGCCCTAAAATAAGAGGTCCCCAGCTCAAAACATAGTCGATATATTCGTTACCGTCAATATCCGTTATTTTAGAACCCTTCCCCTCTTGCATAAAAATCGGGGACATGCCGACAGATCTAAAAGCACGTACAGGAGAGTTCACGCCTCCTGGCATTAAATCTATCGCTTTTTCATACGCATTTTGTGACCTATCAAAATTTCGCACCATACTTCACCCTTATTTAAATATTTTATCTTCGGATTTCGTATCAGCCCTGAAGCCATTTTGCCACATCTTTGGCAAAATAAGAAATAATTAAATCCGCACCCGCTCGTTTCATAGCAGTCAGTTTTTCCAGAACCAGCTCTCTTTCATTAATCCAACCGTTCTGTGCAGCCGCTTTTACCATTGAATATTCACCACTTACATTATAGGCAACAATTGGCGCGTTAAAGTGACTGCGCACATCTCGAACAATATCCAAAAATGACATGGCGGGTTTCACAATTAGGAAATCTGCTCCCTCTTCAATATCCGTTTCTGCTTCACGCAGGGCGTCACGTCGATTTGAAGGATCCATCTGATACGTTTTACGGTCGCCAAATTGTGGTTCACTATCAGCGGCCTCACGGAATGGACCGAAAAACGCCGAGGCATATTTTACAGCATATGACATAATAGGGATGTTTTTGTATCCAGCCTCATTCAATGCCTGACGGATAACTGTTACAAAACCATCCATCATATTGGATGGCGCAATGATGTCTGCACCGGCCTGTACCTGTGATACCGCAGTTTGAGCCAGCAATTCCAGAGATTCATCATTGTCGACATCATGATTATAAATCACGCCGCAATGACCATGTGATGTATATTCGCATAGACATGTGTCAGCAACAACAAGCATTTCCGGCATTTCTTTTTTAATCAGCCGAGTGGCCTGCTGCACAATACCATTCTCATCAAACGCTCCTGTTCCTTTTTCATCTTTTTCATTTGGAACGCCAAACAGCATAACAGCTTTAATACCAAGTGTCTTTAATTCCTCCATCTCCGCTTTTACATGGTCAAGAGAGATTTGAAAAACACCTGGCATGGATGGCACTTCATTTTTTATATTATCCCCTTCAATGATGAAGAGCGGATAAATAAAATCATCCACTTTAATGTGATTTTCACGGACCAGCGAGCGCATGGCAGATGAAGAACGGAGACGGCGGTGCCGCTTGAATTCCCAATCGTTTGTCATATCAATCTATCCTTTCTGCTTGAAATACTCTTCCATAAGGGTCATCATGCCATCAATGGTAAATTCCCCTGGCACAAGGAGATTGGTTAACTCCCACTCAGAAGCCCGATCTTTGGTAGTTGTTCCAATACAAACAATTGGTGGAAAGTTCATATACTGTTTATCTTTCATTTCCATAAATGCATCGACCGAAGACGGACTTGTAAATGTGATGGCATCAAGATTTTGCCGGTTCAATGTCGCATTTAAGTTATCTTTTTCTGATAAATGACTGCCTGTTTCATAAACTTCCACCGTTTCAAATTGAACTTCCTGCCCTTTTAACCAAAGTGGTAGAACATTCCGCGATCTATTTCCCCTCACGATCAGAACCGGTTCTTCAATTTGAGAGTATTCGGTGAAAAAATCTTTTGTCATAGATTCCGCACTATACGTGCTCGGGATAAAGTCTGCCTGATAACCATAACTCTCCAGCTCCCTCGCGGTTTTATGGCCAACCGCGGCAAATTTGCTTTCAGCTAAAAAATCATGACTTATATCGGATTCTTTCAAAATCTGAAAAAAGCAACGCACCCCGTTTGTACTCGTAAAAAAAAGCCATCGGAACAGCTTCCGTTTTTTATTCAATTGTGCTAAGACTTCATCATATTTACAAGTGATTTTTAATAGCGGCACTTCTATAGGCACACCGCCGGACTGCATGACTTGATGTGTGAATTCCTTAGCCTGCTTTTCTTCCCGGGTGATTAAAATTTGTTTGCCATTTAACGGCAGAACCATTAACTGTCAAGCTCCTTTTTTACTTGTTCAATAATGTCTTTAGCACCCCGGGCTATCAGCTTTTGCGCTGCTTCTGTCCCGACGCTTTCAGGGTCAGTTCCACGTACAACTTCCTTTAATAACGTTTTACCATCTGTAGTCCCGACAAACGCAGTCATAAATATTTCATCGCCGTTTAAAGAAGCGTACCCGCCGATAGGGACAGAACAGCTGCCTTCCAATAATTTTAAAAAGGTTCGTTCCGCGGTAACTGTTTTAGTCGTATCGGGGTCGCTGATAGCATCCAGCAATTCGCGTAATTCATCATCGTCTTTTCGGCACTCAATTGCCAATGCGCCTTGTCCTGCTGAAGGCACACAAACATCCGGCTCAAGATATTCCGTAATAAGCTCTTCACTCAGGCCAACTCGTTTCAAGCCGGATACCGCCAAAATAATGGCATCGTAATCTTCCTCATTTAGTTTACGGATACGGGATTCAATGTTGCCGCGAATCCATTTAATTTCAAGATCAGGACGCTCTGCCAGGATTTGTGCCTTTCGTCTTAGACTGCTTGTGCCAACAATAGCCCCCTCAGGTAAATCCTTTAAAGCAACATTGTGTTTAGCAATATAAGCGTCACGATGGTCTTCTCTAACGGGGATTGACGTGATGACAAGACCCTCAGGCATTTCTGATGGCATATCTTTCATACTGTGGACAGCAAAATCAACTTCTTTTTCATACATTGCCCTCTCAATCTCTTTGACAAAAAGAGCTTTGCCACCAACTTTTGACAATGTCACATTTAGAATTTGATCACCACGTGTAACAATTTTTTTTACTTCGAATGAATTGGTAATGCCGGCTTGTTTCAACTGGTCAATCACCCAATCTGTCTGGGTTAATGCCAGATTGCTTTTTCGTGATCCGATAACAATATGTCGCAACTGGATTCCTCCTTATGGGAGCTATTGTAAATGAAAATTAGATAAACTGCTGAACAGAAAAAAATTTATCAGTAAAACAAGAAAAGCCGCTGTGTTATAAACAGAAATCGCCCTTCCTTGATACCCCCTCGTTAATCTAAGCAGCAGGTAAAAAACATACACGATGAGTACAAGTATTGATCCGATTGTTTTCGGATCAAACCAATAAAATTCAGCATTTGCAGCATAAGCCCAGGCAACGCCAAGGACAATCGCAATTGTCAGGAGCGGCACACCGATTGTCACCGCTTTAAATGAAAACTGATCAAGCTGATTCAAGTCACCGATCCGCCAAACCCAGCGAAAACCCTTTTTACGTTTTAAAAACCGGTATTGGATTAGATACATAAACGAAAAAATAAACGAAATAGTAAAAAAACCATACGATATAATGGCTAATGTTATATGGGTTATCAACATTTCATGAACCAATTCAATGCCTTGACCCTGCATGTATTCCGCTGCTTTGGTTGAAATAGATAATAAAAGAACGAAAAAACCAAGCAAGTTAATAAAGAACAGCATGAACTGGACCCTGAAATATTTACTTAAAATAAGTGAGAGCGAAATCAGTACCCAGGCGTAAAATGAAAATCCGTCATTTAATGTCAGCACTGGGAAGCTTTTCTCGATAAATAGTTGCCGTAACAAAAAAACGGTTTGCATAAGCCAAACCATACTAAGCAGCCAGAAGGCAATCGTGTCAGCCTTCCGGTTGTTTTGTATAAATTCAATGAAATACCCTACAAGGCTTAATCCATAAATAATCAGTATAAGTTCATAAAGCCATTTTGATTCTTCCATAACGAGAATCCTTTCGTTTTACCGTAAAGATAAACTTTGTGTAACAGGAGAGGATACTTTTTCGTCTTGTTCTTGAACCGTTGGATTATTTTTTTTAGCCTGTTTGTGGAATTCTTCCTGAACATCTTGTTCAATTCCGAAGATGTCGATAAATTGTTGAAGCGCTTCTTCCTTATTATCATTTGCTGCTAATTCCTTAGCTTGTGTCACCGGTTGTTTTAACATTTGATTCACGATACTCTTTGTATGTTTATTTAACACTTTCTTCTCTCGCGCTGTTAAATCCGGCATTTTTCGTTCAATACTTTTCATAGTTTCCGCTTGTATGGATAACGCCTTTTTGCGAAGTGCCGATATTACGGGAACAACGCCGAGTGTTTGTACCCACTCATTAAAAGCAACGATTTCGCCTTCAAGAAGCATTTCAATTTTTTCGGCTGCAGCTTTTCGGGCTGCCAGATTTTCATCAACGATATGCTGGAGATCATCAATATCATACAGGAAGACATTATCCAATTCGCCAATGGACGAATCTAAATCTCTCGGAACGGCAATATCAACCAGAAATAGCGGTTTTCCTTTGCGTTTTTTCTGTATGCTTTCAACCGATTCCTTAGATAACATAACAGCATCTGATCCTGTGGAACTGATAAGTATATCCGCATCATGAAGCAATTCGTGCAATTCATCAACAGACTTAGCCTGCGCTTTAAACATTTCTGCCATCTGACGGGCCTTTTCAAACGTGCGGTTGACCACTGTAATATTCGACGCTCCGGAACCGTGAATATTTTTAGCCGCCAGTTCACCCATTTCTCCGGCCCCAAGTATGACAACATGCTTTTCCTGTAAGTCGCCGAAAATTTTCTTAGCCAGTTCAACAGCCGCATAACTTACAGACACCGCATGTTCCCCAACACCTGTATCTTTGTGGGCCTTCTTGGCAAACGTGATAGCCTGCTTGAACAACTCATTAAAAATGGTGCCGGTCGTCTGACTTTTCTGCGCAGTCAAAAAGGCATCTTTAATTTGTCCTAAAATTTGGGTTTCGCCCAAGATCATCGAATCGAGACCAGAAGCTACCCGGAATAAATGTTCAACCGTTGCATCGCTTTCGGTAATGCGCAGGTATGGTGATACTTCTTCCTTATCAACCTCAAGCCAGTCAGCAAGGAATTGTTTGATATAATAGCGGCCTGTGTGGACTTGATCAGTCACTGCATAAATTTCTGTACGGTTGCAAGTGGAAACAATGACATTTTCCAGAATGCTTTTCTGCTCCTTCAGTTTTATCATCGCTTCAGCAATATGCTCTTCAGAAATCATGAACCGCTCCCTGATTTTAAGCGGGGCCGATTTGTAATTAAAACCAACTTTAATTAAGTGCACTATAAATTCCCCCAAAAACTTTAAACAACAGTTAGTTCTTATTATAACATGGACAATGCATATTAATTGTTTTAGAATGTGAACAGATTTTGAAACAAAATATACACTCAGATCGTACTTCATTTGTATGATAATCCGCCTGTACTTTATCATACGCATTCAGAAGACGCAAGAAAAGCGCCAAATGGGAAAACTAAACAAGTTATAGGTTAAGTCAAAATGGAGCTTTAAAAGGTATTATTTGAAGGCTGGTGAGCATTGTGAAACGACAACATTCATTTGCAGCATATATGTTAATCGGCATAGGCGTTTACTTTTTGTTACGTGAGCTAAGATTACCCATTGTAACCGATTTTTATTCATGGCCAACGTTACTTATTATTATTGGGATAGCCTTACTTATACATAGTTACACGTCCAGGGATTATCAGCATTTGCTGAGTGGAACGATTGTGCTAGGCCTGGGCATTCACTTCCACGGGCTTAGGCATTATACGTTCTGGATTGATCATTGGGCGGTATATCCACTCATCGTCGGAATTGCCTTTATTGTACGCGGATTAAGGACCAAACATGGTGTGTTTACAGGGGTTATTATTACTGCCTTATCTATCCTTTTTATGTTTTCGGTCCGATTGCCGGCATCATTGGAATGGATTTATGATTTAACAGCGTTGCTTGAACGGTTTTGGCCGTTAATCCTGATTGGTATTGGTATCTATTGGCTAAGGCGAAAAAAATAATGTGTAACATTAAGTCTGAAGAAAGGTTTATTGTTGCTTGAGGCAAAATAATCCGGCCCCATATTTCGGCCGGATATTTTTGATGCCTGAATTATAAAAATGGCTTAATGGCACGCCAGGCGTCATTTTTTCCTTCTCCGGTTTCTGCAGAGAAAGGAACAATAATATCATTGGATTCAATCTGCAGTGTTTCATGTGTCTGTTTTATATGACCGGCTTTCTTTCCTTTAGCAATTTTATCGAGTTTTGTTGCTATCACAATGACAGGCAGTTCATAATATTTTAGAAAATCATACATTAATAAATCATCTTCGGTTGGTTTATGCCGGATATCGGTAATCATTATACAGGCTTTCAACGTATCACGCGTTGCAAAATACTCCTCCATCATGACTCCCCATTTTTCCCGTTCTTTTTTGGAAACCTTTGCATAGCCATAGCCGGGAACATCCGTAAAATAAAACATATTGTTTATCCTATAAAAGTTGATCGTTTGCGTTTTACCTGGCTTGGAAGAAGTACGGGCCAAATTTTTACGCTGGATGAGTTTATTGATGAAGGATGATTTCCCTACATTTGATCGGCCGGCTAAAGCAATTTCCGGCAGCCGGTCATTTGGATATTGCTTTTTGCTCACAGCACTTATAACAATTTCTGCTTCAGTAACTTTCATGTTTCTCCTCCGTTAGTGCGTGTTCCAGTACTTGATCCAAATGTGTGACCTTTATGAAGGTCAAATCATCACGCACGCTTTCTGGTATATCTTCAATATCTTTTTCATTTTCTGCCGGTATGATAATTTTTGTCAGACCTGCTCTATGTGCACTAAGCGATTTTTCCTTTAATCCGCCGATAGGCAGCACTCTGCCTCTTAATGTTATTTCCCCTGTCATACCAACTTCTTTTTTTACTGGTCTGCCGGTTAATACCGATACGAGAGCCGTGGCCATGGTTATGCCGGCCGACGGTCCATCTTTTGGCGTCGCACCCTCAGGAACATGAATATGAATATCATTTTTTTCGTGAAAATCAGGATCAATGTTCAATTCTTCAGCACGGGACCGAATGTAGCTGAAGGCTGCCTGAGCAGATTCCTGCATCACATCTCCCAGCTTTCCTGTGAGTGTTAACTTTCCTTTACCGGGATAATGGGATACTTCAATCGACAGGATATCTCCACCTACAGTGGTATACGCCAAGCCCGTAGCAGCGCCCACCTGATTTTCTTGTTCTCTCAATCCATACCTGTAAAGAGATTGGCCCAACAGTTTTTCCATATTTTTTGCCGTAACGACGACACGTTTCTTTTCACCTGAAATGATTTTCTTCGCTGATTTACGGCAAAGGTTGGCCAGTTGACGTTCAAGATCCCGAACCCCTGCTTCGCGTGTATATGTCCTGATCAACTTCAGAAGAGCATCATCACGTATCTGCAAATTTTCTTTTTTTAGTCCGTTTTCCCGCAGTTGTTTTGGAAATAAATGTTCTTTGGCGATATGCAGCTTTTCAACTTCTGTATAACCTGCAATCCTTATAAGTTCCATCCGGTCCAATAAAGGCTCTGGAATATCATGAACATAATTAGCGGTAGCAATAAACAGGACATTCGATAAGTCATATGTTTCTTCAATGAAGTGGTCGCTGAAGTTGCTGTTTTGTTCAGGATCCAGCACCTCAAGCATTGCTGCGGATGGATCACCCCGAAAATCACTGGCCATTTTATCAACTTCATCAAGCAAAAACACCGGGTTAACTGTTTTGGCATTTTTCATTCCCTGAATAATCCTGCCTGGCATAGCGCCGATGTATGTACGGCGATGCCCGCGGATTTCAGCCTCATCCCGGATGCCGCCAAGTGAAATCCGGACAAAATTCCGATTGATAGAACGGGCGATTGATTTAGCCAAAGACGTTTTCCCGACCCCCGGCGGCCCAACAAGGCAAAGAATCGGTCCTTTAATGGACTGTGTTAATTTTTGGACTGCAAGGTACTCTAGAATACGTTCCTTTACCTTATCAAGACCATAATGATCGGCATCAAGTATGTTTTGAGCTTTGTCAATCTCGATGGCGTCCTTGGTTTTTTCTATCCATGGCAATGCTAAAAGCCATTCAATATAATTCCGTATAACTGAACTTTCAGCAGAACTTTGCGGAACTTTTTCGAACCGGTTCAATTCCTTCTTTGCAATATCTGCAATCCTTTCCGGCATTTCAGATGCTTCAACTTTTTCTCTTAATTGTTCTGCCTCACCGGATTGCCCCTCTTTTTCACCCAGTTCTTTCTGGATTGCCTTCAATTGTTCGCGCAAATAATACTCTTTTTGCGTCTTTTCCATCGATGTTTTGACACGCTGGCCGATTTTCTTTTCTAAATCAAGTACTTTCTTTTCATCTGTGATCAGTTGAATCAAATACTGCAGACGTTCTTTGACATTCACCATTTCCAGTAAATCCTGTTTATCTTTTATTTTCAGAGACAGATGAGATGTGACAATATCCGCAAATCTGCTTGGCTGATCAATATCAGAAACGGTTGCCAATGTTTCTTTCGTTATTTTCTGGGAAACTTTTATGTATTGTTCGAATTGCCTGAGCAGCGAACGCATAAGCGCTTCTTCTTCAGTCTCTTCACCGTGCATGTCTTCCAGCTGGAGAAATTCGACTGTGAATTCCTCATTTTCATCGATGAAACGGGTGATTTCCCCACGGTGAAGGCCCTCCACTAATACGCGTATAGTGCCATTGGGAAGTTTCAGCATCTGTTTAACATATGCCACTGTACCGACGTGATAAATATCCTTTGATTCCGGTTTTTCCAGGCTGACTTGTTTCTGGGCTGCCAGGAATATCGTCTGATCCCCCATCATAGCTTTTTCCAGAGCTGCGACGGATTTATCACGTCCAACATCCAGATGCAATACCATAGATGGAAAAACGAGCAACCCTCTTAGCGGCAGAAGGGGCAATTGTGCCGGTTCTTTGGTCATTGTTATGTATACCTCCATCTATACTTGGATTTTTATATATTGTTTAAAGTCTAAAGAAAACTTACTTATTTGTAAATAATTATAGCTGACAATTAGTGTTGCCTGAGCGAAAAATATTACTCAGTTTTTTCAGTAAACATAGAAAGAGACTGACATCTGCATAAATTCCTCTCGATTATTTTTGAATAGAGGAGCCGCAAAAGTCAGTCCCATATTATTAAATTTTCTCGTCTGGATTATGCACTCTCTCTTGGGAGATTTTCATTTTCATCCCTTACAGTACCGTCACGGAATACCAATTTCGGCCTTCCATTTTCCAGTTCAACTGTATCTTTTGTGATGATGCATTTTTCGATATCTTCACGGGAAGGTAACTCAAACATTACATCCAGCATAATACTTTCAATAATCGATCTCAGACCACGCGCACCTGTCTTACGCTCAATAGCTCTGTTTGCAATAGATCTGAGTGCTTCTTCCTCAAATTCGAGCTCAACGTCATCAATTTCAAAAAGTCTAACATATTGTTTAACCAGTGCATTTTTTGGTTTTGTCAGAATTTCCACTAAGGCATCTTCGTCAAGGGGGGTCAGACTGCCAACGACAGGGATTCTGCCGATAAATTCCGGTATCAGACCATAGCGCAGCAGATCCTCAGGCAATACTTTCTGAAGCAGTTCGCTCTGATCCAAATCTTCCTGCTCTTGATCAGAACCGAAGCCGATAACTTTTTTGCCCAAACGGCGTTTAACGATTTGATCAATACCATCAAATGCTCCGCCGACAATAAACAATACGTTACTTGTATCAATCTGAATGAATTCCTGATGCGGGTGCTTGCGTCCTCCCTGAGGTGGTACACTCGCCACTGTTCCTTCCAGGATTTTCAGAAGTGCCTGTTGAACGCCTTCACCTGATACGTCACGAGTTATGGAAGGATTTTCTGATTTACGGGCAACCTTATCGATTTCATCGATGTAAATGATGCCTTTTTCTGCTTTTTCCACATCATAATCAGCTGCTTGAATCAATTTTAACAGAATATTTTCAACATCTTCCCCAACATAGCCAGCTTCAGTCAATGACGTAGCATCGGCCATTGCAAATGGAACATTCAGGATTCTGGCAAGTGTTTGCGCCAGCAAAGTTTTACCGGAACCGGTCGGACCAAGCATAGCAATATTACTCTTGGCCAATTCCACATCATCGGCGCTATTTTTGGTTGTATTAATCCGTTTATAGTGGTTATACACTGCCACAGACAAATTCTTTTTAGCTTCTTCCTGGCCAATAACATAATCGTCGAGCGTTTCATTTATTTCTCTTGGCTTAGGAAGCTCTTCAAACTCAGTAGCTTCTTCAGTACCAAGTTCCTCTTCCACGATTTCAGTGCATAATTCAATACATTCATCACATATATAAACGCCCGGTCCTGCTACTAATTTACGGACCTGATCCTGACCCTTGCCGCAAAACGAGCATTTTAACTGTCCTTTTTCTTCATTAAATTTAAACATGACATTTCACTCCTAAAAGTTTAAATCTGCTTCTATTGTTATTTGTGTACATTTCAACTTAACGTCATCATACCAAATCAAAATGTGAAAACAAAACAATAACTCTTCCGCAGAAAATGATTTTTTAAGACAACCACGGCACGATGCTGTAATCCTTTAACTATCGTATGTTAACCGGACAGGTTAGATAACAAAAATCATTGAAAGAAATAGTTATCCTTTTTGGTTCCCTGATAAGACGGATAAAGTTTTAGAAAAACTCGGCGTTCGCCTCGTCTTATAGCGAATGCCGAAGCTTTTCTCATAAGGTCATCCACTATTTATACTTTCTGACGTTATAAAGCAAGGTGCGAACTATCACACCTTGCTTTACCATAGCTATTAAATTGAGTCGCTTTTATACAGTTTGGCTATGTTCGACCAAAAATTCAATTGATTTTCTTCCTTTAAGATCTTCTTTAAGTGCATCTGTATTTCCGCCTAGCATCTGTTTAAGCTGATCAACATCTGTTCCATACATTGATGCCATGTTGCCCAATTCTTTTTCAACATCGTCATCCGTCACTTCAAGATTCTCTTCGTTAAAAATAGCTTCGAGTGTCAGATTTGTTTTGACGCGTTTTTCAGCATCTTCACGCATTTGTTCTTTCAGAGCATCTTTGTCCTGTCCCGAGAATTGGTAGTACATGTCCAATGTCATGCCCTGCATTTGCAGACGCTGTTCAAATTCCTGGAGCATGCGGTCCAATTCCGTCTCAACCATAGCATCGGGAATGACAACTTCTGCATTATCCGAAGCCTTTTCGATCAATGTTTCACGTTTCTGATTTTCAGCATCTTGTTCTCTTTGACTCTGAAGTTCTTCTTTTTTCTTCTCTTTCAATTCATCCAGTGTTTCAACTTCTTCATCAACATCTTTAGCAAATTCATCATCTAATTCCGGTAGTTCTTTTGTTTTAATGTCATGAATGGTTACGTTAAACACAGCTTCTTTTCCTGCCAAGTGCTCTGCATGATAGTCCTCAGGGAATGTGATCGTTATCTCAGTTTCTTCGTCTGAGGCTTTACCGACTAATTGCTCCTCAAAACCTGGAATGAATTGGTTGGAACCAATTTCCAGCGAGTAGTCTTCACCTTTGCCGCCTTCAAACGCTTCACCGTCAACAAAACCTTCAAAATCAATGACGGCAGTGTCGCCTTCTTCAACAGTTCCCTCTTCTTTAACAATCAACTCGGCATGATGTTCACGCTGGTGCTCGATTTCGTGCTCCACATCTTCGTCTGTTACTTCAACTGACTGTTCTTCAACCTCAAGACCTTTGTATTCACCCAGAGTGACTTCCGGTTTAACATTGACTGTAGCCTTGAAAATGAGGTCTTTTCCTTTCTCAATTTCCTCGATATCAACTTCCGGCTGTTCAATCGGTTCAATTCCTGTTTCTTCTACAGCATTTGCATAAGCATCAGGCAGCACAATATCGACCGCATCTTGATAAAGAGATTCAACCCCGAAACGCTTTTCAAAAATTTTACGCGGTACTTTTCCTTTGCGGAAGCCCGGAATTTGCACATCTTTCACAACTTTTTTAAACGCCTGATCCAACGCTTTGTCAAATTCGTCGGCACTAACTTCAATCGTCAGTACCCCTTGATTTCCTTCTTGTTTTTCCCATTTTGCTGACATACTATACCCTCCAAAATCTATTATTCCATTAATGATGACGGTGTATTACAATACGTCCGATTGATAATAAGCAAAATTTCAACCAACTCATTATAACATAATTATGTAGCCTTTCAAGCAATACCGCCAACTGATTCATTGTTCACACGTCTATAATGGTGGAATATAAAGCCTCGCACATTTTAATCTCATCCATATATTGGGTTAAACGATCATCGTCGTTGCTCGCTGTTTTCATATGTATGTCCAGGTAATTTTCACCTATTTTGGTTAGCGCAGCAGCGATGGAATAAGCTTCGTTTTCCGCTGGCATCAATGGGTACCGGACGTAAAAATAATGATGCAATAACTGTTCCATTAACCGGAATAAAGTGGGGTTTGCCTGCTCTTCATCACTGATCGACAATAATGCTTGTTTTACAGTCGGATGGGAATCTAATTCCGGTATGGCATCCGGTGCTGCCTGATATTCCATGCCCAATTTATGTATCGCAACTTCTTCAGAAACACCTTTTTCCTGCAGCCACATAAAAATGGCTGTTTTCGCAACCGGATGTACCCGTTCATCCGTTAAAAGAGCCTTTATTCGCTTTGTTGGGGTTAATTCCATTTTACGGATTTGTTCAATAAGTCTATATTGATGGAGATGCCCGCCCCCTTCAACAGCGTTAAATAATTCATTAATGTATTCAGGGGACTTTTCAATGCGAAATTCATGCCGCATTTTACGGCTCATTTCATACAATTGCTGGAATTGTTCTTTCATATCATCCGGTACCATATTTTTTTCGTTTTCTCGTTCAACCTGCTCCATTAATAAATAGTATTGGCTTGTCTGAAACAAAATCGTTAAGTAAATATGGACGTACTGATAGTAATGTTCATCTTTATGTATTAATAATCCTTCGCAAAAATCCTGTGCTTCCTTATAGCGATTGAGCTCCATCAGACACATTAGCTTTCCGATGGTTATCTCATGGTTCTGAACATCAAATTCCAGAAGCTGATTAAGTTTGACTAGTGCTTCTTTATATCTTTTATCTTTCAAGGCTGTAAGACTTTCTTCTTCAAGAACTGTCCGCCATTTCGGGAAAAGAATGACATTTTCCCTGTTACCTTCCATAAATTCACTCCTTTCTGTATTAAAAGCCCTTAATAAATAGCCATACCCTGGATGCAGGAAATTAAAACCCGCAAATTTTGACCGAACGATTTTAAAAGTATATGAAAAAAGAAACCCAAATATGATCATTCCGGGTTTCCTCATACGCTCAAGCGTCCCAGGCAGGATTCGAACCTGCGACCTACAGCTTAGAAGGCTGTTGCTCTATCCTGCTGAGCTACTGGGACATAGTGTATATATGGAGCGGGTGATGGGAATCGAACCCACGACATCAGCTTGGAAGGCTGAGGTTTTACCACTAAACTACACCCGCACGATAAATAATAATTTTTTCTTTATTAGTAGTGCGTGTTCAAAAAGGAGGATAAAAAGGACCAAGAAGTTCGAAACGGCGCAGTTTCGAGCAGCGGAATGTATGTCTTTAGATACATGAGCGGCGGAGAAACAAGCCAACGAAGAAATTCGAAGTGTCATGTTTACCGGACTTTTTGAACAACCTCTATTATTACTCACGATCCGATTTTGAAACAGGGATCTGCTTCTGGCACACAACCTTATGTATTAAGCTCCATGTTTGACGGACAAAATTAATTATATGCATTACAAATCTTTTTGTCAATAGTTTACGTTAGTAAAATAGACTAAAACTTGGCAAGCTTTACAGAAATCGGCAGCTGAGCCGATTTCTTTCACTAGCTTGCGCATTCATTGCAAAGAAGTTTTTAACGATAAGTCCTCAACGAGTTCCCCGGTAACCGTATAAAAATGGATTTCAATATTATCCAATGTTTTCCACTCCATAATGGCATAAGTTTGTTCCGGCCTGGTTCGCGGCAACAAAACACTTCCCGGATTTATCAGCAATTGATTGCCGACTTTTTCTGCACCGGCAATATGGGTATGACCAAAACAGACCACCTGTGCATGATTTTCTTCAGCCCGGTAGGCAATCGAAAGTGGATTCGATTTTACCTGATGCAAGTGACCATGGGCAACAAAAAACGTAAGGTCATCCATCGTGCTAACCTGTTCTTCAGGAAATCTGGCATCAGAATCACAATTCCCGATTACTTTAATAAACCCTTCCAATACCGGATCATCCATTTCAAGTTCTGAATCACCGCAATGGATTTTATGCTCAATGTCATGACGTTTGTTAATCACCTCAAGTTCTTCTTTCGAACCATGACTGTCACTGACAATCAAAACACTTGGCATAGTATCACCTCATTTAGTTACCTCAGATTTTTGACCCAGTCCCGCAGTTGATGAATCGCATCGCTCCGATGACTAATTCGGTTTTTTTCGTCTGAAGAAAGCTGTGCCATTGTTTGTGGGTAACCTTTTGGAATAAATATCGGATCATATCCAAACCCATTATGACCTGCTTGGGCATCAGCAATTCTGCCATCGCAGTATCCTTTTTTAAATACTGTTTTTTCTCCTGGCACAGATACCGCCAGCACACAAACAAAACGTGCGGTACGATCGGCCACTCCCTCTAATTCAGCCAACACTTTGTCGATGTTTTTCTGGTCATCTTTCGGCTCACCGGCAAATCTGGCTGAAAAAACACCAGGACGTCCATCAAGTGCATCAATCACCAGACCGGAGTCGTCAGCTAAAACTGGTATCTGCAACAATTCTGCTATTTGCTCGGCCTTCAATGCAGCATTTTCTTCAAATGTCGTACCTGTTTCCTCAATATCTTCAATTTCATGTGAAAGTTCAGGAAGTGACATAGCATTTATATCGTATTCAGCAAAAAAGGTTTTGAATTCTTTCGTTTTGCCGCTGTTTTTTGTTGCAATAATCATGTCTTTCATGGGGTATCTTCCTTTGCTTTTTTTGTCTCACCGACTTGGTCAGCAAGCTTACCCAATATCGATTTTTGAGTGGCATTCAATTGACGCATGCCGACATCAGCAAGGTCAAGCATTGTCTGCAACTGATTGATTGTGAACGTTGCTTCTTCACCTGTCCCCTGGATTTCAATAAACTCGCCTGCACCTGTCATCACTACATTCATATCAACAGAAGCTTCGGAGTCCTCCTGGTAATTTAAATCAAGCAGTTCTGTCCCATTCGAAGCGATTCCGACTGAAATGGCTGCCAAAAAATCTGTAACAGGCATTTTTTTAATCGTTTTAGCTTGAAGCAGTTTATCAAAAGCTAGAACTACGGCAACAAATGCCCCGGTGATTGAGGCGGTACGCGTGCCCCCATCAGCCTGGATAACATCACAGTCAACCCATACGGTCCGTTCGCCAATCTGATTCAAGTCTACTACTGATCTTAGAGCTCGTCCTATTAAGCGTTGGATTTCCATCGTTCTTCCGCTTACTTTTCCCTTGGAGGATTCGCGGATATTTCGTTGCTCTGTTGCCCGTGGAAGCATTGCGTATTCTGCTGTAATCCAACCTTTCCCCTGGCCGCGCATAAAAGGGGGCACTCGATCTTCAATACTTGCATTGCAAATTACTTTTGTATCCCCAAATTCAATTAGGACAGACCCTTCCGGATGTTTAACAAAATCCGGCGTTATGGTCACTGGCCTCAGTTCATTATGTTGTCGTTGATCATGTCTCAATAGAACTTATGCCTCCTTCATTATGCATCAACACATCATTTATCCTAACATATTTTATACTAATACACATGAATTATGAACGCGTATGCACGAAGAAAAAAGACTGCTTGTGCAGCCTTTTGCAACGTTTTCGGATAATTCATGAGATTACAATTTTTTACGCGATATAAATGTTTGCTTGGAAACCGGTTCGGTATATGGTTCGCCGTTTTCATTGAACAGTGTCTCGACATCCTCAACTTTCACTTCCACCGCTTCCACAGCTTTATCTTGTGTCAGAGTCCGTACAAGGGTCTCCATTACATCATTGGAAATGACAGCCTGATCGGCATCCTGTAATACCTGCTGATTGAAGACTACTTCAAGCACACCTTCTTTTAAAGTAGGGTTAGTACTCAATTCTGCAGAGCTGTTAAAAACATGCTCTAAATTGGTTTCAACCACCGGTCCTTGCATTAACGCCTGAATCATGGATCCATACAGATCATTGTCTTCAACATCAATATGTTGAGTTACAGGAACAAAATACTCATTCTCCCCCTGTGTTGATGGATAATACAATGTGACCGGCTTTCCACTCAACAAATCTGTATTAGATTGAACCAGGTTTATACCATTCATTCTTGAATAACCATCCCCAATCGGTGTGCCATCAACCGGCATGGTATCCTGCGGGTTTCCGTTTATTCGCAGCTTCATTTCATCAACATTTTCAAATTGGGTTACCGTGTATGTCATCGCCTGCAGAATTTCCAACTCATTTTCTGCTTTATAGTTTTTAATATCCTCGGAAACATCAACTATAATTGTTCCGTCATCTTGTAATTCCAATCCAAGAATTTGCGTTCCTACAGGTAAAACAGCTTGGAAACCATTTGGGAGCAGCGACGTAACAGGTCCATCTTTCACCAGATACTCCAATGATTGCTTTGCTACGGTATTTGATTCCGGTTGAGGCAGCTCCAGTCTCTGTGATGCCACCATCCCATTTGAATCAAGCAAATATAATTGTGTGTTTACTGTTGCTGACGATGTGTCCTTTTCAGGTTCTTTTTTTTGACTCTCTTTTTCTTTTTGTTTTTCTTCTTTATTTGCTTTGCTACTTGTTTTGTCGGCTAAATCATCGACAGCTTCAGCATCCTTCGGTGGATCGATCTCCCCTTTTTTGTTATCCAATGATTGCTCTCCCTGAAAACATCCGGATAATATAATAGTAAGAAACACCGTCAGGCCCATTAACATTAGACTGCGCTTCTGCATGTTTTTCCCTCCTACGATGGTTTGTACTATTATATATACGAGCTTAGCAGAATTTTAGACCAATCAACTAACAAAAAATTATGGGAGGACGTTATAAGTGAATCTTCAGTTAGTCATCAGTAATACAAAAGGACAGCTTTTTCAATAGTAACAGACTCAAAATAATCAGCCGATTCTTTAAAAATCCCTTCTGTAATTTTCGCAAAGACCCCCATTTCCCCCGTCGTATAAAAACGATGTGCCGGTGATTTTTCCCCTTCGTTTAATTGATCGTAAAATTCAAGTATCGTACTGACTTCACGTGCAGTTTCTTCACTTGACGAAATCACTTTAACCTGACTGCTGATTACCTTTTGTATGGTATCCTTGATTAAAGGATAATGTGTACAGCCAAGAATCAGTGTATCAATATGGCTTTGTTCTTTCATAGGTGAAAGCGTTTCTTCAACCATCTCCTCAGCCTCCGCCCCTGACAACATACCCTGTTCAACCATCGGTACAAATAATGGACATGCCAGCGGATTAACGTGGATACCGGTGTCGATGCTTTTCAGCGCCTTTGTATAAGCATTGCTTCGGATTGTTCCTTCCGTACCAATAACACCTATATGGCTGTTTGTCGTAAACTTGACAGCTGCGCGTGCACCGGGTTTGATAACTCCAATCACAGGGATCGATAGTTGTTGCTGCAGCTCCTCTAATGTAAATGCTGTTGCTGTATTACATGCCACAACGAGTAGCTTAATGTTTTTTTGAAGCAGGAAATCTGCCATTTCCCATGTAAACTTTTTTATCTCTTCTTCTGATCTCGGCCCATACGGACACCTGAGTGTATCACCCAAATAAATCAGACTTTCTTTTGGCAGCTGCCGCATTAACTCATGGACAACTGTCAGACCGCCTACACCGGAATCGATCACACCTATTGCCTTATTCAAAATAATCGCCTCTTCATGATGTTATGTATGGTTGATATGCTGCATTTCCTCATACAAAAACGCAAGCATTTCGTTTAATGATTCTGTCTGGTCTTTTGAAAAATTCTTCAAAACGCCCCCTAAATATTCCTGGCGTTTTTCAATGACCTCCTCTATTATCGTCCGGCCTTTTGGCAACACATGAATTCTTACGACACGCCGATCATTTGTATCTTTGACCCGTTCAACCAGCTTATTCTTTTCCAGGCGGTCCACCAGATCTGTCGTAGTACTGAACGCTAAGCCATTCTTATTCGACAGCTCTCCGATTGTTAAATCTCCTTCGATCAAAAACTGGAGGGCGATAAACTGTGGTGAAGTAATCGGATAGTTGTTCAGTATTTGCCTCCCATTCTGCTTGATCATACCTGATATGTAACGTAATCGTTTCTCAAGATTCGCAATGGCTTCTGTCGATATTTCACGATTCAATACGGGCGACCCCCTCCGGAAATTTCCGTTTTTGTATACGTATTTTAACACATCATGACAAAAATAGCAGCGCTTCTCACGCACAACAAAATAAAGTCAGCACGTTGAAATGTCATGTAATGGACTACTGCCATAATATTAAACTTCCTTGTAAAATGTGCTCACCGTTTACTGACATTTTCATACGCTAGTAGTGACTAAATAATTCACCCTTCATCTGCAGCTCTTTGACAGCAAGGAGGGGTTATCATTTGAAGGACAACAAGTACAAACCAAAGCAGCTGCTAACAAAACGCGAAAAAGAAGTCTTCGAACTCTTAGTACAAGATAAAACAACAAAGGAAATTGCCCAGGAATTGTTTATATCTGAAAAAACGGTCCGGAACCACATTTCCAATTCAATGCAAAAATTAGGAGTCAAGGGGCGATCACAAGCAGTAGTAGAACTTCTTCGGATGGGGGAGTTACAACTCTGAGAAAAACCGACTTTCTTAATGGAAGTCGGTTTTTTCTAATCGCTTATGTTTCATTCATTACAATGGTAACGAAATGTTTATAACATAACCACATATCTATATTGCTTTCAGACTGCTTTTCATGGACTCGGATAATGGCACCGGATTACCGGTCTCAGGATCTATGTATACCATTCTCCCTCGTCCGGTCAGACAGAGTTCGCCTTCACTCTTAAGTCCCATGTAATGAACATCAAATGACGTCGTTCCGATTTGGTCAGCTTTCACATACAGATTCAGTTTTTCGTTAAAATACATTTGTTTAAGATAATCGCATTGCAGGTCTGCCACAATAGGCATACTGCCACTGTAGTCGTTATCAAACATACCAATGGACTTCAGGAATTCAATGCGTCCTTCTTCAAAATAAATAAACGGTGACACATTATTCACATGCCCGAACATGTCAGTTTCAGAGAAACGTATCTTAATTGGAATACAGAAAGAAAATTCAGATCGCCAATTTTCCAGATTATCAATATATGAAACTTTACTCAACATGAATGCCCCCTTAGTAAAATAACCCTTGCCATAGCCTGACAAGGGTCATGAAATTCATAGATTCATAGGTTAATGAGCTTCGTCACTGCCAAAGAAGTTCTTGAATGCCTGGATATTGGTTGAACGGTTCATAGCGGCAATCGACGTTGTCAGCGGAATCCCTTTTGGGCAAACCTGCACACAGTTTTGTGCGTTACTGCAGCCACCAATACCTCCATCTTCCATCAATCCTTCCAAGCGCTCACTCGCATTCATTTCACCAGTTGGATGTGCATTGAACAAACGAGCTTGCGATAAAGCTGCAGGACCAATGAAGTCCGACTTATCGTTCACATTAGGGCATGCTTCAAGACAAACTCCACAGGTCATACATTTGGATAATTCATAAGCCCATTGCCGTTTTTTCTCCGGCATGCGGGGACCGGGACCGAGATCATACGTTCCGTCAATTGGAATCCATGCTTTAATTTGCTTCAATGCATCAAACATCTGTTCCCTGTCGACAAACAGATCCCGAATAACCGGGAAGGTACTCATTGGTTCTAAGCGGATTGGCTGTTCAAGCTCATCAACGAGCGCGGCGCATGACTGCCGCGCTGTTCCGTTAATAACCATAGAACATGCACCGCAAACTTCTTCAAGACAGTTCATATCCCATTGAACCGGCGCCGTATCTTCCCCATTGGCGTTCACAGGATTTCTGCGGATTTCCATAAGCCCGGAAATAACATTCATACCCGGTTTATACGGGATGTCAAACGTCTCTTCATAGGGTGAAGATTCCGGGCTGTCCTGACGGGTAATAATAAACGTAACAGTACTTGCTTCAGCCATTATTACTTACTCCCTCCGTGTTCATTTTTTTGAGTGTAATCGCGTTTACGTGGCGGAATATGTGATAAATCAATTTCCTCATACGTGATGACAGGGTCATTGGTCTTTTCATCGTATTGAGCAATTGTTGTTTTCAGGAAGTTTTCGTCGTCACGTTCAGGAAAATCCGGTTTGTAATGTGCACCGCGTGTTTCATCACGCTTCAGAGCACCGTTGGTTATCACGCGTGCCAAATGGAGCATGCTTCCGAGCTGACGGGTAAACATAACACCTTGGTTGTTCCAGCGGGATGTGTCATTAATATTTATGTCTTCCCAACGTTCCATCAGCTCCTGGATTTTCTTATCTGTCTCTTTTAATTTATCATTGTATCGGACAACGGTTACGTTATCTGTCATTAATTCTCCCAGTTCTTTATGAATCTGGTAAGCATTTTCAGTACCGTCCATCTGCATTAAGTTTTCAAATCTCTCTTGTTCTTCTTTTTCTCTGTCTTCAAACAGTTTTGAAGGAATATCATCGACGTGTTTTTCCAAACCATCAATATATTCAATCGCATTCGGACCGGCAACTGATCCGCCATATATAGCCGAGAGCAATGAATTCGCTCCCAAACGGTTTGCACCATGCTGAGAAAAATCACACTCACCCGCAGCGAAAATGCCCGGAATACTGGTCATCTGCTTGTAGTCAACCCATAGACCACCCATTGAATAATGGACAGCAGGGAAAATTTTCATCGGCACTTTACGTGGATCATCGCCAACAAATTTTTCATATATTTCCATTATGCCGCCCAGTTTAACGTCCAGTTCTTTCGGATCTTTATGGGACAAATCAAGGTAAACCATGTTCTCCCCGTTTATGCCCAGTTTCTGATGAACACAAACGTCAAAAATTTCCCTTGTTGCAATATCACGCGGCACCAGGTTACCGTAAGCCGGATACTTTTCCTCAAGAAAGTACCATGGCTCGCCGTCTTTATATGTCCAAATCCGTCCACCCTCACCGCGAGCAGACTCGCTCATCAAACGGAGTTTATCATCACCGGGGATGGCAGTTGGATGGATCTGAATAAATTCACCATTTGCATACTTGGCGCCCTGCCGATATAGAATGCTGGCTGCCGAACCGGTATTAATCATTGAGTTGGTCGATTTACCAAAAATAATTCCGGGGCCACCGGTTGCCATGATGACAGCATCAGAAGGAAAGGATTTGATCTCATGGGATCGGATGTTTTGACCAACTATTCCACGTCCGGTGTTGTCCTCATCAATGATGGCACCCACGAATTCCCAGCTTTCATATTTATTAACCAGACCTTCCACTTCATACCGGCGTACTTGCTCATCTAATGCGTACAGCAGTTGCTGACCGGTTGTCGCTCCTGCATATGCTGTGCGGTGATGCTGTGTACCTCCGAAACGGCGGAAGTCAAGCAGCCCTTCAGGTGTCCGGTTGAACATAACACCCATGCGGTCAAGCATATTAATAATGCTTGGGGCTGCGTCACACATTGCTTTAACCGGCTCTTGATTGGCAAGAAAGTCCCCGCCGTAAACTGTATCGTCAAAGTGAATCCATGGCGAATCCCCTTCACCTTTGGTATTAACCGCACCATTGATTCCACCTTGAGCACACACAGAGTGAGAACGTTTCACAGGTACTATAGAAAACAAATCAACATTCACACCTGCTTCTGCTGCTTTGATTGTTGCCATCAGACCAGCTAAACCGCCGCCGACAACAATAACTTTACGATTACTCATATCGATTACTCACTCCTTGTTCTCTGTATTAAACTCCGTAAGCAAATTGAATTAGTGCTCTGACACCAACATAGCTAAGAGCCAGGAAGACGATCAGTGTTGCGTATGTAGCAATCTTCTGTGACTTTGGTGATTGTGTAATACCCCATGAAACAAGGAAACTCCAAAGCCCGTTGGCGAAATGGAATGTTGTAGATATAACACCAAGAATATAGAACCAAAACATAACCGGATTGGAAAGAATATTTTCCATCAAATTGTAATCCAATTCTACGTTGCCAAGACCAATCTGAACACGTGTCTCCCATACGTGCCACGCAATAAATACAAACGTAATGATACCGGTTATCCGCTGCATTAAATACATCCAGTTACGGAAATACCCATACTTTGACGTATTGCCTGTACCGGTTAGGACAATATAGACCCCTAAAATTGCATGGAATAAAATCGGCAGATAAATAACCAATATTTCAAGTACTAATCGAAATGGCAAATCATGCATAAATGCTGCCGCTTGATTAAAACTTTCCTCTCCATATACAGCAAAATGGTTGACAATAAGGTGCTGTGTAAGGAAAATTCCGATTGGAATGACGCCTAACAGGGAATGGAGCCTTTTGTAAAAAAACTCTCGATGTTCTGCCATGTGTTTACCCCCCTCGTTTAAGATGTTATGTTTTACAAGATGCACATTTTTAACAATAAATCTCTATACTTTTATTGCCCAAAAATGTACAATTTATGACATATTTATTGTACTTCTAACTATATAAGGCGTCAAGAAAAGGACATGTACTTCAATGACACGCCATAAAAATCTTAGCGACGTCACTTGCACTTTGATGCCGTTGCATAGATAATAAGGATAGAAAAATATTAAACTGAAGCAATGTATTTGCTGTGCATTTGTATTGGGGAAAGGATGACATCAATGTCAAAAGATCATGATTCCATGCCTATCACACTTCTAGATCAATTACATACAACCGGAGCTGGTTATGATGTTATTCGATACATCGGCTTACCCGATATTTTCGGACAGGAATCACCTACCCTCCTGTATTTTATGGGAAAGAATCTCTCCAGAAAGTTGGAGATTCAAAACGTATCAGATATTATTTATGCATTCGAAAAGTTAGGGTGGGGACACTTGGAGCTGATTAAAGAAAAAAAGAATGAACTTGTGTTTCAATTGATGGCCGATTCTGTCGTTTACCGTCTCAATGCTCCTTTAAATACCGAATTCCGGCTCGAAGCAGGTTTTTTGTCTGAATCAATTGAACGCGTTAAAGAACGCTCGTGTGAATGCAGAGAGGAATTACATAAAAAAATTCACCAAGTCGAATTCACCGTCATGTTCACGGATTAACTAAGGGAAGCGGGATAACTTATGTGGTTCCGCTTCCCTCTTCATCATTCAGGTGTGACAGTATTTTTTTAGCGACATCCTGTGGTACACCCAGCTTTGTAATGTTCTCCACAGAGGCCTTTTTGATCTCGCTCACATTTTTGAAATGCCTCAGCAACAACCGTCTTCGCTGCTTGCCTACCCCCGGGATTTTATCGAGTTCTGACTGCACCAAATTTTTCCCGCGCAATTGTCTGTGAAAAGAGATTGCAAACCGGTGAACTTCATCTTGCACCCGTTGCACTAAATAAAAAGCCTGGGATTTCCTTGACAATGGCATAATGGCAGGGGGATTGCCATATAGCAATTCGCTCGTCTTGTGTTTGTCATCCTTCACAAGGCCACATAATGGAATATCCAAACCAAGCTCATTTTCAAGAACATCCAGCGCAGCGCTCATCTGCCCCTTGCCGCCATCGACAATAATCAAATCGGGCAACGGTTGTTCCTCTTTTAAAACTCTAGTATACCGACGCCGAATGACTTCCCGCATCGTCTCATAATCATCCGGGCCTTGAACATCCCTGATTTTATATTTGCGATACTCTTTTTTATCAGGTTTGCCATCTGAAAATACAACCATAGCTGAGACCGGGTCGGTTCCTTGTATATTAGAATTATCAAATGCTTCAATCCGGTGAGGCGTCTCAATATTCAAGGATTCACCGAGCTTTTCCACTGCCTGGATCGTCCTCTCTTCATTCCGTTCAATTAAAGTGAATTTTTCATTGAGTGCAATGTCAGCATTTTTCATGGCCAACTCGACAAGTTCTTTTTTTCTTCCCCGAAATGGCGTGTGTACATTTAACTCCAATAATTCACTTAATATATCAGTATCCGTTCCAACCGGAACCAGCAGCTGTTTAGGTTTCAAATGGCGCTGATGTAAATAGAATCGCCCGATAAAACTTATAAACGTGTCATCAGGATCATCAAAAAATGGAAAGATCGAGACATCCCGTTCAATCAATTTCCCTTGTCTGACGAAGAACACTTGAATGCACATCCATCCTTTATCATAACTGTAGCCGAATATATCTCTATCAACCTGATCATTTAATGTCATGTGCTGACGTTCCATGACAGTCTCCAGATGCTGGATGAGATCACGAAGTTCTTTAGCCCGTTCAAAATTCAGATCTTTACTTGCTTCGTGCATCTTTGCGGTCAAGTCTTTTTTGATCTCTTGATATCCGCCTTGTAAAAATGATGTGATATTCTGTGTGATTTTTTTGTATGTTTCCTGAGGCACCGGTTTTTCACTGCATGCCAGACATTGCCCCATATGATAATAAATGCATGGGCGTCCTGGCGGATTATTGCACTTACGCAGTGGGTACAGCCGGTCGAGCAACTTTTTGGCTTCTCTTGCCGCCAGTACATTGGTGTAAGGACCGAAATACTTACCTTTATCTTTTTTGATATTACGTGTGATAAGCAGACGCGGATGCCGCTCTGAAGTAATTTTTAAATATGGGTATGATTTATCATCTTTCAGACGAACATTGTATCTGGGGTCATATTTCTTAATTAAATTCATCTCCAGAATCAATGCTTCCATTTCGGATGTGGTCACGATATACTCAAAATCCTGTATCTCCTGAACCAGGCGCTGTGTCTTCCGGTCATTTGCACCAGTAAAATAAGAACGGACTCTATTCCGGAGCTTTTTCGATTTCCCGACATAAATGACAGTCCTATTTTTGTCTTTCATTAGATAACAACCTGGCTGCGCCGGCAAAACTGCCAGTTTTTCACTTAGTTTCTGGTTCATCTGCAAACTCATCCCCCGATAAAATGGTACCAAATTACATAGAATCCCTTGTCACTCCATGTGACAAGGGATTCTATCAGAAGTTCCAACTAATATTATACACCTTAAGAGGCGTGTTTGTTAATTAAATCAACTAACGCTTCTTTTGGCTGGAAACCAACAACCTGATCGACAACTTTTCCATCTTTGAAAAGCAGAAGTGTCGGTATACTCATAACACCATATTTTCCGGCGGTTTCCTGATTTTCGTCAACATCAAGTTTAACAATTTGCACTTTATCTTCCATTTCACCGTCTATTTCTTCCAACACAGGTGCTATCATTTTGCATGGTCCACACCAAGGTGCCCAAAAATCCGCCAGTACTAGACCTTCCGCTGTTTCCTGGCCAAAATTCTGGTCAGTTACATGTTCAATTGCCATTATAAAATTCCCTCCTTACTCACTATAATACGGTTTGAGTATATCATCGTTAGTGGTTTCTCGCGAATACTTTGCTTATTCAGTCAACGAGAAAGGAGCATTCGTTAGCGTAAAGATCCGGCCGAAATGCGATCAAACCTTTTATAACAGCACCTAAACTTTTTGTTTCAGTTCTTCCGTCAGTTTCGGAATAACTTCGAATATGTCCCCGACAATGCCATAATCCGCCACATTGAAAATATTTGCTTCCGGATCCTTATTGATGGCAACAATGACTTTCGAATTCGACATTCCGGCTAAATGCTGGATGGCTCCGGAAATCCCGACAGCAATATATAAATCAGGTGTTACCACTTTACCGGTCTGGCCAATTTGCAGGGAATAATCACAGTATTCTGCATCACATGCACCACGGGACGCTCCAACTGCCCCTCCCAACACATCGGCCAATTCATATAGCGGTTCAAAGCCTTCTGCGCTTTTAACACCGCGTCCGCCGGCAATAATAACGTTTGCTTCAGACAGATCGACACCTTCAGAAGCCTTGCGGATGACATCTTTAATAACCGTTTTGATATCTTTAATATCAACGTCTTTTGATGTTACATCGCCTGAGCGTGACGCATCACGATCTAATGCCGGTATATTGTTCGGGCGGATTGTTACGAACGTTAAACCGCTTGAAATAACCTTTTTCTCAAATGCCTTTCCGGAATAAATCGGTCTGATAAATACAGGTTTATCACCATCATTTTCAATATCAGTGGCGTCTGAAATTAAGCCGGATTCAAGTTTTGCAGCAAGCTTTGGTGTCAAATCTTTTCCGATTGCAGTATGCCCCATGACAATACCATCCGGAGATTCCTCTTCAATAACTGCCATAACCGCCTGGGAATAGCCTTCAGACGTATATGATTCCAGATTATCATGCTTCACCGTTACAACACGGTCTGCGCCGTGGCAGATAACTTCCTGGGCTGAATCACTCCCATCTTCACTGCCGCACAATACGCCAACAATCTCCGCATCGGAATCTATCTTTTTGGCAGCTGCGATTGCTTCAAATGTTACATGACGCAATTCCCCGTCTCTTGCTTCCCCTATGACTAATAATTTCATACTGTTCCTCGCTCCTCTCCGTAATGATTAAAGTACTTTTGCATCATCTTTAAGCAGGGAGATCAATTCTTTCACTTGATCATCAATCTCGCCTTCCAGAACACGTCCTGCTTCTTTTTCAGGAGGCAGGAATATCTCAATTGTTTCAGTTTTTGCTTCGACATCATCTTCATCAAGATCCAGATCATCTATCTCCAGTTCTTCCAGTGGCTTTTTCTTGGCTTTCATAATCCCCGGAAGTGATGGATACCGCGGCTCGTTCAGACCTTGCTGACAAGTGGCAAGCACCGGAAGCCCTGTTTCGATTTTCTCAACATCGCCTTCAACATCTTTATCAATGTTAGCTATGTCTCCGTTAATCTCCAATGATGTTATAGTTGTCACATAATTCATTCCCAGGCCTTCTGCAAGTCTTGGGCCGACCTGACCACTTGCTTCATCGATGGCCACATTTCCTCCCAGGATAAGGTCAGCTTCTTGATCTTCAAAATAAGCTTGCAGGATTTGAGCCGTGGTAAACTGGTCACCGTCCTCAAGATCCTCTTCTGTGTTGATCAGGACAGCTTTATCCGCTCCCATCGCAAGCGCCGTGCGCAGCTGTTTTTCGGATTCTTCGTCCCCCACAGTCACAACGGTCACTTCGCCACCATGCTCGTCACGCTGTTTTATTGCTTCTTCTACTGCGTATTCATCATACGGATTTATAATGTATTCAGCACTTTCATCTTCAATTCGCCCGTCAGATACGATGATCTTTTCTTCTGTATCAAACGTTCTTTTCAGCAATACATAGATATTCATATTAGTTCCTCCCTGTCTCTATCAATTTATCTATCACGAAAGTTCGGTTTCCGCTTTTCATTAAAGGCCTGAATGCCTTCTGCAGCATCTTCTGTTCCGAATACCTCCGCAAATGCTTTAGCTTCTTCCGCAACACCATTGGCAAACTGCTCTGACTTCGAATAAGGAATCAGCCTCATAACCGCTTCAATCGAAAGCTTGCTTTTAGCGGCAATTGACTGTGCAAGCTCAAAAGCTTTCTTGAAGACTTCTCCGTCCTGAACAGTCCGGTTTACCAGCCCTAACTCTTTTGCTTCCTTTCCCGTAACAGGTTGTCCGGTTAAAATCATCTCATATGCTTTTGCTGTCCCAACGTATTGCGGCAGACGCTGTGTTCCGGCAAAACCAGGAATGATTCCCAATGTTACTTCGGGCAGACCAAGATTGGCATCTTCACCAGCTATCCGGATGTGACAGGCCATGGCAAGTTCAAGCCCCCCTCCCAAAGCGGCTCCGTGGATCGCGGCAATGACCGGCATCTTAAAGTGTTCAATTCTTTTAAACAGCTGATGCCCCTTTTTGGATAAAGCCTCATAGTCGGAATCATTTTGCAATGCGGTGAATTCTTTTATATCGGCACCTGCCGAAAAGAACTTACCTTCTCCCTTAAGGACGGTTGCTTTTGCTGTGTTATCGTTTTCAATTTCGTCAAGCCTGTTGCTTAATTCATCTAATAAACCACTTGATAATGCATTTGCCGGCGGACTTTGTATCGTCAAAACCGCTACGTTACTTTCAACTTCATAAGCAATAGTCGTCAAATCAATCCCCCCTTTATTTTATTGGTTGTCAAGCACTGATTGCTGTTGTTTATTATGAGAAGCAGAAAACGTCTGTTTGCAGCTGAACAACAACCTTTAGCAAAACAACCTTATTCTCTTACGGAAAGACCATTAATAATGAATGACTGAACTTGCAAAGCCTCCTGGGCAAGATTGTATTTTTGTTCTTTCATGACCCAGTTCGTCATAATTTCGTCCAGAGTACCGAAAATCATTTGTCTTACAAGCAGAACATTCAAATCGTCTCGAAAAATATTTTCCTTGGTCCCCTCTACGATTATATCATCAATAACGGTCAAATAGGGCTTTAATATCTGATTAATTTTTAACCTTAAATCCGTATTTGACTGTCTTAGTTCCAACTGGGTCACAATAGCCAGATGAGGATCTTCAGAAAGCTGGTGGAAATGCATTTGAATCAGCTTTAATAACTTTTCTTCAGCATTATTCATTTTGCTGATACCGCAAGCAATCTTTTCGATAAACTGTCCCATTTTTTCTTCAAAAACGGATATTAGAATATCCTCCTTATTATTAAAATAGAGATAGATGGTGCCATCAGCCACGCCGGCCTTTTTAGCAATCCTGGACACTTGTGAAGCATGGTATCCATTTTCTGCGATTACTTCTACGGCCGCTTCGATAATTTGATTATATTTTGGTTTGTTTTTCTTCATTTTTATCTCCTTGGCAAACACAGTAACCTTGAAAATGAATGAATAATCATTCATTTTCTAGTGTATAAAAACAAAATGAATCTGTCAATATACAGCTTGGTCTAAAATTTGATAAAAAAATAAGGGAGCCCACGTATTAAATGCTTTCTTTATTTTTTTCTTCTTCGACAAGCTGGCGGCGCAAAATTTTTCCGACAGCTGTTTTTGGCAGTTCGTTGCGGAACTCGTATATTTTCGGAACCTTAAATGCCGCAAGATTATTTCGGCAATAGGCATTTAATTCTTTTTCATCAATTGTATGACCATCTTTAAGCACGACATAAGCTTTGGCAGTTTCACCCCGGTATGGGTCCGGAACACCTGCTACCACAGCTTCCTGAACTGCTTCATGTTCGTATAATACTTCTTCGACTTCCCGCGGATAAATATTGAATCCACCGGCAATAATAACATTCTTCTTCCGGTCGGCAACATAAAAATAGCCGTTCTCATCCATATAACCCATGTCGCCTGTGAATAACCACCCATCTTTTAAGACGTTGTCCGTTTCTTCCTTGTTATTCCAGTATCCTTTCATGACTTGGGGCCCTTTGACGGCAATTTCGCCAATTTCCCCTATAGCTGCTTCCGACCCCGTTTCAATAATGATTTTCGCATCAGTATCAGGCCACGGTACGCCAATACTTCCGTTAACACGCTTGTGCCATATGAAGTTTGCATGTGTAACGGGGGATGATTCGGTAAGACCGTATCCTTCCACGAGATGGCCATTTGTAACCTTCTCAAACTGTTGCTGCACTTCGATTGGTAATGGGGCAGATCCACTGATGCAGGCTTCAATCGAAGACAGGTCATATTTTTCCAAATTCGGGTGATTCAACAGTGCAACATAGATCGTTGGAGCTCCCGGGAATAACACCGGTTTTTGTTTGTGGATAGTTTTCAGGACGTCTTCGGCATTAAATTTAGGCATTAAGATCATTTCATATCCATACATGATCGATATATTCATGACAGCGGTCATCCCGTATACATGAAAAAACGGAAGTACACCCATCACTTTCTCACCAGGGTTGGATTTGTATAACCAATGACGGCACATTTGGACGTTGGAAACCAGGTTAAAATGTGTCAGCATAACACCTTTAGGATTCCCGGTTGTCCCGCCCGTATATTGCAGCAATGCCACATCTTCCTTCGCATCAATAGTGACCGGAGTATAGTTTTCAGTTCCTTCTTCCATCACCGTTTTCCAAACGTGTGTATTCCCCGATGGTTCTACTTTCACAACCATTTTATAATCTTTCTTCTGAATGAATGGATAAACAAGATTTTTTGGAAAAGGCAAATAATCTTTAATGCTTGTAACAATCGTATGCTTCAGGGGCGTATTCGCACGGACATGGCTGATACGAGGAAGCAATATGTCGAGACAGACAATAAATGTTGCACCGGCGTCATTCAACTGAAATTCCAGTTCTCTTTCTTTGTAAAGCGGATTGGTTTGTACTACGATCCCTCCTGCAAGCAATGCACCATAATAACTTATAACAGCCTGCGGACTATTAGGAAGCATTATAGCAACTCTGTCACCCTTTTTTAGACCCAGTGACTGAAAATAAGCGGCCAGTTTTTTTGCTTCCGTATAGACTTCTGCAAATGTCATTTCCTTCCCCATAAAGTGAAGCGCTTTCTTATTAGGGTAACGTACAGCCGCCGATTGCAGAAAAGAATCAAGCGGCTTTTCATCATAGGCAATGGTTGTCGGGATTTCATCAGGATAATGGTTATGCCAACGTTTTTCCTCTACCATAGGAGATTCCCCCTTTATTTGTATGCTATTTTTATTATATCGATAAATAAGTGTTTTTTGAAATTTAACTACTTATTTTTTTGAATTTTTCTAAATGAAATAAATAAACCCGACAATGATAAATATGGCAGCTACGATAAACATCCATTTTGCCAGTTTTTCCAAAAACATGTTAACCTCCTCCAATACTCGCCCCAATGACGAATGCTAAACCGGCAGAAATAAGCATTGATATGAGTCCTATCGCCTTGTTTCCTTTTCCGATTTCCTCATCCGTGTTAATGGAAGGTGTCATAAATTCAAAAATGAAGTAGCCAAACAGCAATAGAACAAACCCAAAAACGCCCCACCCAATGCTTTCAAACAGTGTATCATTGTGTTCAATGGAATACCGGAAAATCGTTGCAATACCAAATATTTTACCACCGGTTGCCATCGCAACTGCTAAATTACCATCTTTAATCTCATGCCAGTTATGGTATGATGTAACAAATTCAAAGATGGCTAAAAACACAATCGTGCAAAGGATGACAACACTATACCTTGCAGCAGTCTCCACAAAAATATTTCCCCAAAAATCAGCCATATTACCAAACCCCTCTGCTGATCACTTTAATTCAAGCACGGTTACACCACTGCCGCCTTCACCTGCTGACCCTGGTCTGTCCGATGCAATGCGGGAATGATTTTTTGCAAATTCCTTCACACCCTTGCGAAGTGCACCGGTACCTTTTCCGTGAATAATAAAAACTTTAGGATATCCGGCAAGCAGCGCATCATCTAGATATTTTTCCAAGTGCCCCATCGCATCTTCATAACGCTCACCGCGAAGATCCAGCTCTGTTTTAACATGATAGTTGGAACCCTTAACGGTGGCAAGCGTTTTTTCATTCACAGAACTTTCGTGTTTAACGGGCTGTATCTCATTGCGTTTTACTTGTACTTTCATGATACCAACCTGGATCAGATAGTCCTGGTCATTCAGTTTTTCAAGTACAGTACCCCGCTGATTTGCAGATAGCAGCTTAATTTCATCACCTGCTTTTAGTTCCTGTACAGAATCAGGACGCGGTTTCGATTTATTCGACTTTTTAGCTGACAGGTCCGGCTGTGCTTCTTCAAGCATTTTCCGGGCTTCAATCCATTCATGTTCCTTCAATTGTGCGCCGGATTTCATATGACGTATTTCGTCAACGATCATTTCTGCTTCATCGCGCGCTTTCTGCAATGCTTTATCCGCCTTTTCCTCAGCTTTTTTATATAAATTTTCACGGTCATTTTCATAATGCTGCCATGCCTTTTTGAGGTCATCGCGTAATTTTTCGCTTTCCTGCAAGATGTTGTGCGCCTTCTCGTAATCGGCCTCAGCCTGACGCCGGGATGTATCAAGTGAAGCTATCATATTCTCTACACTTTCGGAATTGACACCAATCTGATCTCTCGCCTGAGCAATAACTCTTTGATCAAGGCCAAGACGCGCCGCTATATCGAAAGCGTTACTTCTGCCAGGCACACCGATTAATAATCGGTAAGTAGGTTTGAGTGTTTCCACATCAAATTCAACTGATGCGTTAACGGCATTGTCGCGATTATAGCCATAAGCCTTCAATTCCGGGTAGTGTGTTGTCGCTACAACCCGCGCACCGCGGGAAATAACATCATCCAAAATGGACATAGCAAGAGCAGCACCTTCCTGTGGATCCGTGCCTGCACCCAGTTCATCAAACAAAACGAGGGATTTATGATCAATCTTGCTCAATATCGAAACAATGTTCGTCATATGCGACGAGAACGTGCTTAAATTCTGCTCGATCGACTGCTCATCACCAATATCAGCAAAAATACCTTCAAATACAGTCATTTCACAGCCGTCAGCAGCAGGAATTTGAAGACCGGATTGTGCCATTAATGTAAACAGTCCGATCATTTTAAGAGCCACTGTTTTACCGCCTGTGTTTGGTCCGGTAATGACGATCGATGTATAATCCTTTCCAAGGATAACATCATTGGGGACAACCTCATCTTCAGGGATTAACGGATGGCGCGCCTGTTTAACATTGATAATGCCATGATCATTGATGGCAGGCATAGCAGCATTAAAGTCCCTTCCCAATTTTGCCCTTGCTGAAATAAAGTCAATTTTAGCCAAAACCGAAACATTCTCTGCAAGGATTGCTTCGTCCTCGGCGATCTTTCCGCTTAACTCGCGGAGGATCCGATCAACTTCCTGCTTCTCTTTCAATTGCGCCTCCTGAAGCTGGTTATTTAAATCAACAACTGCTTTTGGTTCCATAAATAGTGTCGCGCCAGAGGCTGATTGATCGTGAACGATACCTCCGACAGCCCCGCGATATTCCTGTTTCACCGGCAGAACATAACGTTCATTGCGAATGGTTATAATAGCGTCTGATAACATTTTGCTTTGTGATTTAGTATAACTGTCAAGGTTATCCCGAACTCTGCTTTCATAAGTCCGAATAGAGGAGCGGATACTGCGTAATTTTACAGACGCACTATCCATCATATTACCTCTATCATCAATACAGCTCTTGATATCAGTTTCCAGTCTGCGCAATGTCATGATTCTTTCGGCAAAACCTTTTAAAATGGGCAAATCTTCTTCTGTTTTCTCCAAAAACATTTTTGTCTGACGTCCTCCATATAAAGTATTGGCAACGTCTAGACATTCCTCCGTTGACAAAACACCACCAATAACACTTCGCTTAATGGCACTACGAATATCAGTTATTCCGCCCAATGGAATGGTCATATTTAATCGCAGAATATGGCTTGCTTCATCCGTTTCCCTGTGCATTTCCCTTACTTCATCAATATCAACAGAGGGTTTTAGCCGGGTGGCCAGCTCTTTTCCAACTGAGGTTGCTGTCTGCTTATTTAATTTCTCTATTATCTTGTTGAATTCCAATGTTTTAAAAAGTCGTTCGTTCATCAGGATTATCTCCTTCATGCAGTTGCAAGCAGTTTTTGATTATCACCTTTAAGAGATTGTTCAAAAAGACTGGTGTTTTCATCTTCTTTTTTGAACATGCACTTTAAATTCTTACCCATTCTTTTTACGATTCATAAAGTTCATAAGTTTCTCTTTGGACCAAGTGTTTATAACGGTGTCTTTCCTAATCCAGCCTTTCCTTGCGGAGCCTGTGCCGTACTTCATATGATCAAGCATATTGTAATCATGGGCATCTGTATTAATGGCAATCTTAACGCCTGCTTCCTGCGCTTTTTGTGTCCATTCACTAGAAAGATCAAGTCTGTTTGGATTTGCATTGATTTCCAATGCTGTATCCGTTTCTTTGGCATGTTTAATCAAACGCTCAATATCAGTCCTGTAGCCTTCACGCCTCCCGATCAATCTTCCGGTCGGATGAGCAATCAATGAAACATGCGGATTCTCCAATGCGGCCCCCAGCCGCTGCATAATCTTTTCCTGTGATTGATTAAAACTTGAATGGATTGCGCCAATCACAAAGTCCATTTCCTGCAAAAATTCATCATTGAAATCCAGTGTTCCATCAGGCAAGATATCCATTTCAACACCAGTGAAAATGTGTATATCATGATATTTTTCATTTAATTTATCAATTTCATCGCGCTGTTGTCGCAGTCTGGTTTCATTTAAGCCGTTTGCAACACGCAAATACTTGGAATGATCTGTAATGGCAATAAAATCATATTTTTTTGATCGTGCCTGGCTTACCATCTCCTCCAATGATTGTCCGCCATCGCTCCAGGTCGTATGCATATGCAAATCACCCCGGATATCTTTCAATTCAATTAACGGGACTGACTCGTGATAAGTCTCAACTTCACCAGTGTTTTCCCGTACCTCGGGCGGTATATAACGCAAGTCGAAGTGGTCAAAAAATTCTTCCTCACTCCTGAATGTCAGTGTTTTTCCAGTCTTTTCAACCTCGACACCATATTCATTAATTTTCTCACCCTTCGATTTCGCCAGCTGTCTCATAGCAACATTATGATCCTTGGATCCGGTGAAATGATGCAATGTCGAGGCAAATTCAGTCGGATCAACAATCCGGAAATCTACGTTTATATCATAGACATCTTCTAAAGTGACCGAAACTTTGGTTTCTCCCTGTGCGATCACTTCTTTTATTCTATCCAACTCAAGGAGCCGGTCACGCACAGCCGAAGGGTTCTCGGATGAAATGATAAAGTCTATATCCTTAATCGTCTCACGCATTCTTCTCAAGCTTCCAGCACGTGAATACGTCTTGATTTCTTTTATTGTCTCCAAGTAATCCTCAATTTGTTCAGCCAGCGGCAGCACAGAAGCAATTGGCAAGCGTTCAGGCCGTGTGTGTGCTTCCTTAACAGCCGTCAGGATTTTTTTAGCTGATTTTTTCCCAAAGCCTTCAAGCTTCTCGACTTCTCCATTTTCACACGCCTGTTTAAGTGAATCCGCATCTTTAATATTAAGTTCCTGATACAGTTTGGCTAGTTTTTTACCGCCGAGACCCGGCAGATCGAGCAGAGGGATTAGACTTGCGGGGATTTCGTTTTCCAGCTGATTCAATACTTCCGAGGATTCATTTCGAATATACTCTGTTATAACGGAAGCTGTCCCTTTGCCAATCCCTTTAATCTTTGTGAAATCATCGATATCTGCTATCGAACGATCATCCCTTTCCAGAGCCTGAGAAGCCTTTCGGTAAGCCGATATCTTAAAGGGATTTTCACCTTTCAATTCTAGATATACAGCTATTCTCTCTAATAATTTAATGACATTTTTTTTATTTATAACCATCATCGATCACCTTTTTCATTATTTTATAAGGCTGTTCACCAAAATCTATGGTTGACAAATCAGATGTCATGTTGAGTAAGCAGTCGCTTCGGAAAAAACACTTGGGTGCTCGTCGTGTTACAAGCATTGACAGTGAAGACACACCTTTTTCTGCGGGGTCTTCACACTGCGCATTCCCACAGGAGTCTCCGTGTTTTTCCTCCGCTAGCTCGTTTCACTACTATATTCATTCAATTCAACCATAGATTTTGGTGGTGACCCTTTTATAAAGATTTTTCTCATAAGGTCATCCATAATTTAGACTTTTTAACGTTACAAAAAGACCGATTCATGCCTCAGACCATACTTATTGTAAACAACACAACAGTAATGTCTAAATCATTGAACCAGTCCCGGCACTTCAATCGGCTTTAATTAACTCATCCATACCGATTGACCATAACGTTTTAATCTCATGTGATAAAAAAGGGGTATGCTCAATAATAAACAGTGCCACAAACGAATCATTCATCCACGCTTGGATTTCAGGCATTGGTGTCAGCGCTAATATATATAACACAATAAATAATATTAAATATATTTCGACAAACCCTAAGACTGCTCCAAGTATTTTATTGAGCGAATGCAAAATCGGCAAGTCAGCAACAAAATCCAGCATGGAGGCAATTATTTGAAGAAGTATCTTCACGGCGAAAAAGATAATGGCAAATGCTATGGCACTGTAAAAAGCACCTTCAAGGGGGATAGCTTCCAGAAAGTCCGCCCACGCACTGCTGTTATCCAATTCAGGATATGGTATCCATAATGCAAGCCGTGGTGCCAATTCATCATAGTATAAAGCGGCTAGAATAAAAGCAGCGATAAATCCGATCAAATGAAACGCTTGTAAGACAAAACCGCGTTTTAAGCCGATGAAAAAGCCAAAAATTAGTAATATGATTAAAATGAAGTCTATCATTTGCTATTTATCCTCTTTCTTACTTTGTGATCTTATCAATGCTGCATATTCTTCCTTTAATTTCATGTAATCATTCATTGTGTTGACTGCGGTCAATACGGCCAATTCTGAAGTAGTCAGCTGCTGATTCGTCTCATGAATTTCCCGCATCTTCTGATCGACTTGACTGGCTACCAGATTAACATGGTTTGAATCTTCTTTTCCGACAATCGTATAATTCCTGTTATATATATCTACCGTTACTCGTGTTTTATCATTCTGTGCCACACGCGACACCCTCCTGTAAGTAATGGAAAACCAAATCTTTTTAGTACCCTAAGCTACGTTTAATTAAACAAATGTATCAATAGAAATCGTCCTTTTTAAACAGACACTTTAAATAGTCCACTATATAGTAACACAAAGACTGCTCATCAGGAAATCCAAAACAGATTATTGCTATTATAATGCGCAATTTGCTATAGTTTAGCTAGTTCATTAACTGGAGGGTTAATATGCCACAACACGTACATAAATTGCCGCGGGAAACAATTGAAACAATGAAATCATATTATATGAAGAGCTTGAAATCGTCGCCTCAAGGTGCTATTTTCCGTGCTAAAACACCTCATGCCGTAATCACCGCCTATAAGTCCGGAAAAGTATTATTCCAAGGCAGTCATCCTGAGACCGAGGCAGAAAAATGGACTGACGAAAAACAAATAACTCCGAAAAAATCTAAAAAGAATAGTCCATCCACACCACCCGAAAAACTACTAAGCAGCAGTCATATTGGATCTGATGAAGCGGGAACAGGTGATTACTTCGGCCCTATAACTACTGCAGCTGTTTTTGTCAAGAAGGACCAAATGGAATTGCTGAAAGAATTAGGCGTCCAAGACTCCAAAAATCTTTCTGATCATTCAATCCGTCAAATAGCCAATAACATAGTAACACTTGATATGCCCTATTCACTTTTAGTCCTGCGAAATGAGAAGTATAATACACTGCAAAATCGTGGATGGTCGCAAGGAAAAATGAAGGCAATGCTTCATCATCATGCGATAACTAACGTCAATGACCAAATAAATTTCGATGAAACGGAAGGCATATTAATTGATCAGTTCTGTGATCCGGAAGTTTATAAACGCCACATCGCGACTGAGAATCAACAGCTACATGTTCAAACGTTTTTCATGACAAAAGCAGAAAGTTATTCCCTTGCGGTGGCTGCCGCCTCTATTATCGCCAGAACCAGTTTTTTGAAGGAAATGGATCACTTATCCAAAACTGCAGGGTTCAACTTGCCAAAAGGCGCGTCGAGTAAAGTTGACCAAGCAGCTGCCCGCCTGATCAAATCTAAAGGCCGGGATAACCTGAGTACATATGCCAAAATCCATTTCGCCAACACCCAAAAAGCCCTAAGCCGCTTATAAACTGAAATACCATTCAGTAAGGCGCACACCCACCATGGAATGTTAATTGAACAGAACCAGTACTTACGGGCAACCAATTCCTGACTTTCTTTCCTGCATCAATCGAAATATGGAAACAGGAATTTCACGCCCGTTAAAATGGAATAACAGAGCAGACACCAGCCCGGATGCCTGCTCTTTTCAAATCATGACCTTATATACGCATTGAACTTCTCATTTACCGTTCCGACAATTTTCTGATATGATTGTTCAACTTCATCGTCTTTCAATGTTTTATTCGGATCCTGGTAATGTAAGCTGAACGCAATCGATTTCTTGCCCTCAGGCAAATTCTCCCCTTTAAAGACATCGAAAACCTGTACATTCTTCACCAGCGGGGCTCCGGTTTCTGTGATTGTTTCTTTAATGGCACCCGCCTCAACCTCTTCATCAACAATGAAAGCAATATCTCTGGCAATCGATGGATATTTAGAAATTGGCCGGTAGTTAGGTGAATTAGTGTAATCTGATAGCACCGCTTCCATGTCAATATCGAACACATACGTTTCTTTAAGATCCATCGACTTTTCAAATAACGGATGCACCTGTCCCAGAAATCCAACTATCCTGCCGTTAATTAAAATCGTGGCACATCGGCCTGGGTGCATATCAGACAATTTAGCTTTCTCAAAGCTGATCGGAATATTCAGGTAGTTAAACAGACCCTCCACGATACCTTTGACGAGATAAAAATCGACTTGTCTATTCTCCTGTTGCCATGGATGATTGAACCAAAGTCCAGTCAGTGCACCAGCTAAACGCACTCTTTCATCAGGCTGGTCTGTCACTGTTTCTTCATTAGTAATAAACACATTACCGAGCTCATAATAATGGATGTCACTTTGTTTGCGTGCACGGTTATATGCCAGAGACTTCAGCAATTCGGGCAAGATGCTTTGCCGCAAATATTTATGATCCTCAGTCATCGGCATCGCCAGTTTTACCGGGCTAGGCTGGATGCTTTCTAGATCCGGACTGATTAATCGCTCAATCATCGAATCATCAGTTAACGAATAAGTGATGGTTTCCATCAGCCCTGTACTTTCCAAGTAATGTTTAATCTCGCGCTTCAATTGTTGTTTGTGTGTTAACCCGCCCGTTTGCGAAGCACCTTCAGGAAGAGTGAACGGCAAATTATCATATCCATAAATACGGGCAATCTCCTCAAGCATATCCTCGAAAATCGCTATATCACCGCGACGGGTCGGAACATAAACAATAAACTGATCATAATCCTGCTCAAATGAAAACTGCAACCTATTTAAAATCTCGACAATATCATCTGCCATAATTGATGTGCCAAGACGCGCATTAATTTCATTTGTATCCATTTTCACTGTATTCATACTGCAGTCGAGTGTATCAAACGAAACAGGATGCGCTAGAATTGTCGCACCTGCATACTTCTCAAGCAGGTGGCACGCCCGAAAACCGGCCTTTTCTACCCGGTTTGGGTCAATTCCTTTTTCAAACCGCGTACTCGAATCACTGCGTAATCCTGTATCTCTTACTGTTGTTCTGACAGCGGAAGCCGAAAAGTAGGCAGCTTCCAATAAAACAGTGGTCGTAACATTCGTTACTTCTGTATTTAAACCGCCCATTACACCGGCAAGCGCCACCGGTTCTTTACCATTCGTGATAACAAGATTTTCACTTGATAGTGTTCTTTCTTCACCATCAAGGGTCACCATTTTTTCATCCTGCCCCGCACGCCTGGTTACAACTTGGCCTGAGCCAAACCGGTCATAATCAAATGCATGGAGCGGCTGACCATACTCAAGCAAAACATAGTTTGTAATATCAACCACATTATTGATTGGACGTATGCCGGAAGCAATAAGCGCATTGCGTATCCATAGTGGCGCTGGTTTAACGTCAATATCTTTGGCAATGAATGCACCATAATAAGGATTCAAATCTGGGTTTTCTACACTGACTGAAATGTAATCAGCTGCTTCTTCTCCGCCAGTATGAATTTCCTCATTCGGCATTTTCACTTCCTGATTGAGAATAGCTGCCGTTTCGTAAGCAACACCAAGCATACTCAACGCATCTGCGCGGTTTGGTGTTAAATCGAATTCCAACACAGCATCATTTAAGTTAAGGAGTGGTTCGACACTATCACCCACCGCAACTTCATCCGGGAAGACGAAAATACCTTCAGCAATATCTTTCGGTACATATTTCTCGTCAATTCCAAGTTCCTGCAGAGAACAAATCATGCCGTTGGATTCAATACCGCGCAGTTTAACTTTTTTAATCTTAAAGTTGCTTGGCAGGACAGCACCGGGTTTGGCTACAGCCACTTTTTGACCTGGCTTGACATTCGGCGCACCACAAACAATCTGCAGCTGTTCATCACCAACATCAACCTGGCACAAGCTTAATTTATCTGCATGTGGATGCTGTTCGCTTGATGCAATACAACCGACAACAACATCACTGCTTTGACCTGCAATATACTCAATGCCGTCGACTTCAATTCCGGTCTTCGTGATTTTTTCAGCCAACTCTTCAGGACTGATTGAGCTGATATCAACGTAATTTTTCAGCCAATTTAATGATACAAGCATCACACAGCGCCTCCTTTTGCATGATGGTATTGAGTAAGGAATCGTTTATCATTCGTATAGAAATTGCGAATATCATCGATTCCGTATTTAAGCATCGCAATGCGATCCGGTCCCATGCCAAATGCAAACCCTGTGTATTTTTCTGAATCGTATCCGGCCATTTCCAATACATTCGGGTGAATCATTCCGCTCCCCAGAATTTCAATCCAGCCGGAATATTTGCACACGGAACAACCTTCACCATTGCAGACTTTACAAGAAATATCCATTTCAACGGACGGTTCGGTGAACGGGAAGAAACTTGGACGCAATCGGATTTGCCTGTCTTCACCGAAAATGCGTTTCGCAAAGCGATTCAATGTTCCTTTTAAGTCACTCATACGGACATTTTCATCCACATAAAGTCCTTCAATTTGTGTGAACTGATGGGAGTGGGTTGCATCGTCAGTATCCCGGCGGTAGACTTTGCCCGGACAGATCATTTTGACCGGTTCCGTTCCTCCGTATTGTTGCATCGTCCTTGCCTGCACCGGCGATGTATGGGTTCGGAGCAACAGTTCGTTCGTAATATAAAATGTATCCTGCATATCACGCGCCGGATGACCTTTAGGGAGGTTCAACGCTTCAAAGTTAAAATAATCCGTCTCCACTTCGGGACCTTCTCTAACTTCATAGCCCATTCCGATAAACAAATCCTCAATTTCTTCGATGATACTGGTCAGCAAATGGGAGCCACCAACCTTTACCGGACGGCCGGGCAGCGTCACATCAATTGATTCACTTTCCAGTTTTTCTTCCATTGCTTTCTTTTCAAGTATTTCCGTCTTTTCATCGATTTCCTGAGTAATCGCTTCACGTACGTTATTGGCAATCTCTCCGACTATAGGTCTCTCCTCTTTGGAAAGATTACCCATACCGCGCAGCACACTTGTCAAAGATCCCTTTTTACCTAAGTAGGCCACCTTTATATCCTGAAGCTCTTTTAAATTCCTAGCCTCGTTTACTTTAGCGATCGCTTTCTGTCGAATCGTCTCCAGCTGATCTTTCATCAATATACCTCCTTATACATCGTTTAAATCCAATAAAAAAAGTCTCCATCCCACTAAGGGACGAAGACTTTTCGCGGTACCACCCTTGTTGACACAGCTGTTGTGTCCAACCTCATCATCATAACGGATCAAACGCCCGGGACACCTTTACTTATTTTCAAGGTCCAAGTGCCAGCTCCAGAGTGAAGATGCGGTAAATGCTACAGTAAAGATGCTTTCAGTCCATGACATCTTTTCCCTGTTCACTGTACAAACTATTACCGCATGTCTCTTTCCAAGCTTTTAAAATAGTACTAAATCAAATTTATTCTATTATAAAAAATTTACGCTCAATATGCAACTATCCGTTAATATAATACATTAAAATGCCAGCTGCTACACTGACATTCAAGGATTCCGCCTGCCCATAAATCGGGATTTTAATGGACTGGTCCGCTGCATCGATAAGTTCGTTTCTAACCCCAGCACCCTCATTACCTATAATTAAAGCTGTCTTTTCATTTGCCGGCATCTCTTTAAACGAAACGGCATCTGTAAGTGCTGAAGCAGCGACAGTATAACCGCCGCTCTGCAGTTTTGGAATTTTTTTTAGCAAATCTGCTTGTAATACGGGTAAATGAAATAAGGAACCTTGTGTCGCACGAATAACTTTATCGTTATACAGATCGACCGTTCCGTCCCCCAGCATGACCATATCGAAACCCGCCGCATCCGCTGTCCGAATAATCGTGCCCAAATTACCGGGGTCCTGGATGGAATCGATTAACAGAACTGAGTGTCCTTCAATTTCTTTCGGTTCTTTCATTTTGATAACTGCTGCTATTCCTTGTGGTGTTTCGGTCCGTGTAATATGCTGCAGCACTTTCCTGCTCACAGTTATCGTAAAAAATTGATGATGCCATCCTGAATAATCAAGCCCTTCTTCTACAATAATCTCGGCAATCTCCCAGTTACTATGATAAGCTTCCTCAACCAAATGAAATCCTTCAATCAAAAATTTGCCAGACTCCCTGCGTCCTTTCCGCTTTTGCAACTTCACCCATTCCTTGACTTTTTCATTTTGAAGTGATGTGATCATTATCTTCATCCCGTTTCGACAGTTTATCCCGCATATAACGGTCAGAATCCGCCAAATAACGGGGCTAACTTCCCGTAAATGTCCGATTCTGTCCAATTAACATTCAGCGAAGAAAACCGCCTCGCTGAATAAAATGTCACTTTATCTCTTCAATCATACATATTTTATCCTCAACAGGTCAAACTATCCTTAGTTAAAATAATTTAAAGAGGTGGTTTAATGGATCTTAATTTACGTCGAGCCATTCTGTCTAATATTGCAGAAAATGATCAGGAACAATTGGAAGCTACGATCGCTGATGCCATTCAGGATGGTGAAGAAAAAATGCTGCCCGGCCTGGGAGTCCTTTTTGAACTTATCTGGCAACAATCTGATGAACAGGATAAACAAGATATGGTCGAATCGCTGGAACAAGGTGTTAAACAAGCCAATCAATAATCGGGACAAAGGTTCAAATCCTTTGTCCCGTTTTTTCATAACGTCAGAAAGTATAACTTATGGATGACTTTATAAGAAAAACCTCGGTCCTCGCTAGAAGACAAAGCTAGGCCTGAGTTTTTCTAAACATTTTCCAGCATGATTGACCCAAATATGAAATAATGGTATATAATAGAACTATTGTATTAAGATAAGGTCTTCATAATACATATCTATTTATAAGGGATTAGAAGGGAGTTTAACAGAATGGAAGAAAGTGGACAAAACAAAAAAGGACTTTCCAAAAAAGTCATCGCCATTATTGTGGCTGCTATTGTAATCGTAGGGGGCAGTGCTGCAGCATTTGTGCTCATAACCGGCTCACCGAAAGCAGAGTATTTTAAAGCAGAAAAAAATACTGTAGAGTTTCTGACGGAAAAAGTACAAGAGCGCTATCAGCCGGAATTTGAATGGGTGGAAACAACAATGGAAAATCCAACTGAAAACACGGTGGAGCTATCGGGTGAATATAACGGACCTCCAACCGGTGGTATGGGAATGAGCCCGGAACAGGTGATCAATAATTCAACGTTAACAATGACCTCACAATTAGATCAGGATAACAAACAACTTGCAACCAATTTGCAAGTAAACTTTGCCGGAGTCGAAATAAAAGATATTAAACTATTTATGGATAGCGATAATGCCTTCCTGCAGCTTCCTTTTCTCAAAGAAGTTCTGACAATCCAGGATAGTGATTTAAGTAAATTACTTCAAGAATCCGATCCGGCATTTGAAAAAACAGAGATTGATTTTGAAGCATTGTTCAAGCAAATGGATGGTATGCTTTCTGAGAAAGATAGGGAATATCTAACAGATGAATACCTTATGATGATCTTCAACGAATTGCCTGATGATGCTTTCGAAACAAAAAAAGAGACCGTTTCTGTCCAGGATGAATCAGTTGATGCCGAAAAAATCACTTTCAGTCTTACAGAAAAACAAGTTAAAGAGTTGCTTACAACTATTTTAGAAAAGGCTAAAGACGATGATCAATTAAAAGAGATCGTCGAAAAGCAAATGAGGAATCAATTTGGTATGTTCACCTCAGGATCACTCCCTGGTGACATGGAAAGTGAAATAGATACTGCTATGGAAGATTTCGAGAAATCGATTGATGAAGCTATTAGTGAGACAAAAGATCTCCAGATTCCTGATGGATTGACATCTGTCATTTGGGTCAAAGATGATTTAATCGTTAAACGTGACTTCTCAATCAGCATGGCAGCAAAAGACGAAAAGGTGTCCACCCTGTCGGTCAGTGGTGATCACTCACTGACCGATTCAGAACAAAACATAGCTTACAAATTCACTGCAGACGATTCTTCAGCAACAATTGATATCAATCTGTCAAATAAAGATGATAGTCTTAAAGATTCCATCACAATCGCTGGCGGGGATACTGAGCTATCCTACAACGGTGAGTCAACACTTAAGGATGGAACAAGAGAATTCGAACGGTTATTCTCATTTCAGACGCCTGAACCAAACGGCTCCGGCAGCCTGAAATGGAACGGAGAAGCAACCTACGAAAATGACCAGAAAACTGCGGAGCATACATTTACTTTGAAACTGCCGAACCTGCCGCAGGATTTCGTCAGCCTCAATATCAAAAATGATGCCAAAACAATTAAGAAGGTTGAACAGCCTGACGATTCCAACGTGAAAAATCTTGGAGACATGTCTGCGCAAGAATTGGAAATGTACTTCCAGACAGAGGTAGCCGGTCAATTCCAGCAGTGGCTGATGAAATTAATGGGGAATCCCGGCGGCGGTAACATGAACAGCTTTTAATTAAGGAAGTGCCGGTATGACGTCTGTAAAACACAGTCTTCTGTTTATACGAAGCAATCTGAAGAAACTGCAGAGGAAGTGGCTATCACTTCCTCTGCTTTTACTGTTTCCTGTTCTACTGATCAGCCTGATTGCTGTTATGGCTGTATCAATTTTCCTTCCCGATAAGAGCGAACCAATACATGTTGGATTAGTGGACCTCGACAAGTCACAGGAAACCGAAACGGTGATTAACTTAATTGAAGAATCATCCCAATTAGGCAATTTTATCAAAATGAAAGCCGTGACAAAGGCCGAGGCCAATGAACAAATAAACGGACACCTAAGTGCCTATGTTAGCTTTCCTGAAGGATTTACTGAAAGATTATACAATGGCGATTCGGTCAACCTGATCATCACAGGCAATCCTGAAAAAGAAACCCAAAGCCATCTGGTGAAAGAATTGCTGGATAGTATCGCCAGGCATATACGTGCATCACAGGCAAATATATTAACGGTGAATTATTACGCAAAGCAATTGCCAATTGACAGAGATACACGTCACGATATGCTGCTTCAGCAATTCAACAACTTTCTTATTTATACTGCAGGAAAAGACAAAATGATGGATGAGGAAGAAATAAACAATGCTGCCACAAGTTCTCCCCTGGCGTATTACGGTCTTTCAGCCTGGTTTATGATGCTTACAATCTGGCTTTTGGTGTTATATTCATTTTTTTCCAATGATGAGCAATTCCGTATACAAAATAGAATGCGATTATATGGGGTAACAATTCTTCAACAACTGGCTGCCAAAATCACAATCGCGTTTATACTCACGAGTGTTTTAGCCGGCATTTTACTGTATACATACGACGCGTTAATGACAATTTCGTTATATGGAGAAGATTATGTCAGAATTGCTCTGATTACCGGGCTGCACAGTATTATTTATTTAAGCTCCCTCGCCATTCTGGAAACGATTTTCATGGGACAGAAGATACGGCTGCTTATCCAATCATTGTTTACCTTGATTGTCTTGCTTGGAAGCGGAGCAATCATACCAACACTATACTTCCCGATGTATATACAGAATTTATTGCCATACTTTTTTGCAAGTGAAGGTTTCCATTGGTTACAGGAAATTTTACTAAATGGCAGACTCTATGCTGACTATATACCTCTGGTAATGATTCTGGCCGCCGCTGTTACGATGTTGATCGGTACTTCCTTCTGGAAGGAGCGTGATTTCAAATGAAAGAGTTGTTTGCAACACGCTTGATGCATTGGAGAAAACAGTGGAGCAGCTTAGTATTCTGGCTTTTATTTCCTCTTATTGCTACAGTCAGTATTACGATGACGATCGATACGTTGCAGAAGGATGCAAAAGTTCCCGTAGGTGTAGTGTTGAAAGAACACACAGGTGCTGCAGAAGAACTGGTGGAAGCAATAAAATCCACACCGTATGTCCGGGCACAACTGCTTTCTGAAGACAAAGCCTTACAAGATTTGGAAAGACATAGCCTGGACAGTGTGTTTGTGATTCATGAAAACTTCCAACAAAAGATTAAGCAAGATAACCGAACTAACCTGATCACAGGTTATCACTCTGATATGTCGTTTGCCTACATTCCAGTTAGGGAAATGATTATTTCCCATGTGCAGCAGAAAACCGGAAGAGCCAAAGCAGCATTGACGGTCAAACAGCTTGAAAAGCAATATAATAGCCAGGAAAGTTGGACATTTGAAGAAATCACAGCTAGAAGCCGCAAGATACAAGAGGAAGAAAGCCTATTGGATACGACTTTGAAATTCAAAGGTCATCCAGAACCGATAGATGATAACCAGCGTTTGTTTTCGGTATGGGGACTCTGGGGAATCTTCAGCCTACTGTCAACGCTGCTCGTGTTTGATTGGGTCATTAAAGAAAAACAGTCAAATGCAATTGTACGTTTGGCATTTTCCCGATGGTCATTAAAATCATATTGGCTGCAAAATTTGGCCTTATACATTGTTTTGCTGTTTGCCATTGATCTGGTAACTGCTGGTTCACTGTATTTTATTTTCGGGGAAGGAATGCAGCCCTTCAACCTTTTAATTTACCAGCTGTTAATTAGTATGGCGGCATTTCTTATTGCCTGCCTTTTTAACACATTATTTTATTATTACACCGTATCGTTTGCACTTGCTTTAATCATTGGCATCAGCAGTGGTGAGTTAATTCCATCAGTAATGGCAGGCGATTGGCAGTGGTTCAAGTTCATAAATCCGCTTGCCCCGCTTCTTTCGGGAGACTATATCAGCTTATGGGCGGCTGCTGTTGTATTATCATTTGTATGGTGGATTTTCAGAAAGGAGCAATTTCATGCTTGACGTCCAGGCTCTTTCAAAAGTATATGGCAAAAAACAGATTTTGAAGAACCTGTCGTTTTCTGTAAAACCCGGTGAAGTTATCGGGCTTGTCGGGGAAAACGGTGCAGGCAAATCAACCCTGCTGCATATTTTAGCAACTTTATCCAAACCGACATCAGGTTCTGTCATGTTAAATGATCAACCCTACCAAACCAGTATTAAGAAAATAAGAAAACAAATCGGTTTTGTCTCACAGGATATAGCTTTATGGGAAGAATTCACTGTAAAGGAGAATATGATTTTTTTTGAAAAGCTTTCGTGGAACAATAAAAACAACGGTGAACTCAAACAGTTGTGCAACGACATGAAATTGAACAAGTGGAATGAAACCGTTAAAAATTTATCAGGTGGCATGAAGCATAAATTAAATATAGCTGTCAGTCTGATTCATGAACCTGAACTGCTTCTGCTGGATGAACCGACAGCAGGAATTGACCTGAAGTCCCGCAAAGAAATCGGATCCTATCTTTCCAATATAGCAACAGTACAAAGCAAATCGATTATATACACATCACACGATATGGATGAAATCATGCAATTATGTGACAGGATTTATTGTATCGGCGATGATCCCTTTTACTTCCAATTGCTTCAGTCTTACGGGAAAAACCCGATATCACTGTAGCTGCCTACAATGTAAAATAGCATGCCTGCTTTGTTTGGCAGCATGCTATTTGTGCTTTTGTTGTTCTAACATCAGAAAGTATAAACTATGAATGACCTTATCAGAAAAGCTTTGGCCTTCGCTATAAGATGAGATGAATGCCAAGTTTTCCTAGGAGTTACCACTTAGCTCAGCTTAATTTCTTTCACCTTATCGGAATTCAATTTTTTAATCGTTGCAACAATCAGTTTGACAGCATTTTCAAAATCATCACGATGCAAAATGGCAGCGTGTGAATGGATATAGCGTGTTGCAATTGTGATTGATAATGATGGTACACCATCTGCTGTCAAGTGAATGGAACCTGAATCCGTCCCACCACCGGCGAGGGATGCAAACTGATATGGGATATGCTGTTCGTCCGCAGTATCAACGACCAGATCCCGTACACCTTTGTTCGGAACCATTGATGCATCATAAATAATAATTTGTGGTCCTTCTCCAAGCTTGCTATCCGCTTCTTTATCAGATACGCCAGGCATATCACCGGCAATACCTACGTCAACGCCAAAACCAATATCCGGTTTTATGGCATGTGCTGATGTGCGTGCCCCGCGCAGACCAACTTCTTCCTGGATAGTCCCTACACCGTAAACAACGTTTGGATGTTCTTCGCCCTGTAACTTTTTTAATACTTCGATTGCAATGGCACAGCCAATCCGGTTATCCCACGCCTTGGCCATCAACATTTTTTCGTTTTTCATCTGTGTAAATTCAAAGTACGGAACAATCGAATCACCCGGGCGGATACCGAAATCCTGCGCTTCCTCCCTGCTGGAAGCGCCAATATCAATGAACATGTTTTTAATGTCTACGGGTTTTTTTCGCTCCTCCGCTGACAGCACATGCGGCGGCTTTGAACCGATCAAACCGGTTACATCACCACGAGCTGTCATAACTGTTACCCGCTGTGCAAGCATAACCTGATTCCACCAGCCGCCGACAGTCTGGAAGTACACAAAGCCATTATCATCAATCCGTGTAACCATGAAACCAACTTCGTCCAAGTGACCGGCCACCATGATTTTTGGTCCGTTCTCTTTTCCGGTCTTTTTCGCAATCAAACTCCCCAGGTTATCCTTATAAAGAGCATCAGCATACGGAGCAATATATTTTTCCATAACTTCCCTGGGTTCCTTTTCATTACCCGGTATTCCACGTGCATCTGTCAAGTCTTTAAGCATCGTATTCATTTCATCTAAACGAGCCATATGTATAAACCTCCTTCTGTTTCCTCTATTATTATAACGCTAATACATTAAATGACAAAATTTTTTGGCTAATCTATGGTCGACAAATTAGATGTCATGTTGACGTAAGCAGTCACTTCGGAAAAACACTACACATTCCCACAGGAGTCCCCCCATCTCCGTGTTTTTCCTCCGCTAAAACGGAGCATCATTCGTCTTTAGTATTGTATATCTTAATTCTGTCCAAGGTTCCTAGCTAGTTTTACTACTATATTCACTCATTTATTTCAACTATAGATTTTGGTGTTGATCCAATTTTTTAATATCCATGATTTTGACGCTCATAATTAATGTCGTTCTTTTTTAGATAGGCATCTTTAACGCCTTGTTCATCAAATCCCATCAATTGGCCTAGTTTCAGGTAATTTTCAAAAAGTTTATGGTAGTTCTTCTCGGTTGGTTCACAATAAAATGTCGTGCATAAATCATAAACATGATTAAATTGCCCTGTTTCATCCACTTCTGCCGGTTTTATCATTTCAGAGACATATCGATAACCTTTTTCCAGTCCCAATGACAAAATAAAATGGATTCCATCAACAAATTCTTCTAAAATAACTGATTGCTCACTGCGTGGTTTGATACTCCAAAATTTAAAACATCTTGTTTCATTGGCCAGTTCGCCCAGTTCCACAAGCAAAGCCAAATACTTTTCCTTAAACAAATCCCGTTCTGAGATATCGTGCTGGGATTCTATATAGGCATCCAGTTGTTTTTGCATGGTATACAATGACGACCATTCCACTTTACCTTACCCCATTTCAGATTGCAGATACATACGGCAACCTTTAAATATTTGACTATAATTGTACCATGAAATCATTGTATGAGTGAAACCTGAAGGGGTCTTGAAACGTATACATAATATCAAGTATGACAAGGAGACGAAAACATGATTGTACTTTTATTTCGTTTACTCATATTAGTAGCTATTATTCTGATTGTCTATACGATTGTTCAATATTTTCGAAATCCTGCTCGAAAGCTGCAAATTGCTAAAGAAGCAAACACATTTTACATGGTGGACGAACCCGGCAATTCTAAAAAGAATATTCAATTCGTCTATAAAAGATGTCTGTTTGAAGGCGAAAAATATATTGACGCAACAGAAGACTCCTTTGAAGTTGTTGATATCCATATATTTGCTCGTGATGCCAATGAACTTGAAGGGATAACCCGGGATGATTTATATTTTGTCGAAAAAGAGTTGTTGATCCGCTACCCGTATGCCACCATTACTTGGAAATATCCGATTAATAAACTGATAATCACGACGATTGATTGAGAAAACAGAAGAAATGCGCATCCCGACGGCGGATGCGCATTTTGTTCAAGCGCTGAGCTGAAAGAAGTCATTCCATTTAATAATAATTTCTTTTCGTCTCAATAAGTAAATAAGTGGGAGTAATAGTAGTAAAAACAGAAGAATAGAAACTGAGGACAAATTGGATAGCCACTGTCCCGCTGATGTATAAACTAATGCCAATGGAATGTTTGTCAGAACCGATGACTTGGTGTACTCTCTGAAGTTAGGCGATATTTCGATTAGACATAAGGACAGTAAATGGAAATGAATAAAAGGCACAAGTCTCAACAGGGCAATTTGCGATGTTGTGAATTCGGAATGGTTCCCCATTAGCTTTTGCTTCAGATTGACAAGTTTTGCGTATGTGTTAGGCATCCATTGAATAATAGCATAAAAAATAAGACTGGAAAGTGTTATACCGATTACGGAGTACAATGTCCCGGCAACAGTTCCAAAAAGAATACCGCCTGAAATACATATGAAAACAACCGGAAGAAAAAATAAAGGTCTTAATAAATGAAAACTGATGAATAAAACCGGTGCAAACAGACCGCCTGTTTCAATAAAAACCATCAGATAACGTGCAGCCAAGTCCATACCCTGCCTCCTTCCCCGGTACTTGTTTCATACGTCAGTACAAGTATATGACAATAGACGAGCTATTATGACATCAAAATAATGAAACCACAAAAACTGCCTGAATAATGATTAATACCGGCATCCCTATAACAAATGAACGATGTCTTGTTTTGTGACGGAAGCTTTTCATACCAGCCCATACACCAATAGCTCCACCTAATATTGCAAGGCCCCAAAGTGTTCGTTCGGGAATGCGATACGTTTCTGTTTTTGCTTTTTGCTTGTCCATCCCCATGATGAGGAATGCTATTATATTGACACCAGCTATATAAGCGATAATCATTGTTTATCTCCCTTACTGCCTCAAAATCTAAAACTGGACGGATGATCCACTTTTCATCCTATACATCAAAAGCCAAACCCGCGAATGAGTTTGGCTTTTGATAATATCATTATTTTAATGCTGCTTTAGCTTTGTCGACTAACTGAGCAAATGCTTGTTCGTCATTGATGGCTAAATCTGACAACATTTTACGGTTGACCTCAACACCAGATTGTTTCAAGCCATGCATCAGCCTGCTGTATGAGATATCGTTCATACGTGCTGCCGCATTAATACGGGCAATCCACAGCTTGCGGAAGTCACGTTTTTTCTGTCTACGGTCACGATAAGCATATTGACCCGATTTCATAACCTGCTGTTTTGCTGTTTTGAATAATGCATGTTTTGAACCATAATAACCTTTGGCTAATTTTAATACGCGTTTGCGACGTCTGCGCGTAACTGTTCCACCTTTTACACGTGGCATAGTGATTCCCTCCTAATACAATTGAAAAATCGTTACATACTTTGAAACATACGTATTACTTACTTATTCGGAAGCATTGTTTTAATGCGCCTGAAGTCACTTTTGGAAACAATGGCGGATTTACGCAGTTTACGTTTCTGTTTTTGTGATTTGTGTGCGAACATATGGCTCGTATAGGCGTGCGCTCGCTTCAGTTTTCCGGAACCTGTTTTGCGGAAACGTTTTTGTGAACCTTTATGGGTTTTCATTTTAGGCATATTAGTATCCTCCTTATATCGTTAAATGCTTATTTTTCTTTGATTGGAGCGAGCATCATAAACATATTGCGGCCCTCCATTTTTGCCTTGGATTCAACTGTGGCCACATCTTTCGTTTCTTCTGCCAGACGGTCAAGAACTTCCCGTCCGAGGTCTTTATGCGTAATGGCACGACCGCGGAAACGGACTGAAGCTTTAACCTTATCGCCCTTACTTAAGAATTTTCGTGCATTCTTCAGCTTTGTGTTAAAATCATGCTCGCCAATTCCCGGAGTAAACCGCACTTCTTTAACATTGATGACTTTTTGTTTTTTGCGCGCTTCTTTCTCTTTCTTTTGCTGCTCAAAGCGGTATTTACCATAATTCATGATCCGGCATACGGGTGGTTTAGCATTTGGTGCCACCAAAACTAAATCCAAGTCGCGCTTTTGAGCAATATCAAGCGCTTCATTGCGTGTTTTAACTCCTAACTGATCTCCATTCGAGTCGATCAGACGTACCTCGCGGGCACGAATTTTTTCATTGACGTTCATATCTTTGCTAATTGCCAGCCACCTCCAAAATTTTTATTGCACTGATCCGTCATTGACAAGTGTTTCTATCACAAATAAAAAGTGTCGGCACATACTGCACCCACACGTCTCCAATAATCTCTATTGAAAAGTTCAGAACCAGCCGACTGCATCATGCGTCGATCAGGTGAGAAGCGGGTGCTTCTACTTGTCTCAGATCATTTTATTCAACTTTCACAGAATAGCATCATTTTTACTGTATGTCAACACTTCTGTTGCAAACCTGCAAAAGCTCTACTGCCAGTTTATCATGATTGCTGTCAGAAAGGAAGGCCAGCTCTCATTAAGACTGCCGTTAGAGGCCGCTCAAATAAAATTCGCGTAATGCTGCTTTCCTGTGGGATAGTGTTACTGTTTATGGTGCACTTTTTGATCGATTTCACCTTTAATCAATGTCTTAAAGTCGTCAAAATTCAATGTTTTGGACTCTTTTTCCCCGTAACGCCGAACATTAACACTGCCCGTCCCCATTTCATTGTCGCCAAGCACCAGGGCAAACGGAACTTTTTGCATTTGTGCTTCTCTGATTTTATAGCCGATTTTCTCATCGCGTTCGTCCATTTCAATTCGTACGCCCTCACGACGTAATTTATCAGCGATTCCTTTCGCATAGTCAAGATGCACATCCGGTGAAACAGGGATGATTTTCACTTGAACAGGTGCAAGCCAAGTAGGGAATGCGCCCTTATACTCTTCGATCAGGAATGCCACAAAACGTTCCATTGTGGAAACGACACCACGATGGATGACTACCGGACGATGTTCATGGCCGTCCTTACCGATATATGTCAGGTCAAAACGCTCTGGCAGCTGATAATCAAGCTGGACAGTGGACAGCGTTTCATCTTTACCCAAGGCTGTTTGAACTTGTACGTCCAATTTTGGTCCGTAAAAAGCTGCTTCACCTTCCGCCTCGATGTATTCAACATCCATTTCTTCCATCGTTTCTTTCAGCATGGCCTGTGCTTTTCCCCACATTTCATCGTTATCAATATACTTTTCTTTATCTTCTGGGTCACGATACGACAATCGGAAATAATAATCATTAATCCCAAAATCTTTGTAAACTCTTTGCACAAGTTCTACTACTCGGATAAATTCATCTTTTAATTGATCTGGACGAGCAAATATATGCGCGTCATTCAGGGTCATTGCGCGGACCCGTTGCAGTCCGGCCAGTGCACCGGACATTTCATGACGATGCATCATTCCAAGTTCAGCGATTCTCACCGGCAAATTACGATAGCTGTATAATTGATTCTTATATACCATCATATGATGCGGGCAGTTCATTGGCCGAAGAACTAAATCTTCGTTGTCCATTTCCATTGTCGGGAACATGTCATCCTGGTAGTGATCCAAATGCCCACTCGTCTTATACAAATCAAGACTGCCTAAAACTGGTGTATATACATGGTCATAGCCGAGGCGTTCTTCAATATCGACGATATAGCGTTCGATATTACGGCGAATTGTTGCCCCTTTTGGCAGCCACAACGGCAGCCCTTGCCCCACTTTTTGTGAAACAGTAAAAATATCCAGTTCTTTGCCCAATTTTCGATGGTCGCGCTCTTTTCGTTCCTCAAGAATGCGCAAATGTTCATCAAGCTGGCTTTGCTTCTCAAAAGCTGTTCCGTAAATGCGCTGCAGTTGTTTATTCTTGCTATCCCCCCGCCAGTAGGCTCCGGATACACTCAACAGTTTAAATGCTTTGATTTTGCTTGTAAAAGGAACATGAATCCCTCGGCACAGGTCAAAAAATTCCCCTTGCTTATATATTGTTACCTGCTCGTCTTCCGGGATATCGTCAATTAACTCAAGTTTCAAATCATCACCGATTTCTCGGAACATTTCTTTCGCTTTATTGCGGGATACCTCGATACGTTCAATTTCCAGGTTTTCCTCAACAATACGTTTCATTTCTTTTTCAATTTTAGGAAGATCATCAGGTGATAAGGTATGATTCAAATCCATATCGTAATAAAAGCCTTCCTCAATAACCGGTCCTACGCCGAATTTCACATTATCAAATAATCGCGTAACCGCTTGGGCCATTAAATGGGCTGTTGAGTGGCGCATAATTTCAATGCCTTCCTTATTTTTATACGTAATTATCTCAATCGCTCCACCATGCGGAAGCTCCCGTTTCAGATCAACTAAATTACCATCAACCTTAACTGCCAGTGCCTGTTTTTTTAACCCGGGTGAAATTGAACCCGCAATATCTTCTCCAGTAGTTCCTTGAGGAAATGCTCTGTTCGCTCCATCAGGAAATGTAATTGTAATATCTGCCATTTTTATCGCTCCTTTTTTGAATCCCATATAAAAACGCTCGTCCCTATGCTTTTCAGCAAAGGGACGAGCGTTCAGCACGCGGTTCCACCCTCATTTCCGCAATAAATACGGCTTCATTTATCTTTAACGCAGACGTTACGCTGCTGCTTACTCGCATTGTTCAACAGCAGAGTTTAAAGGCGGTAATCATTTGCATGCATAGCGGAAGCTTTCAGCCGGCGACTTCCTTCTCTTGTCTATCAGTAAAACAAACAATCATGTCCTTATCGTTACTTTTATGTTCATGTAATTGATGATTAAATGATATTATAGCTTGTGTTTCAAATAAAATCAAGCTTCATCATTCACTTTTTTAAATCATGTGAAAATGGAAAGCTCCCAAGAGGCTTAAATTCGACCCGTTCCTGAAAAATATTAATAACAGTTAATGTTTTTGGATCAGATGGATCATCGCCAAACAACTTTATTTTCTCAGGCGCCATGGCAATCAGTGGTGACAAACTCAACTCCCCAGTATCAAGGCCGACAATGTAGAGCGGTGCATCCCGCATAAGTACCCGCAGCTCCATCCGTGAAAAAGGTTTGCCATCCGGCTTAAAAAAAGAAAATGGTTCACCCTGCATAACGTGAATTATTTCAAACTCAGGTTTTTGCTTTACAATATAATTCCTGAGCGTATCGACGAATGCCTGATGATCCTCTTCCCGTTTAAATTCATCAATCGCAAGCCCTACATAATGAATGAGCTGATCTTTAAATACTTTCAATTGAAAATTTATGAGTGAATTAAAATGAAGTGTCCCCGAATTTTTAATGTTTACTAAAAAAAGTGAATGCAACAATTTACGTGGATCTTTATTGTTTCTGACAAATTGACTGTCTTCATCATTACCGGCAACAATCCAATGCGATAAATCCATAATACGCTCAATCTCATCTGAATTTGAATAATAATAATTATGTTTAATAATCCGGTCAATCATGTTCGTCAGCCGATGTGCAACAAACACCTTTACCATCGAACCAGCAACAGCTTCCATAAATCTATCGCTTGACTCCTGATAATCAAGTTGCAGATGGTTTCCCCATTTCTCTGTCGTTTTCCAATGTAATTCAATTTTTTTATTCAATTGAAACAGATTCTCACAAAAACTTATGGCTTCTTTATCCGACTCAAAGTAAACTTCCAGCAAAAACATCACCCTCACCCAAGACCAAACTGTTACATTATATGGACATCCATCTAAAAAAATGTATGGTCCCATAAAACTAGTAAATATCTATAGTTCAGGTGATTAAGATAGGGGTTGATAGTGAAAAGTCAATCCTTCCGGTTAGAAAACTTGGCATTCGCCTCGCCTTATAGCGAATGCCGAAGCTTTTTGTATGAAAACAACCCTTAAAAAAGACAATACCAAACTACGCCCTTCATATTTCAATTTTTTGAAGAGCTTCAAATTAAAATAAATGCTATTAAATGATTTCTGTCTAAGCTGTTTCCCCTTCTGATGACGTTACTTCATATCCCTTCTTTTTTAGATATTCAATCATTTTTGATTCTTTATTTTGTTTCTGTTGCTGCAAATAATTTGCACCTAGTTCTTTATATGGTTCTCCCGTTTGTAAGATGTTGTAAGCAATGGTTAAAATTAAATGAGCCGAAGCCATTCGTGCTTTCTTTTTCCCTTGTCGTTTCATAATCCTTTTTTGGTGTGCCGAAATTCGATTCTCTTGCTTAAGTGAGGAAAGCGCGCACTCTACTGCCATTGTCTTCAATGCCTTGTTTCCTTTAGTTGATTTACTGTCTTTTTTTTTACCGGCACTTTCATTATTTCCTGGACTTACACCTGCCCAGGAAGCAAGGTGTTTGGCTGATTGAAACACCGACATATCAACACCGATTTCCGCAATAAAAGTGGCTGCACCGGATTTATTGACACCAGGGATTGTGTCCAACAGTTCAACTTCCTCACGGTATGGAGATAGGCACTGATCAATTTGTTCTTCCAATTGCTTAATGGTTTTTTCTAAATAAATCATATGATCCCAGTGATATCTCAGCATATCGCGATGATGACGACGAACACGGCCGTTAATAGCCTTTGC
>NZ_BMNQ01000003.1 GCF_014646635.1 Lentibacillus kapialis
ACAATTGGCTCAATTCATGCCATGGTCATCAACGCTACCACAGGAATGCCACGTTCCAAATAAATCTAAATAAAGCATACATGAAATCCCCATCTATACATAGGTGGGGATTATTTGACGCTTACATTACAAAAAGAATTGGATTTAGTAAGAAAAAATCAACGGTACCAGCTAGTATCAGAAATGACCCGGAATAAGAGAAGAGCTTCCTATCTTGTTTCTGAAATGTTTTAAATTATTTAATAAGATTTTAATAAGTACACTAACTATTGTACTTTTGTTTCTCAGTATCAGAAAGGTCAGTTTCTTCTCCAAGTTCAGTACTGTAATTTAGATTTCTTGAATTTCTAACGTTTTCTTCATCCATAGGACTAAACAATATGGTTAAGCAAAATAATCCGCTTAAGCCGACAAGTGCATAGACAATTTTTTCCGTTCCAGCATCTTGCCCGCCGAAAAGAGCGATGACTAAATCAAATTGAAAAAATCCAATCAGTCCCCAGTTAATTGTGCCTATAATCATCAACCCAAGTGTTGATTCGTCTTAAAGTTTCCACGCTTGAATCACCTCCATTTTGCTTGTTTTTCTGACATATTTCTCTTTCCCTCAGAAATTTTCGCTATACTGTGAAACATGTGTGTCATAATTACATAAAAGATTGTCATAATAAGAAGGAATTACAAAAGAAATCAGGTGAAAATATGGAAGTCAATCAGTCATTTACTCCCGGTCAGGTTGTCTATATTATCATTCGTAATCCGCATGCTCAGGATGTAGCGAATGTACAGCAGGCAGCAGTTGTACAAAATCCAGATACTCCCGAAGAACTGGCTTTGTTTTTACATGAAACTTACTTTCCTTTATCGGAGGAATTCGCCGTTTTTGAAACAGAAGAGGAAGCGGAACAAACTTTTTATGAAGCGTTTGGATCACCAGAAGACGGTGATTATTATGGTTAAGCCATTTGTTCCGCAATTAATTTATGTTGAACCCCGGGCACTTGAGTATCCGTTGGGACAAAAACTGGTAGATAAATTCTGGGGTATGGGAATTGAAATCAGGGAGACAACCTCACATAATCATATTCGCAACCTTCCCGGCGATAATCATTTCCAAAAATATCGGAACGCGAAATCAACACTTGTTGTGGGGGTACGCAAGACACTAAAGTTTGACACATCAAAACCATCAGCCGAATATGCGATTCCTTTTGCTACCGGATGTATGGGTCATTGCCATTATTGCTATTTACAGACAACAATGGGTAGTAAACCATATATTCGGACATACGTTAATACCGATGAAATTTTTGATGCCGCAGCAGCATATATGGAGGAACGAGCTCCGGAAATAACACGCTTTGAGGCATCATGCACTTCAGATATTGTTGGGGTTGATCATCTGACCCATACACTTAAAAAGGCAATTGAATTTTTCGGAAGGTCTGTTTATGGCAGATTGCGGTTCGTAACAAAATTCGAGCATGTTGATCATCTGTTGGATGCAGAACACAATGGGAGAACCCGTTTTCGTTTCAGTATCAATGATGATTATGTCATAAAATATTTTGAACCAGGCACGTCAAGATTGAATGAACGGATTAATGCGGCGGTTAAAGTTGCAGAAGCAGGCTATCCATTAGGTTTTATCGTTGCCCCTATTTATTTGCATGATGATTGGAAAAATGGTTATCACGAAATGTTTGAAAAACTAAAGGATGCATTACCCAGATTTGCCAAGAGAGATCTAACATTCGAAATGATTCAGCACCGATTTACCAAGCCTGCCAAACGTGTTATACAAGAAAATTATCCGATGACTAAGTTAGAACTTGATGAGTCGAAACGGAAATGGAAATGGGGCAGATATGGAATCGGTAAGTACGTATATACCAGTGAGGAACAGGAAGACATCAAGGATACTCTGGGGAACTACATCCATCAATATTTCCCTGAATCAAAAATCGAGTACTTTACTTGATAGCATAAATACCAACAAACCTTATAAATTTTTGGCTAAGCCAGGAGGTATGAAAAAATGGAACAAGAGCAAAATATTCAGCATACAATTTCAGCAAAGGATGCGCTGCATGATTATAAAGAAGGGCTTGGACATTTTTCTGAAAAGATGCCTGATATTGCGGAAGCATATAAAGCATTTACAGAAGTTTGTTTTCAGGAAGGATCACTCTCTCGAAGACAAAAGCAACTCATTGCGTTGGGAATAAGTGTAATTTCCCAGGATGAGTACTGTATTATTTATCATGCAAAAGGGTGCATTGATCAGGGCTGTTCTGAAGATGAAATTCTTGAAGCTGTTGGTGTCTCCGGTGCGTTTGGCGGAGGAGCCGCCATGAGCCAGACCGTTACACTCGTACAGGGTGCAATTCAGGAACTGCATCATAAAGGTCATTAGATTTGTAGGGACCTGTGGTTTATGACTGGAAACCTGTGTTTTTTAATCCGTAAATTTTATCGACACTATTGGGCCTGGTAATTTTGTTTTCACCGCTGAGGTATATATACCCAAATGATCCGGTAATCTATGGGTTTAGAAAAATTAAGCGCTCTTGGTATTATTTACTTCCATAGGTAAATAATACGGATAAACATGTTATAAAGGAGAGCGCCATAAATGATTGAATTGCAAACAGAACTTGAAGGGAAAAGAACCTATTACCGCGATATGGCAAAGCACTCAAAAAAGCTTGGTTATTGTCTCGGAGAATGTTGGGATTATCACAAGGGATGCCTGGATGGGGAACTAGACCGTCCAAATGCCTATATTCAATTTGAAACACCGTGTGTAATCAAGCATGTCGTTAATACAGGGCTGGACAAAAATGCAAATGCACTAGGCGCTGCCACAGGTTTCAGCCAGTTTCAAGAGCCACTTGATCAAGATGGCTTGATAAGGGATAAAAACGAATGGGAGGAACTGGGCGAACAAGCAGTCAATAATATAATGGAATATGTCCGTTTTGCATAACCAATGAAAGGAATGTCCCGATTGAGTAATCAGGAAATGCAAGATATTTTTGAAAAAATTATAGATGATAGTGCTGTTGGTACAATGGCGACAGTGAAACAGAATAAGCCACACTCAAGATACATGACATTTATACGAAAAGATTTAAAGCTTTTTACTGCAACCAGTTTGGAAACGCATAAGGCTGAAGAAATTAAAGCAAACCCATACACTCATATTTTGTTAGGTTATGAGGGAGAAGGATTTGGTGATAAATATGTGGAATATGAAGGTAAAGCTGCTATAAACAGCACCGCTGAGTTGAAAAATGAATTATGGAATTCCTATCTGGAGAATTGGTTTAATGGTCCTGATGATCCGGATTATGTTGTGCTGGAAATTACACCAGTTAGAATACGAATTATGAATAAAACAGGTGCTGAACCAAAAACATTTGAACTTTAACAGGAACCGGGCACTTATATGCCCGGTACCTTGGTTCAGTATAAGATAATTTACAGGCTGATTCTTTTCTCCGCAAGGTTTTTAATGCACGCCTGCAGATACTGTTGGTCATGTTCAGGGTAGATTGGATTGCTGGGTGATTTATGCTTATTCTTTAAACTTGCATCACTGAATGGCGGACAAGTTTTTCCGCGGTAATGTGGATCCTCCCACAATACATCATTTTGGTACCCTCTTCGTTTCATTTCGTTTATGACCTTCATGTGATACAAGTAGAGTTTATACGGTGAATGTTGGAATACATAATTAACCGTAGCATGTTTTTTCCCCCAGCCATTTCCACGAAGTGCACAACATTCTCTGTGTTGTCCAAGCAACTGTTGCCGGGGTAATTTGGGCAATAGATTTTCATGCCATAAACGCATTGTATTCTCCTCCGTTTTTAAATGTAGATATGTTTATGAATCATGAACCTTTAGATGAAGTTTCCTATGACATTGTAAGTTGCTTTGTTCACAAATAATTTTAGAGCAGTAATAAAAGACATTAATACGCAATTCCCACTCGTTTATGGAGAAAGGTACTCTCTGTTAGTTCCTTATAAGCAAATGCAGCGGTATCTCCAACGGAAATTTTCGTTCCATTTTCGGGCAATTCATTGTCGGCAGTGCGGTATTTACCTGTTTTTTCTCCCGCAGGCAGGTAAGTGGGACAGACAACTGTCCATGTCAGGTTCGAGTTTTTCAGCAGTTGAAAAGCAGCTAAGTGATCTTCCGCGGCGACTGTTGATTTACGTTTCGATTCATTTGTTTGAAAACGGTACATGCCGGGCCGTTTTCTACTATTTAAAATACCGGCAGTCCCAATTGTTACGATACGGTTGAGTTCGTGCTCCTTCATAGATTGTACAATGTAAGGCATGCTTTTGGATAACGTTTGGTTTTTATTAGTGCTTAAAGCGCTTATCACCACGGATGTACCCGACATGGAGCGTCGCACGGCTTCCTCGTCCAACACATTCCCTTGAATGACAGACAGAAAATCAGACTTAACCCGTAATTTTTCCGGTGTCCGGACAAGCGCTGTTATGTGATTCCGGTCAGCGATGGCTTTTTTTAAGATTTCCCGGCCTACTCTGCCGGTTGCTCCCAGTAAGTAAATGTTCATTTCATATGCTCCTTTTCCCGACAGCTCCAAATCGTTCTTTCAGTGTGTGATACCGAAATTGAAAGATATTCTGCAGTTTTTTCTCTATATTTATTTTGTGCATCAGTTGACCGAGGATGCCAAGCGGCAGTGCATAATGTACGATATCCGCCATTTCCACACCATTATCTGTTGCTGTGAAGTGGTGTTCATGATGCCAGAATCGGTACGGTCCAAAGCGCTGCTCATCGACGAAGTAGACCTGCTCTTGCGTATGGGTGATTTCTGTAACCCATGAAAGCCGGATGCCCAGAATTGGTCGTACCTGATAGGTGGCAATCATACCGGGATACATCTTCCCATCGGGCTCACTTTCCACTTGGAATTGCATCCATGGCGGTGTCAACTCCGGCAGTTTCCCCGGGTCTGAAAAAAAGTCCCACGCTTCTTGCAGTGAAATAGGCAATTGCTGTTTCGTCCGTAATTGATAAACTTTCAATACATCCTCTCCCATCAAAATAGCGCTTGTTTTTGCCGCATATTCTATTTAGTACTATAATGGACCTAGATTAATTTTGGCAGAGTATAAAATACAAACTTTCTGCTCTGCATAGTCATTCGTCCAAAAAGGTAAAACTTCGTAAGAAAGCAGGTGACAACTATGTGCGTCAATACGAATCGAATGGATGAAGAAAAACTGGTTTTGAAGACTGCCCAGGCTGTTTGGGCGGCAAATAAGTATTTTATTTTAGCGTGCAGTCAACAAAACTATCAAAACATAAGGCAGTACTTACGCCCAGATGTTAAAGAATTTAATGTTGCTTATCAACTGATGGAGGAGACCGATTCCCGCTTCCGAAATGTGCCGAGTGCGCAGTTACCGCAAATCATTAATGCACTTCAGCATATAGCCGGTTACTTTAAAAAGCAGCTGCCAGCTGGTGCGAAACAGAACTTGAATGTGTTGATCCGGCAAAGCCCCGGTCAAGCTATACGTGAACTTGAACAGCTGGCAGTGATTCACCATGTCGATTATCTGCTGTATTCACGCCTGTGGGAACGTCTGAGGGGACGGCCATTCCACGAGGTACCATACAGGCTGAAACACCAGGGAAAGAAATTTCCGCAATCTTCCCTGTACTGGATGGGCGATCATGTCGTTTGCCAGGTATAATTTTATCGAAGGACATCGTCAACGGTAAAGGAAATATCCATGTGTTTTGGTTTAACCAATTCAGTGTATTCCCAAACTCCTTTTCCGCCAATATAAAAGGAAATATAAGAATAACGGGCAGCGATGGCATCCAGTTCCTCAAGCAGGTTTTCATTTTGTTGAAAAGGGATTAAAGTGCTTGCAGAAAATAATACTTTGTGTGGTTGAATTCGATCAATAAGCCGTTCGATAGCGGTAAACTTCGGAGATGCCCCGATTCTGGTCGTTCTCCAACCTTGCATCCGCATTTGCAGTAATACAATTTGCAGGGGTATCTCGTGCAATTCATCAGGCAGACAGAAACCAAGTGCGTGAGGTGCTTGTGCATAGTTACTGAAATTTCGGCTAATCTGCGTTAAAAAATCACGAACTACCAGACTCGATACTATTTCCTGACTCTCATCCCATTCTTCTTTCTCCCACAAAAGCCCAATTTTTTCCATAAATGGTCGTACTGTGTTTTGCAAAAACAAATCAAGCCCGTACTGATGGTTCGCTTGTTTTAGCAGGAAAATCAAGCCATTCTCATCATAAATTGTCCCTCTCTCAATCAGCTTTGAAACATAATGACTTGGTTCGACCAAGTCCAGTTTTTCATACCACCGTGCTTTATCTTTATTGGCCAATACAGTTTGTATTGCCGCCTTCATCGGTTTACCCTGATCTCGTATTTCTTTTAAATCTGTCAGCGTTATTATATCTTCATGTGTATAGACACGATAACCATTGTTTAATCTTTTCGGCTTAATAATATGATATCTGTTCTCCCATTTGCGTATTAGCTGTTCTGAAAGCCCCGTTAATTTAGCAACTTCTTTAATATAGTAATGTTTTTCAGCTAAGTTGACCATAGCGTTCATCCTTTTACAAAAGTACCTAAATTGTAACATAAGATTGTACAAAATAAATTGATTTCCCTAAAAAAAGTCTATATATATTGAAAATCAATACACTGTACAAAACTTTAAATTAATGTATAATGTTAATAAATCAATAATTATTTATTAAGGAGACATATATGAATAAAAAAGTGATTGTGGTTGGCGCCGGCGTAGCTGGTTTGGCAAGCGCAATTCGTTTGCAGCATGCAGGCTATAAAGTGAGAATAATTGAAAAAGAGCCCCTCCCCGGGGGTAAAATGCATCGAATTGAGCAAGATGGCTATCAGTTCGATTTAGGTCCTACACTTGTTATGATGCCGGATTTATACAAAGAGGTCTTTGAGTTATGCGGACGTGATCCAGATGATTATATTCCAATGAAAAAATTGGATCCCATGTACAGGGTTTATTTTCATGATGACACGGAGCGCCCATATGATATCTCTTCTGATTTGACAACCTTAATAAAAACTATAGAGCAAATCAGCGAGGAAGATGCGGAAGGTTTTCTTGACTACCTGCAGGAAATATACAAACGGTTTTCTGTTGCAAAAAATTATTTTATCCAACGTCCGTTTCGCAGTCAGACAGACTTTTATACCCCTTTTATGTTAAAACAGGCAATGAAGTTGAAAACTTTGGACAACGCTGATCATTTTATCAGTAAATATATAAAACATGAACGGCTGAAACAAATGATCAGTTTTCAAACCTTGTATATAGGGGTTTCACCGTACAGCGGTCCTTCGTTATATACGATGATTCCGATGATCGAATTTTTATATGGTGTTTGGTTTATAAAGGGCGGGATGCACACTATGGCAAAAGCAATGGAAAAATTGTTTTTGGAGTTGGGCGGTGATATCCATTACAACACCAATGTAGAGGAAATATGTATAGAAAATGGCCAAGCTACTGGTGTTCATGCCAATGGCAAAAAAGAGGCATCGGATTTTATTATGTGTAATGCTGATTTTCCATTCGCCATGAAGCACCTTGTTAAGAAAACGGAAGCAAAAGGAAAATACACAGATAAAAAGATAGACAACATGAAATACTCTTGTTCCTGTTTTTTATTGTACTTGGGAATGAATCGTAAATATGAAGAAATCGAGCATGTTCATAATTTTGTTTTTAATGAAGAATTGGACAAGAATTTGAATGATATATTTGAAGGCAACAGGCTGAAGACCGGTTCTTTTTATATATACATTGCATCAAAAATGGATCCTTCCATGGCGCCAAATGGAAAAGATGGCATATACATATTGCTGCCTGTATCCGACTTATCTACAGCAAAGTATGAATGGAACGAAGAAACAATTCACTATTATCGAAACTATATTCTGGATTCTATGAAAAGAATTAAAGGATTCGAAAAAGTTGACCAGGAGATTGTTACAGAAACCTATATGACTCCAAAAGATTTTGAAAGCAAATTTAACGCCTATAATGGTGCCTGTTTCGGGCTACAGCCAACGCTTTCACAAAGTAACCATTTGCGACCTCAAAGTAAAGCAACTCATTGTAAAAATTTGTATTTCACTGGAAGTAGTACACATCCAGGTGCAGGGGTTCCCATCGTACTGCTGTCTGCCAAAATTGCTGCACAAGAATTAATTCATGATGATCAGGGAATCAACTACCAATAATTAGGGAGGTATTTTTATGCACTCCAGGCAAACGGAAGCAGACTTTTATTTTTGTAAACAGATAATACGAAGTCGGTCCAAAAGCTTTTACTATGCTTTTTCAAAACTTCCTTTCGAAAAAGCAAATGCTGTCTATGCTATATATGCTTTTTGCCGAATTGCTGATGACTGCGCTGATGGCAATCATTCACAATTAAGAAAGCAACAGCTTCTGAAACAATTAAAAAGAGAACTGGATCTATTTGAAAAGCAGAATGAGATCGATAAACCCTTATGGCGCGCACTCCGGCAAGTATTTGATGACTATGATATGGAAATTCAGCCATTTTTTGATCAGCTGACTGGACAAGCAATGGATGCAGATTTCACCATGCCGCAAACTATGCATGAACTGGAACAATACAGTTATTACGTTGCCGGGTCTGTCGGTTTGATGTTACTTCCTGTGATTGCTTCTAAAAATGCAGCCGATTTACGTGCGGCAGCAATTGATCTCGGTACTGCGATGCAGTTAACAAATATTCTTCGTGATGTAGGGGAAGATTTTCACCAAAAACAGCGTATCTATTTGCCACAAGATGAATTAGACTATTTTCATTATGCTCAGCAGGAATTGCAAAGCGGTGCTGTTACTAAACAATTTATTAGCTTGTGGGAAAAATTGGCCGTTCGTGCAGAACACTTATATGACAGCTTTTTGCATAACATCAGCCAATTTGACCCTGACAGCCGTATACCTGTTTCGCTATCTGTTCAAGTTTATAGAGGAATACTAGACGCAGTTAGAAATAACGGATATGATTGTTTATCCAAACGAAATTATGTTTCCAAAGATAGAATGAAGGAAATCAGTACTACTATCAGCAGTTACTCTTAACTTTAAAGGAGTTGTGTGAAGTGCCGAGAAAAAGCATACTAATCATCGGCGGAGGACTCGGTGGACTGTCTGCTGCCATTTCCCTCGCGCAAAACGGATATAATGTATCTTTATATGAGAAAAATAATCACTTAGGTGGAAAATTAAACCGTCTGGAGCAGGATGGTTTTGGTTTTGACCTTGGCCCATCTATTTTGACGATGCCGAAAGTATTTGAAACACTTTTTGCTGCAAGTGGAAAAAACATGAAGGATTATGTTCCAACTACGAAGTTAAACCATCAATGGCGTTCCTTTTTTCCTGAGGGCAATGTTATTGATCTGTATGAAGATTTAAAAGAAATGCAGGAAAAAAATCCATCACTAAAAAAACGAGATTTTAAACAATATCAAAAACTACTTAGATATTCGAAAAAACTTTATGATATGACTGAAAAGAGTTACTTTAAGGGTGCTGATAACACGAAAGACATTCTGAAGCATCATGGAATGTTCAGTGCTTTGAAAGACTTTGATTTATTCTCAACGGTGCACCAATCCATTGAAAAGCGGATCAGCAATAAGCAATTACAGGATATGCTCGCTTATTTCGTCAAATATGTCGGTTCGTCCCCGTACGATGCACCCGCCGTGTTGAATATGATGATATACATGCAGCATGACCAAGGCATATGGTATGTACCCGGTGGAATGGATATTCTTGCCAATGGTCTTGAACGACTAGCTGAAGAAATTGGCGTGACAATCCACACAGGGAAGGGTATTGCCCAACTCCAAAAAAAGAAAGGTAAAATTACCGGAGCCATTTTGGAGGATGGTACTAAACTCACCGCAGATTATTACATTTCCAATATGGAAGTTATTCCAGCTTATGAACAACTGCTTCAGGAAAAAAAACATTATGTAAAAAAATTAAAAAAGAAATTCGAGCCGGCTAGTTCTGGACTTATCATGCATTTGGGGGTGAAGAAAAATTATCCTCAACTTGCCCACCACAATTTCTTCTTTGCAAAAAATATGAAACGGCAAATGAATAAAATCTTTCATCGTCATGAGTTGCCTGATGACCCGGTTATCTATCTTGTGAGTGTAAACAAAACAGACTCAGGACAGGCTCCACCAGGATACGAGAATTTAAAAGTGCTTCCCCATATTCCATATATTCAGGATAAACCTTTTACACCAGAAGACTATGATCGATTTGCAGAGCAGGTACTTGTCAAACTAGAAAAAATGGGTTTAGAAGATTTACGGGAAAGTATTGTAACAAAAGACGTATGGACACCGGAGGATATTCAGCGAGTGTATGGATCTGACCGCGGTGCTATTTATGGAACTTTATCGAATCGCAAAAAAAATAAAGGGTTTAAACATTCAAAACAAAGTGAACGCTATGACAATCTTTATTTTGTCGGAGGTACGGTTAATCCCGGAGGGGGGATGCCAATGGTTACATTAAGCGGACAGCAGGTATCTGATAAAATTGTCCAAAGGGATTTGAAACATGGGTGAGAATAATAGTCTTGTTTTAGAAGAATTAATTAAAAGACAGCGTACGGATTATTTCAACAATCCCTATCCTTGCGCAGTAAAACGGAAAAAAACACTTTTAAAACTAAAGAAAATGCTCACAGACCATGAGGAGGATTGGATAAAAGCACTTGTAACCGATACCGAAAGGGCGTCATTTGAAGGCTATGCTTTTGAAATAGCAGTCTTATTAAATGAAATTGACTACCAATGCAGGAATCTACATAGGTGGATGAAACCTGACCGCTCTTGGCATCTTAAATTAGGATATGTGGAGGCAATTAAAAAAACACAACATCCGTATGGCAGTGTATTAATTATTAGTCCTTGGAATTATCCCCTTCAACTTGCGCTTATGCCTGCAATCAATGCAATTGCTGCTGGGAATCGTTGTGTCATCAAACCTTCTGAATATGCTTCTGCAACAAGTAAGCTATTGGAAAAAGTTATCCGACGGTTATTTCCTCCAGAACAATTGGCAATTGTCACAGGAGATGCACAAACGGCTGAATTTTTGACCACATTGCCTTTTAATCTGATTTTTTTTACAGGAGGTCAGCAGACAGGAAAAAAAGTGGCACAACAAGCAGCAAGTAAACTTATACCTGCTGTGCTGGAACTCGGAGGGAAAAACCCTTGTATTTTGGATGAAACAGGTTTTTCTGAAGCTGCAATCAGGGAAATTGTTTGGGGCAAATTCCTCAATGCTGGTCAAACCTGTATTGCGCCAGATACACTCTTTGTACATACATCTGTCTATAAGAGAGTGTTGCCGGAAATTTCCGCAGCTCTGATTGATTTTTATGGCAAGCATCCCGAAAATAGTAAAGATTATGGAAGGATATGTCATACGGCACACTTTCAAAAAGTGACTGATTATATTGGTCAAGGGAAGGTGAGGCATGGTGGTAATTATGATCAAAAAAACTTATTCATTGCCCCGACAGTATTGACAGATATTAAACCAGGGAGCGCCGTTTTGAAAGAAGAAATCTTCGGTCCGGTACTTCCTGTTGTTCCTTACACATATTTAGAAACACTGTTTTCACAGCAATTAATTCAGCGTGATGCCCTGACAGCTTATGTTTTTAGCAAACATAAGCAGCATATCCGAATGATGAAACGGTACATGCATTCAACAAGTATCAGTATCAATCAAGTCATCCATCACGCTGCCAATCCACATGTTGCTTTTGGTGGAACTGGGCGCAGCGGATACGGCGCATATCATGGCAAAGCAGGTTTTCATGCTTGCAGCTATGACAGGACGGATTACAAGGCATATCACTACATGCATGTGCCCGATAAATTCCCGCCTTATTCGGATAAGGATATGCGAATCTTGAAAAGGCTCCGTAAATGGCTGATGTAAAAAATGAATTTTTTTAGGAGGACCCCCATGCCGCTTATCTCATTACCTGTCATTTGGATTATCGTTATAGACATTTGTGCTTGGACTTTTTTTCACCTGTTGATTTCAGTCATTTGTTTGAAACTGCCTTTGACAATTTTTCAGGGAAACAACTTTTGGTTTCAAATCTACTCCTGGGAAAAATCAGGTGATTTATGGCAACGCCTATTTAGGGTAAAAGCATGGAAAAGCAAACTAATCGACGGGACTATTTTTCTTAAAAAAGGTTACGAGAAAAAAGCATTGCATGGCGCCAGTGTAAAAGACTTGAGGACTTTCGCCGACGAGACCAAACGGGCTGAGTTAACACATTGGCTGTCGATCCTTCCCGCTCCTTTATTTTTTTTATGGAACCCATTTTGGGTTGGCTGGGTAATGATTGTATATGCACTTGTGTTCAACCTGCCCATTATAATTGTTCAACGATATAATCGTGGACGTATTACTGAAATTTTATCTTGAATAAATAAACTTGTATGTAACTGGGGATTCTCTTATATTAGCTCATGCTGGTAAAAACAATGGTTATGCAGAAGTAATCTAAAAATAATGACCAAACATAGCTTAAGGAAATGAGGGGTATGCATGAACAAGAAAGTGATTGTCATTGGCGCAGGTGTAGCAGGGCTCGCCAGTGCCATAAGACTACAGTATGCTGGATATCAGGTGGAAATTTATGAAAAGGAATCCACACCTGGCGGAAAAATGAATCGAATTGAAATAGATGGTTATAAATTTGACCTGGGACCAAGCATTGTTATGATGCCGGAGTTATATCGAGAAATATTTGAGCTTTGTGACCGTAACCCTGATGATTATATTCCAATGGAAAAATTGGATCCTATGTACCGGGTATACTTCCGCGATATTCCGGATGAACCTATCGACATCTCCTCAGACTTGACTGAATTGACCAAAACGATTGAATCTATTAGTGAAGAAGATACAGCAGGGTTTTTTCACTATCTCCATGAAATTTATAAACACTTTATTTTTGCTAAACACAATATTCTTCAACGGCCATTCCGCAAGAAAGAAGATTTTTATAATTTATCTATACTTAAGAAGGCATCAAAACTGAAAATAATGGATACAGCTGATCATTTTATCGGGAGGTACATCAAAAGCGAAAGATTAAAGCAGATTATCGGGTTCCAAACTTTGTACATTGGTATTTCTCCGTTTAATGGTCCATCTTTTTATACGATGATACCAATGATTCAATTTTTGTATGGTGTATGGTTCATTAAAGGGGGCATGTATACAATGGCATTGTCTATGGAGAAGCTTTTTAAAGAACTTGGTGGTGAAATTTTTTATAACAAGCAAGTGGAGGAAATATCTATCCAAAATCGGAAAGCGACTGGAATTATTGTCGATGGTAAGAAAGTTTCTGCGGATTTTGTAGTTTGCAACGCCGATTTTCCATATGCCATGAAAAACCTGATAAAAGAGCCTGCTGCCAAAGGCAAATTTACCGATAAAAAGATTAAACATATGAAATACTCCTGTTCTTGTTTTCTCCTATACCTGGGCATGAACAGGAAGTACGAGGAAATTCAACATGTTCATAATTTTGTTTTCAATGAAAAGCTTGAAAAAAACATGCATGATATTTTTGAAGGAAAGAAGTTGGAGCATGCATCCTTTTATGTATATATTGCATCGAAAATGGACCCTTCACTAGCACCCGAGGGAAAAGATGGTCTGTATATACTGATGCCAGTATCTAATATTGCTGCAAGCGATTATGAGTGGGATCAGGAAACAATTAATTATTATCGCAGCTACATTTTAGATACACTAAAAAAAATACGCGGGTTTGAAAATGTTGATCGTGAAATTGTCACTGAAACTTACATCACACCGCTGGATTTTGAGTCCAGGTTCAATGCGTATCATGGTTCCAGTTTCGGTTTGCAGCCCACCCTTTCTCAAAGCATGCACCTGCGTCCGCAGAGCAAGTCATCAGATTGTTCTAATCTGTATTTTACAGGAAGCAGTACACATCCAGGTGCAGGTATACCGATTGTGCTTCTATCAGCCAGGATTGCTGCACAGGAACTTATGCATGACGACAAAGAGATTTTATTTGATTATTCAGGTGATTGACGCAGGAGTGGTGTTGTTTGATTTGTATCAGTACGAAAAATTAATGTTAATGAGGGGCAATAAAAGCACAAAATGTACAAATCTTCGAGAGGCAATCTTTCGTAAAGCCAGTTTTCTGTGCTAAATACAATGAAAAAGGAGAAATCGCATGTCAGTTTCTATAACGATTAATATTATTTTGGGATTTTTCGCAATCATTTTCGGGGTTATCATGTTCTGGTCTTTACCAGTCCCTGCAAACCAAAATAAAAATGCTAACTTCCCCTTTTTAACTATTATTATACCCGCAAGAAACGAAGCTGAGAGAATCTCTTCGTTACTGTATTCATTACAGGAACAAAATTTTCAATCATTCGAAGTATTGGTTGTTGATGACCATTCTATTGATCATACAGTATCTGTTGCAAAAGCTTTTGATATAAAAATTTTACAGAATGAAACAAAAAGGTATGGAGAAGGAAAATCAATGGCCTGTTGGCAAGGTGTAAGGCATGCAAAAGGAGAGTGGCTGTTATTTTTAGACGCCGATACACAATTCCACAATCCTGACAGCCTTGAAGATATACTGACTTTCTATCATCGAAAAGGAGCCAGGGGAATAGTATCTTTGCAACCCTTCCATTCGATGCAACACATGTATGAAAATCTCTCAGCAATTTTCAACATTATTGTCATAGTGGGAATGAATATATTTACCATTTGGGGACGCCAGTTTAAGACCGCTGGATCGTTTGGTCCTTGTATTTTATGTAACAGAGACGATTACTTTTTGTCAGGCGGACATAAAAAAATCAGAGGAGCCCTTATGGATGACTTGGCACTGGGACAAGCTTTTCTTGATAAAAAATTGCCAGTTTATTGTATGGGCGGTAAGGGAGTTATATCTTTTCGCATGTACCCGGAAGGCTTTAAAAGTCTTGTAGAGGGCTGGTGTAAAAGTTTTGCCGTCGGTTCAAAATCTACACAACCTGTAATTATGCTAATGATTATCGCTTGGATATCAGGTAGTTTTATAAGCACAGGAGCACTAATATCAGCCATTACAGTAATGGAGACATTTCCCATCATGCTTACTGGACTGTTATATCTTCTCTATACGGTTCAAACATTGTTGTTTGCCAAAAGATGTGGCAATTTCAGATGGTTTATTTTCTTCTTCCACCCTATTTTGTTCTCATTTTTCACAGGAATATATATATATTCCTTGTTCAGGGTATATGTTTTGCATTCTGTAAAATGGAAAGATCGGAAAATAGACGTTTAAAGGAAGTGGTATTCCTAACTATAATATCATTATACATGTATTGTTTTGTTCGTATTATATGACTGTTGAGGAGACAATGTAAAAAAGTGAGGTTACTTATGTTCACTGCGATTATTGTAAATTTTGAAGATAGGGGGGTGAAAATTTCGAAAGCGAATGGAGGGCTGCCCCGAGGGGCAGCCCTCCATTCGCTGCTACCCCTCTGCCAGAAAGTGTTCATTTTTATTTAGCGGAAATGGTCTACTTTAGTTTAGCAGTTCCATATGGCATTAATGATTATTATTGGCACGAATAATATTTGCAAGATATAAACATAAGGACTAAACATTAAACTCATTAGGCTTCTGGTATTTGGGAAAAAACACATTACGCTTATGTATGTGACACTTTTAAATGTCACATAAAAGTAACTAGAAAAAATAAATACACGAAATAAAACGAATATACATTCCCTTAGTAATGGGTTAATTCTTTTCCAAACACTAGAAAAATATGCAGATAAAACGCCCTGAAAATAAGTCAAGTACGGGCAGCATGATGTAAACAAAATTCATTCAAGATGTGTGATTCAGGGGGGTAACTACCTTCATATGCCACTGCTTTCTCTCAAGTTATCTAACGATGTGTGATTTTAGAGTCTTTAATATTATAGTCACCATGCTTGCTTTTCTAAAGTATTAACTAATGACCACAACAAATGTAGTGACCACGCAAATGACCACACATTAAACAATTAAGAACAAACGTTTGCAATGCATCAATTGTGACATATCATAATTTGTTATATAATTGCATGCAGAACAACATATCAAAAATAGACAAAAATGGTAACAATCAAACGGGTCATGTAAATGTATAATTTAAGTACACTTCGTAAAAACTAGCGGGTGTGAGGTGTTGACCGTGGATAATCAAAAACTTATCAATTTCTTAAATCAGCTGTTATCCAATTATTTTGTCATGTATGTAAAATTGCATCGTTATCACTGGTTTATACAAGGCAGGCATTTCTTTCAATTACATGATGTATTTGAAGATATGTATAACACTGTTGCCGATGATTTGGATGAAATTGCGGAAAGGGTATTAATGATTGACGGCAAGCCGCTGGCAACAATGGCGAAGTATATGAAAGTAACAACGCTTGTGGAAGCAACGGCTGATGATAAAGAAGATGAAATAACTGCCCAACTAACCAAAGATTATCAACAAATAGTAACGGAAATAAAAGGGGATGGAATTCCTCTTGCAGCCGACAATCATGATGAGCCGACAGTCGATTTGCTTGTAACCTTACAAGGAAAACTCGAAAAATACATTTGGATGCTGTCTGCATATCGAGCGTATGAATAACGTTAAATAGGGGAATGCTGATGAAACAAAAAGTCATATCAATTGTAGGACCAACTGCTGTAGGTAAAACCCGGCTAAGCATCAAGATTGCCAGCCGTTTCGGAGGAGAGATCATCAGCGGGGATTCCATGCAAGTATACAAAGGACTTGATATTGGAACGGCAAAGATTACCCATGAAGAGAAACAAGGGGTCCCGCATCATATGATTGATATTAAATATCCCGATGAACCTTTTTCGGTAGCTGACTATCAAAAAAATGTCCAGCATTATATAAATGAAATAGATTCACGCGGGAAGTGGCCGATTATAGCAGGCGGAAGTGGTTTGTATATCCAGGCAGCATTATATGATTATCAATTCTCCAAACAGCGGAGGGATGTGCATGTAACCAAGCAAATGGAGCGCGAACTTAATGAGAAGGGTGCCGCTCTCATGCATAAACGTTTAAAAGAGATGGATCCTGATCAAGCTGCAAAAATCCATCCGAACAATCACCGGCGGCTCATCCGCGCGTTGGAAATCTATGAAACAACCGGGGTAACGATGTCCGAATATCAAAAAAACCAATTAGGAAATTCATCATATCACCCCATTTTTATCGGTTTGGAGATGGATCGAGATCTTTTATACGAACGAATCAATAACCGAGTTGATCATATGTTGGAAGAGGGACTCCTGGAAGAGGTCAAATTACTTTATAAACAAGGCTATGAAGATAATCAGGCGATGCGCGGTATCGGGTACAAAGAATTTATTCCTTATTTTAAAGGTGAGCAGTCATTCGAAGACACAGTCAATATTCTGAAACGAAATTCCAGACGCTTTGCAAAGCGGCAATATACGTGGTTTAAAAATAAAATGAATGTCACGTGGTATTCGGTTACACCTGAGACTAGCGAGGCAGTATTTAAAAATATTTTAACTGACTTAGCAGGAATGTTGTGAAAAATATAGAAGTATATACATACAGATAGAAAAGAGGAGGAAGTAGAATGGCACAGTCGGTAAACATTCAGGACCAATACTTAAATAAACTTAGAAAGGATCATGTTTCGGTAACCATATTTTTAACGAATGGTTTTCAACTGCGGGGAATCGTTAAGGCATTTGATAATTTCACGGTATTGATTGAAACAGATGGGAAACAACAACTGATATTTAAGCATGCTATCTCCACATTTGCCCCAGTGAAAAATTTGTCATTGGATAAGGAATAACATAAAGGTTTTAGAAAAACTCAGGGCTAGTCTTGCCTTATAGTGAGTGCTGACGTTTTTTATAAGATCATCCATCATTTATACTTTCTGACGTTGTCATAAAACGGACGCCTTCGGGCGCCCGTTTTATTCTGTTAGAGATCCTACTATGTGGGCGTTTATCACACCTTCTTTTTTAGCGCGTATACTATCGTGACGAAGGAGTGATCATGTGGAAACGCAAAAACATCGAAACAAAACCGGGCAAATTAATATTGTACTGCAGGATAAACAGCATAATGCAACACGTAATGAAGACAAACAGAAATTTACTGAGAATAATACGTTTTCGCACATTGATGCCGAATTTTCTTCATTTATAGGGATGAAACGATTAAAGCGAACCATTAAGGAAATCTATGCCACAATTGTTATTAACGAAAAGCGGAGAGAGTTCGGTTTATCCGGTACAAAGCAAGTACTGCATATGTTGTTTAAAGGCAATCCCGGAACCGGTAAAACGACGGTGGCCCGCCAACTTGCCAAGATGTATTTTGATATGAATCTTCTCTCGAAAGGACATTTTATTGAAGCGGAACGAGCCGATCTGGTCGGTGAATATATTGGGCAAACCGCACAAAAAACACGGGGTGTCATTCAAAAAGCGAAAGGAGGCATTTTATTTATTGATGAAGCATACTCCCTGGCCCGTGGCGGCGAAAAGGATTTCGGGAAAGAGGCAATTGATACATTGGTAAAGCACATGGAAGACAGTCATAATGATTTTGTACTGATATTGGCCGGATATCCATATGAAATGGAGCGCTTTTTGACACTGAACCCCGGCTTGAAATCCAGATTTCCATTTATACTGGACTTTCAGGATTATGATACAGCCCAACTTATAAAGATTGCCCAACAAATGGTTCAGAGCAGAGAATATGAATTGACAAAAGAAGCTGAATGGAAGCTGCGGACACATTTATATAAAGAAAAGCGCCAAATGCAGTACAATTTTTCAAATGCCCGTTATATTCGCAATGTTGTTGAGCAATCCATCCGACTTCATGCCATGAGGTTATTAAGCAAGGAAACTTTTTCAGTTAACGATTTGATCTACTTAACTGCTGAGGATTTGTGTCTTGATATTGAATGAGATGGAATTGTAGTGAGAATTGTTCTTTGCTATGATATATACAACTATACAATTTGTTAGTTAATAACGTTAGAAAATATAAATGATGGATGACCTTATAAGAAAATCTCCGGCACCTGCTATAAGATAAGGCGCATGCCGAGTTTTTCTCAGAATGGTTACAGGAAGAGGTTTTGACATGCCGGAAAGGATAATAGCAATAGCTGTAAAAAAGCGTGGAAGCGATGATAGACGTTTTGCATCATCCCTTGATGAACTGAAGTCCCTTTCCAGCACGGCAGGGGGTTCTGTTGAAAAAGTGATCACCCAAAATCGGCAGCGGATTCACCCTGCCTTCTATATCGGTGAAGGGAAAGTGGAAGAAATTCGTGAAACAGCAGAAGAACTGGAAGCTGATATGATTATCTCAAACGATGAATTGTCACCCGGGCAATTGCGTAATCTAACTAATCACATTGGTATTCAGGTCATTGATCGAAGCCAGTTGATTTTGGACATCTTCGCTAAACGTGCTCAGACAAAAGAGGGGAAATTACAGGTTGAGCTTGCCCAGCTGGAATACACGTTGCCAAGGCTCCGGGGGCGCGGTGAAGAAATGTCACGTCTCGGCGCAGGTATAGGAACCCGCGGTCCCGGGGAGACAAAGCTCGAAACGGATCAGCGCCACATAAGAAGTCGGATTGATGATATTAAAAAACAATTGAAACAAGTCGTACGACAGCGGGAGCAGTACCGCAAGCGCCGTAAAACAAATGATGTTTTTCAAGTTGCCATTGTGGGTTACACGAATGCTGGCAAATCAACATTGTTTAATCATCTGACACAAAGCGATGCGCTTGTCGAGGATCAGTTATTTGCCACATTGGATCCACTCACGCGCAAAATTCAGCTGCCATCGGGTTTTCGGACGTTGGCAACAGACACAGTAGGATTTATTCAAGATCTGCCGACTTCATTGATAGCAGCATTCAGATCAACGCTTGAAGAAGTGACCGAAGCAGATTACATCCTGCATGTGGTTGATGCATCAAACCCTGATTTTGATTTAGAGCAGCAGCAGGAAACTGTGAATAGTTTGCTTCATGATTTGGACGCAGATACAATCCCGCAGCTCATGGTGTATAATAAAAAAGACCTTATTGATGATGATTTTATACCGATGTATCATCCCAATATTTTCATCAGCGCACTTGAGCCATCAGACATCCACCGGCTGCTGAGAAAGTTGGAACAAACGTTGAAGGATGAATGGGACTGGTATACCGTATTTCTGAATCCGGACCAGGGGAAATTGTTGCACCGGCTGGAGCAGGAGACAATTGTTACCGAACGTTTTTTTCAGGAAAATGAAAATATATATTCGGTCAGCGGGTATATGCGACAAAATCATCCTTTGAAAAGTTTATTGAAGGGACACTAAGATACTGATGTTAAACAAGTTCATAACACAAGCAGAACAAGACTGTAAGCAGCAATTCACAAGCATTTCATCGGTAACCGAAAGAAATCAGAAGCGGGTGCTTGATGCCTTTAAATCCTGTCGTGTCAGTGATACGCATTTTAATTCGACCACCGGTTATGGGTATGATGATTTAGGAAGAGAAAAATTGGAAAAGGTTTATGCTGAAGTTTTTGGAGGAGAAGATGCACTTGTCAGGCCGCAGATTGTATCCGGAACACATGCTATATCAACCACGCTATTCGGTCTGTTGCGGCCCGGTGACGAATTATTGTATATAACCGGCAAACCCTATGATACCTTAGAATCCGTTATTGGTATAAACGGTGACCATAGCGGTTCATTAGCCAATTTTCATATTACATATAATCAGGTCGATTTAAGAGATGATGGGACGGTTGATTATCCGGGAATCAGACAAAAGTTGTCAACAAAAACAAAAGTGGTAGGCATCCAGCGTTCAAAAGGTTATGATGACAGACCCTCTATTTCAATCAGTGAAATAGAGGAAATGGTTCGTTGTGTAAAGTCGATCAATACGCACGCTATTATTTTCGTTGATAATTGCTACGGTGAATTCGCTGAGGAACGCGAACCGTTGCATGTGGGTGCAGATATTATTGCGGGATCACTTATAAAAAACCCGGGTGGCGGGATTGTCCGTGCAGGTGGATATATTGTGGGGAAAGAACCGTATGTTAAACAATGTGCCAATCGTCTGACAGCACCAGGACTTGGAAAAGAAACCGGGGCGACATTTAATACATTACAAGAGATGTTTCAGGGGCTCTTTATGGCACCGCATATTGTTGGAGAAGCGCTGAAGGGTGCTGTTTTAACCGCTAGATTTTTGGATTTGACAGGATTTCGGACAAGCCCGGATTATCAAGCGTTTCGGACAGATCTAATTCAGACGGTGACCTTTAATGATCCGGAAAAAATGATTGCTTTTTGCCAGGCAATTCAACATAATTCACCGATTAATGCTTTTGTTACGCCGTATCCGGGTGAAATGCCCGGCTACCAGGATGACGTGATTATGGCCGCCGGCACGTTTATACAAGGAGCTAGTCTTGAATTGACTGCTGATGGGCCGATCAAGGAACCTTATACGGCGTTTATACAGGGAGGTTTAACATACGCCCATGTAAAAATTGCACTTGAAAAAGCAATTGATGATCTGATTGCAAAAGAGTTGGTATCTTTTACAAGCTGAGTTTTGTTAAATTGGGGTAATATTATAACTTTACATAGACTGCCGATATCTCTAATATAGAAACGTAAGGTTTATGTTGATCTTTTGACGTGCAGCTAAAATGATTTAGGAGGAAATTAGATGGTATCAGGGTTAACGAGAGAACATATTATGAAACGAATTGACGAGGAAAATGTCCGGTTCATCCGTCTTCAATTTACCGACATGCTCGGAAACATTAAAAATGTTGAAATTCCGCTCAGTCAGTTGGATAAAGCATTGGACAACAAAATGATGTTCGATGGTTCATCCATTGAAGGATTTGTCCGTATAGAAGAGTCTGACATGTATCTGCATCCTGATCTGGATTCATTTGTAGTATTTCCATGGACCTCTGAAAAAGGAAAAGTAGCCCGGTTTATTTGTGATATTTATAATCCGGATGGAACCCCTTTTGCAGGATGCCCGCGTTACAATTTAAAACGAAAGCTTCAGCAAATGGAAGAACTCGGTTTTGACGCGTTCAATATAGGGACAGAGCCGGAATTCTTTTTGTTTAAACTGGATGAGAAGGGTCAGCCGTCAATGGAGCTGAATGATCGCGGGGGTTATTTTGATCTGGCACCGACAGACTTAGGTGAGAACTGCCGCCGGGATATTGTTCTGGAATTGGAAGAAATGGGATTTGAAATAGAAGCTTCACATCATGAGGGGGCACCAGGGCAGCATGAGATAGATTTCAAATATTCAGATGCAGTCAAGCATGCCGACGATATTCAAACATTCAAATTGGTGGTCAGGACGATTGCCAGAAAACATAATTTGCATGCAACCTTTATGCCAAAACCACTCTTTGGGGTTAATGGTTCCGGCATGCACGTCAATATGTCTCTATTCAGGAATGGCGAAAATGCGTTTTTTGATAAAGATGGCGATATGCAGTTAAGTGATGTGGCGTATCAATTCACTGCTGGGATAATTAAACATGCTACGAGTTTCACAGCCGTTACGAATCCGACGGTTAATTCATATAAGCGGCTGGTTCCAGGTTATGAAGCACCATGCTATGTAGCGTGGTCCGGTACAAACCGCAGTCCGCTTGTCCGTATTCCATATTCCCGCGGATTAAGCACCCGGATTGAAGTTCGAAGTGTCGACCCTGCTGCCAACCCATATATGGCGATGTCAGTGTTGCTTGCCAGCGGACTGGATGGTGTTGAAAATAAGTTGACCCCGCCTGAATCGGTTGATCAGAACATATACGATATGGATAAAAAGGAACGTAAAAATAACGGTGTGATGGATTTACCTTCAACATTGATGAACGCCTTGCTGGAAATGCAGAAAGATGAAACGGTGGTTGAAGCACTGGGTGAACATCTATATGAGCATTTTGTGGAAGCAAAAACGATTGAATGGGATATGTTCAGAACGACTGTTCATCCATGGGAAAGAGAGCAGTATTTGACTACGTATTAAAAAGACTATTAGAGAATTTATAATTATGGGGATGTTTCGTGGGTCAACAGCGATATTTTGTATTTAGAATGCCGCTCAAAGTTCAAATTTGGGCGGTATTTTTTATAACGTCAGAAAGTATAAATGATGGATGACCTCATAAGAAGAATTTCATGACCTGCTATAAGACGAGGCTTTATCATCCTGTCTAAGATGATAAAGCCTCGTTTGATTATGCATTTAAAAGTTTTCGGATACTATAAGACGGGATTGTGCCCTCCTAGTTATTCTATTCGACATTACGGTATAAGCCAACCACTTTGCCTAGAATGGTTACACTTTGGTAAATAAGCGGCTCCATCGTGGCATTCTCAGGTTGGAGGCGAATATGATCGCTTTCTTTAAAGAATCGCTTCACAGTGGCTTCATCTTCGTCGGTCATGCCGACGACGATATCACCATTTTGTGCTGTATTCTGTTGTTTAACGATAACCATATCCCCATTCAGTATACCTGCTTCAATCATGCTGTCTCCTTCAATCACCAGTACAAATAAATTTTCATCAGTACCAGTAACTGAACTTGGCAAAGGTACGAATTCTTCAATATTTTCCACAGCGGTTATGGGAATGCCGGCTGTTACCTTACCGATAACAGGTGCATACCGAGGTTCTTCTCTAGGTATATTGCTTTCTTCCGTCTGGTCTAAGACTTCAATTGCCCTTGGTTTTGTGGGGTCGCGTCTGATAAATCCTTTGCTTTCCAGACGTGCCAAATGACCATGCACAGTTGAACTAGAAGCAAGTCCCACCGCCAAAGCGATTTCCCGAACTGACGGCGGGTAACCCTTTTCGTCCACTTGCTCTTTTATATAGTCGAGAATAGCTTCCTGCCGCTTTGAAAGTTTCGTCATCAATTAAGCACCTCGCACATAATATTTATTGATGTAAGTATAGCATGTTTATCCCGGTTAAGCAAACATTCGTTCGAAAAAATGTTGACAGGATCACCAGTTCGTGTATAATAGTGGACAGATACGAACAATAGTTCTTCTTCGAATATGGGAAAGGATGATCTGTATGTTTGAAAGAATAACAAAAACTGATATATTCTATTTAATAGCTTTTGCATCTGCATTGATATTTTTATATTTTTCGATGGTTACAAGTGGATAACATGTAAGGGGATATGGCATTGAAAGTCATTATTTATTGCCGGGTGAGTACAGATAAAAAAATTCAGGAAACATCATTGCGAAGGCAAAAAGAAGAACTGATGAAGCTTGCCGGGGTCTATGGTTTTACGGTTGTGGACTATATTGAAGAACAGGCAAGCGGTTATGAAATAAATCGGGACGGTATTTTTAAAATGCTGGATTACTTTTCTGACAAACGGGCGGACTGTTTACTCATACAGGATGAAACGAGGCTGGGGCGCGGCAACACGAAGATTGCTTTGTATCATCAGTTACAAAAATTGGATGTCAGAATTTACACGTCTTTATATGAAGGTGAACTGGAACTGTCTGAAGCAGATTCAATGGTGTTGCAGATTGTCAGCATTGTCGAGGAATATCAACGGAAGATCCATAATGCAAAAATCAAACGGGGCATGAAGAAAGCTGTTGAAAATGGATTTGATCCGAGCAAAAACCTGACAAACCGCAACAAGGCTCCGGGGAAAGAACGAAAAGAGTTTCCGATTGAAGAAGTTATACGCTTGAGACAACATGGTCTCACATTTCGGGAAATTGCTGATATGCTGAATGGGTTCGGGCATTCTGTTTCAAAAGCGACGGTACATCGCAGGTATCAGGAACATCTCGACACTTGAATATGTATAAATTGACGTGTAGTATTAGAAGGCAGGAACAGTCTGACTGTTCCTGCCTTTATTGATTTTTCAGGAGGTTCATCTATGATTTCAAAAGAAAAGCTTAATCGGATAAATCAATTGGCTAAAAAGTCAAAAGAGGAAGGCTTAACTGTAAAAGAACAGACTGAGCAAAAAGAACTGCGTGAAGAATATTTGCAGAATGTCCGGAAGTCTTTCAAAAATCAGTTTAAATCAATGACTGTAAAGGATCCGGAAGGTAAGGATGTCACACCGAAAAAAGTGCGTGATTTACAAAACAAGGACAAAAACCATTAACTACTGTTTAGACTTGTTAAGGCAAGCGTTACATTATAGAATTAAGAAGGATACGAAACAATGTTAAGAAGGGAAAGGGGTATTGCTTTGTCAGAAACGATCGAACAACTATCCATTAACACAATCAGAACGTTGGCAATTGACGCGGTAGAAAACGCAAGTTCTGGTCATCCCGGTCTCCCAATGGGCGCTGCACCAATGGCGTATACGTTATGGACGGATTTTATGACCCATAATCCTGGTCATTCCAAATGGTTTAACCGGGACCGCTTTGTTTTATCAGCAGGCCATGGATCAATGCTTTTATATGGACTGTTGCACTTATCAGGTTATGATGTGACGATTGACGATCTGAAGTCATTCCGTCAGTGGGATTCCAGAACACCGGGACATCCGGAAGTTCATCATACCGACGGGGTTGAAGCAACGACAGGACCGCTTGGACAAGGTATTGCCATGTCAGTCGGTATGGCGATGGCTGAGGCCCATCTTGCAGCAACCTATAATAAAGACGATATATCGATTATTGACCATTATACGTATGCACTTGTGAGCGATGGTGACCTTATGGAAGGCATCTCTCATGAGTCCGCTTCACTTGCGGGTCATTTAAAATTAGGCAAGCTGATTGCCTTGTATGATTCAAATGACATTTCACTTGATGGCGAGCTGAATCGCGCGTTTTCGGATAATACTGAGGAACGCTTCAAAGCATACGGCTGGCAGGTTATCCGCGTGGAAGACGGTAACGATTTGAATGAAATCCGCAACGCCATTAAGGAAGCTAAAGCCAATACCGATCAGCCAACACTGATTGAAGTGAAAACGGTTATCGGTTATGGCGCACCGAACAAATCGGCGTCTGCAGCTTCACATGGTGCTCCGTTGGGCGAAGACGAAGTGAAGCTGACCAAAGAGTACTACGGCTGGCGTCATGATGACTTTCATGTACCTGATGATGTGTATGACGATTTCAAGAAAAAAATAGCTGATGATGGCGCAAAAGCCGAGCAAAACTGGAACGATTTATTTAAAACTTATCAAGAAAAATATCCGGAAGCAGGCAATGAATTGGAGCATGCCATAAAAGGTGAATTGCCGGAAAACTGGGAGGCAAATCTACCCGTTTATGATGCCGAGGATGATGCGAAAGCTACTCGCGCCTCATCCGGTGATGTCCTGAATGAAGTCTCAAAAGCTGTGCCATATCTATTTGGAGGCAGTGCTGACTTGGCAGGTTCAAATAAAACAACGATTAAAAACCAGGACGATTTTTCACGGAACAACTATGCCGGAAAAAATATCTGGTTCGGTGTGCGTGAATTTGCGATGGCAGCCGCTGTCAATGGAATGGCGTTGCATGGCGGCATTAAACCTTATGCCGGAACATTCTTTGTATTCAGCGACTATTTACGTCCGGCATTAAGATTGTCCGCCATTATGAATAATCCGGTCACATATGTGTTTACCCACGATTCGATAGCAGTTGGTGAAGACGGGCCCACACACGAACCTATTGAACAATTGGCATCCTTGAGAGCTATGCCGGGCCTTTCACTCATCCGGCCTGCCGATGGCAATGAAGTGCGTGAAGCCTGGAGACTGGCATTGGAGTCAACAAATAAGCCGACTGCACTGGTCCTGACAAGACAAGGTCTGCCTGTATTGGAAGGCACAAAAGAACATGCATATGAGGGTGTGCAAAAAGGTGCATATGTTATTAGTGAAACAGATAAAGAAACACCGGATGCACTATTACTGGCAACAGGTTCAGAAGTTCAGCTTGCGGTAAAAGCGAAAGAAGCCCTGCATGAAAAAGGCATCGACGTTAACGTTGTCAGCATGCCATCCTGGGATAGATTCAAAGAGCAGGATGATGCTTACAAGAACAAGGTGCTTCCGCCTAATGTTACGAAAAGACTAGCCATTGAAATGGGATCCCCGTTTGGATGGGAACGATATACAGGTGATCAGGGTGATGTTCTGAGCATTGATCGATTCGGTGCCTCTGCTAAAGGGGATAAAGTGGTTGATGAATACGGCTTTAATGTAGAAAATGTCGTGAATCGTGTTGAACAGTTGCTAAAATAAATATTTTGACTAAAGGGGTGACTCTTCCGGTTGGGGGGAGTCACTTTTTGTAACGGAAAGCTTCGATACTCGCTATAAGACGAGCGGTTGCCGCGTATTTTTAACAGGTAATACAGGGTATAATGGAAAGTCGACAAAATTAGTGTTCCTTTGTTACGTAGTATGACAAACTTCTAAATATGAGACGGTATAATAGATGATACAAAGGAGGAGGATTTCTGTTGAATCATTACTCTATTTATTGGATAAAGGAAGAATTTGCACGTTTTTTTTATTATCGCAGTGACATATTATGCCGGTTTATCAAGAGTTATCATCGTCTGCAAAACAGAGAGGATTTAAAAAGGCAGTTCCAGTATATCACCATCGATATGCCTGAGGACGCACTGATTTCACACATATTGAACAACCAGCCTTCTAACGCCAGGATCGAAAATAATGAACAGTTTTTGGTCATTGAGAAGGGAACATGCAATATTTCTTTACATATCGAACAAAAACGTATAAAATTTCTGGGTGACATAATTCATGATGCAGAAGGCTTGCTTTTTCCCGCTTTACGAACATACCAGCCATATTTTTTTGTTGTAGGTCAAGCCGAATATGATTTTGGCTGGATTTCACCGGTCCTTCAGTTAAAGGGAAATGATAAAGCTGGACAAGTATTGTATTCTTATCTTTGATTTACTATACTATATGAGAGACAACATGAAGGAGGAAAGCTTTAATGGACGTGATTTGGGTAGTGCTAATAGCAATTTTGGCATTAATTGCGGGGGTTGCACTTGGATTTTTTATCGCCCGAAAGTATATGATGAACTATTTAAAGAAAAACCCGCCAATTAATGAACAAATGCTTCGTACGTTGATGATGCAAATGGGGCAGAAACCATCACAGAAAAAAATCAATCAGATGATGCGTGCGATGAATAATCAGCAGCAAGGAAAATAATTGACATTATTCTCTATAGAAACTTTTAAATGTTTGCAAGGTACCCCTGAATTATGACAAATAATAGGGGTATTTTTGGTGTGACGTGTCATTGCAATTTATGTGGAAACCGCACATTCCAATATTTTTAAAAGTATTCTTTTTATGTTATTTGTTTGTTGCATCTGTTGGATTATTGTCAAATACGTATCACGTATCAGGTGTCTTTTTTTGTTAGAATAAAATAAGGAAGTTAGTGTAGGAGGATGGATATGTCTGGAGAAATCAATGTTTTTATAGCATTTGGAGCGGGCTTCCTGTCATTTATCTCACCTTGCGTATTGCCGCTTTATCCGGCTTTTCTTTCGTATATCACAGGGATGAGTGTCAATGACTTGAAAAATGAGAATAAAATGCTGACAAGGCAAAGTTTGTTACATACAGTTTTCTTTCTTATTGGTTTCTCGCTCGTTTTTATCATGCTTGGTTTCAGTTCCTCATTCATATCCGAATTTCTGGAGTCAAACCGGGATATCATTAGACAAATTGGAGCCATCTTGATTGTGTTTTTCGGACTTGTAATTGTTGGTATCTTCAATTTTGAATTTCTAATGAAAGATCGGTCAATCACCTTTAAAAACCGTCCCGCAGGGTTTTTTGGATCCTTAATTATAGGTTTGGCATTTTCGCTGGGCTGGACCCCATGTATGGGGCCGATTCTTGTTATCGTTATTTCATTGGCGGCAACTAATCCCGATCTTGGAATGGTCATGATGATCAGTTATATACTGGGATTTTCGATTCCGTTCTTAGCATTATCTTTTTTTATTGGGAAACTGACGTGGATCAAACGCAACAGCTCAATAATCGTCAAAGTTGGCGGTTATATTATGATTTTTATGGGGATTGCCTTGTACTTTGATTGGATGACTGACTTGACAGCATTTCTTGCGAGCTTATTTGGATTTTCCGGTTTATAATAGTTTGCGTGAGCTGGATTTTCCGGGTGGTTTGTAATAAACTGAAAACAGCGGATTTCTTACTGGAAATTTGATATAAAAAAGGAGCGTCAGCTGATATGTATCAAGCAAATGATCTCATTTTTCGGACAACAACATCGCTAATTGCATTTATTTTGCTGGGCTTCTCAATTTATTTGCTGCTTGCCGGTCATAATTCACCCGGTGGAGGGTTTATTGGCGGTTTAGTGACATCCTCAGCCATTATTTTGATGTATATGGCATATGGCGCTGGCGTACTTAGAAAAATTTTGCCCATTAACTATCGTATGCTTGTTCCCGCCGGACTGCTTCTTGCGGCAGGTACCGGAATTGGTTCCTTTTTGTTCCAACAGCCGTTTCTATCACATACATACGGTTATGCAGAATTCCCGATATTTGGAGAACTTGAACTGGCAACAGCCATGATATTTGATTTTGGTGTTTACTTGACAGTTCTTGGTGTTACAGTCACCATCATTTTAACCATTGCAGAGGATCGATAGTAGCCAGGTTAGGCTCCTAGAAGTGTTCAACCCATAAAAAAGGCGTAAAGAAGAGTGATTTGACATGTTTTGGCTGATAGCGAGTACCATGGTCGCAGCTTTTATGGCTATCATCATGATATTCGTCCGATTAAAGGCATCTAAAAAACCGGCAAGCGTCAAAAAAATCATTTTGCCGCCATTATTTATGAGCACAGGCGCATTAATGTTCGTATTCCCTGTTTTTAGGGTTGATTTACTGCAAATATGCGAGGCAATTTCTGTCGGTATTATTTTTTCTATTTTTTTGATTAAAACGTCCAATTTTGAAATAAAGGGCAGAAGTATATATTTGATCCCATCAAAATCGTTTGTTTTTATTTTGTTTGGATTATTATTGCTGAGGATTATTATTAAACTGGTCATCGGATCAACCATTTCCCTTGGTGAAACGAGCGGCATGTTTTTCCTTCTGGCATTCGGGATGATTCTCTCCTGGAGACTGGCAATGCTTTATAAGTTTAAACGACTGGAGAGAGAACTTGGCTAATTGAATGATGTGTGTATATAAAATGGCAGCTGGCCGAAAGTCGATGGTCAGCTGCCATTTTATATGGCATAAAGAAAAGTAGAATAATTAATTTTCAATTATCCTCCACCCCTTTTTCCTCATGACTCTTTTTCCGATAGCGTGATCGCCAGTTTTCAGCATAGTCGCTGCGGGAAAGTTCAAACAGGTGCTTATAAGGTGTCACATCAATATTTTTTTCCTTTAATTTTTTCTTTAAAAATTTATGATCCCGCTTTGGTGTTGCTAAAATATACCCTTCGATAAGTACTTCTTGCGTTATCAGCGTGTTGCTGTTTGCTAAAGCAACCTCTCCTATTTTGCCGACTATTTTATGCCTGGCAACATCTCTGAATAATTCGGGTACTGGTGCGACCAGCTCTTCCAGCAAGTGTTTCTCTTTTTCGGGCCACATATGTCTTGTTTGCTCGACATAATACGCTTCCCAGTCCATGTTCGACTTACCGTCTTCTTTCGGTAATTGTTTTAGGAATTTGCGAAACATAAAAAAACCGCCGATTCCCATGAAGCTTATCATTAAAAATCCCCAAAAGACGATGAAAATATCGCCAATCATTGACATATTACCACCTGTTTTTGTTCTTAATAGTAAAAAACTTTGTAATTTTTTCCTTTAATTTTTCAATTTGATAGTCTATGATAGTATCATGTGACACGATATAAATTGGTACTCATTATTTGCTGCTTTTACGCATTCCAAAATTTGTATTATAATTTAACCTACTTACAGTCTTTGGCAAGTCACCATATTACAAATATAGTAGCATATTTTCATTAAATTTGTCATATGAATTACTGATTAGAACATTAACAGAGTAAGGAGGGAAAAGGATGATCGGTAGCTATGACGAAAAATCCACAAAAATCAATAAAAATGAACAACATTCCACACCCCGCCGTGTCCCCCGGAACTTCTGTAATATGGCTTCACTGCCCTCCTCGATCCTAAAATGGATAGAATGGAATATGAGTGGATTCGTTACTTTATGGGATAGACACGGGAGAATTATTTATGTTTCGAAGGCAGTTGAACAATTACTTGGCTATACGGCTTCCGAACTTCTGGGTACAAAGTGGCATGAAATGGTTCTTGCAAATGATATTTCATATGTAAAAGATTATCTTGATGCCGTTAAAGATGAAAAGCAGGTTTTTAATATTAATGTTCAGGATATCCACAGCAAAAATATTTGGACAGAAAACTTAGTAACATCGATACAGGATGACCATGGTAATGAGTATTATATTTCCTTTACTAAAGATATCACGGATAAAAAAGAAGCTGAAGAGCTGATGATCCGATCCGAAAAAATGTCGGTGGCCGGACAACTGGCAGCAGGAATTGCTCACGAAATTCGTAATCCGCTGACATCGCTGAAAGGTTTTCTGCAGCTTTTGCAAGCCGGTGTCAACAGAGAAGAAGCCTATCATCATATTATGGTTGATGAAATAGAAAAGATCGAAAATATTACCTCAGAACTGCTGTTTATATCAAAACCGATGACTGATTCTCAGGAAATGGAATCCATACCGGAAATGGTTGATGATGTTGTCACTCTTCTGCAGCCTCAAGCACGATTAAAGAAAATTGACATTGAAATGAATGTGATCAATCAAAATATTAAATGCGACCGTTCTCAAATTAAACAAGTCTTAATCAATATTTTTAAAAACGCTATTGAAGCGATGAAAGAGCCCGGTAGCATCAAGATCAGCAGTCACTTGAAATGGCGGGAATTGCGGATTGACATTTCAGACGAAGGGCCGGGAATACCCGAGGAAATTATACATAAACTGGGTGAGCCTTTTTTTACAACAAAGGAAAATGGAACCGGTCTCGGCTTGATGATTACACGACAAATTCTTGAACGGCATGAAGGAAAGCTTGAAATTCTGCAAAATGAAGCAAGCGGAACCACGTTTAGGTTGATTTTACCGGCGGGTGATATAGAGTGAATTGTCGTCCAGTGATCGATTTTCCTGCTGATTGGTGCTGAAAAATTCAAGGAATTGCAGTTTTTAACCTACTTTTCCCGGCTTTCATGCCATATTGAATTTTGTGACTTACAGCGTGTTGAGATGAGATAAATAATCGTTTGTATAATGTTACAACTGTATAACTTTTTCTTATCATATTCAATAACTTATTAATATATGGCTGACGTTATGAAACGATTGTGTTGTACTATCATTTCGTATAAGATATATACAGATAGGTTTTGCAGGTAAGACATTGTAAAATTAGATTACCTGGGTAAGTTCAAAAGCTTAGACTTTGAGTGTGAGCAAGCCAAAACCAAGGTGTAAGTAATATTTAGTATGCCGTTTCACAGAAAGATGAGAGGGGAGTACTGTTTTATGGGTATTGATGCAAAAAAGCAATTTGATCTGAATGGCAGGACATACAACTATTATCAGTTAAAAGCGCTTGAAGATGCCAATTCAGGAAACATATCCCGGCTGCCATTTTCGATCCGGGTCCTTTTGGAATCGCTTGTCCGCCAACAGGATGGACACGTCATCAAAGACGAACATATTAAAGGGTTGTCCAACTGGGGAACAGATGAAGGAAAAGGGATCGATGTGCCTTTTAAACCGTCACGTGTTATTTTACAGGATTTCACCGGTGTTCCGGCTGTTGTTGATCTTGCATCGCTGAGAAAAGCAATGGTTGACATGGGTGGCGAACCGAACAAAATTAATCCGGAAGTACCAGTGGATCTCGTGATTGACCATTCGGTACAAGTTGACCAATATGGCACGCCTAACGCCTTGAAAGCAAATATGGAACTTGAATTTGAACGCAACATGGAGCGCTATGAGTTTTTGCATTGGGCGCAGAAAGCATTTGATAATTATCGTGCAGTACCGCCTGCAACGGGCATTGTTCATCAGGTAAACCTGGAATATATCGCAAATGTTGTTCATGGCCTTGAAAATGAGGATGGCACTTATGATGCATTTCCGGATACACTGGTCGGTACCGATTCCCATACGACAATGATCAATGGTCTGGGCGTCCTTGGTTGGGGTGTTGGCGGTATCGAAGCTGAAGCAGGTATGCTTGGCCAGCCATCATATTTTCCTGCACCGGAAGTGATCGGCGTCAAATTTACCGAAAGCTTCCCGCAAGGAACAACAGCAACTGACTTGGCATTAAAGGTGACTCAGGTTCTTCGTGAGAAAAACGTTGTTGGAAAATTTGTCGAGTATTTTGGTCCTGGATTAAAGGATATGCCGCTCGCCGATCGTGCAACTATCTCCAATATGGCTCCGGAATATGGAGCAACATGCGGTTTTTTCCCGGTTGATGATGAGGCGTTAAGCTATCTTCGTTTAACCGGGCGCAGTGAAGAACAGATTGAACTCGTTGAAACATATTGTAAGGAAAATAATCTCTGGTATTCAGCTGATCAGGAAGATCCTGAATATACCGAAGTTGTGGAGATCAATTTGTCAGAACTTGAACCAAATCTTTCCGGACCAAAACGTCCACAAGATTTAATTGCACTTTCTGAAATGAAAAGTGAATTCAACAAGGCCATTACGGCACCATCTGGCAATCAGGGCTTTGGCATGGATAAATCGGAATTTGACAAAACAGCGATAGTACAGCATCCAAATGATGAAACCTCAGTTATGAAAACGGGTGCTCTCGCCATTGCCGCAATTACTTCCTGTACAAACACATCGAATCCATATGTCATGCTTGGCGCGGGATTGCTGGCAAAAAATGCTGTTGAAAAAGGCTTGAAGGTGCCTGAATATGTTAAAACATCGTTGGCCCCGGGATCTAAAGTCGTTACACGTTACCTGGATGATTCAGGATTGCAGGAATACCTGAATACTCTTGGGTTTAACCTTGTTGGCTATGGATGTACAACATGTATCGGAAACTCCGGTCCGCTGCGTCCGGAAATTGAAAAAGCCATCGAAGAAAGTGACCTAACGGTTTCTTCTGTATTGTCGGGTAATCGGAATTTTGAAGGGCGCATCCATCCACTGGTCAAAGCTAATTATCTTGCTTCACCTCCATTGGTTGTTGCATATGCTTTGGCAGGGACGGTCGATGTTGACTTGACCAAGGATCAACTTGGTACAGATGCAGACGGTCAACCAATCTATTTAGAAGATATTTGGCCATCAATGGACGACATTAAGAATACTGTTCAGTCTGTTGTAAAACCGGAAATTTTCCGTAAAGAGTATGAGCGCGTGTTTGATTCCAATGAAAAGTGGAATGAAATCCAAACAACAGATGAACCTCTATTCGGATGGGATAACGAATCAACATATATCCAAAATCCGCCATTTTTCGAAGGCTTATCAAAACAGGCAGGTTCCGTGAAACCTCTGAATAAGCTCCGAATGATCGGTAAATTTGGCGATTCGGTAACAACCGACCACATTTCGCCGGCAGGAGCAATCGCAAAAGATATGCCGGCAGGACAGTATCTGCAGGATAAAGGTGTATCGCCGAGAAACTTTAACTCATACGGTTCGCGTCGCGGCAACCATGAAGTAATGATGCGCGGTACATTTGCCAATATCCGTATCCGCAATCTTTTGGCGCAAGGTAAAGAAGGCGGTTATACCACATACTGGCCGACAGGCGAGGTTATGCCATTTTATGATGCTGCTATGAAGTATCAAGAAAATGGCACCGGGTTGCTTGTTGTCGGTGGTAAAGATTACGGAATGGGATCTTCCCGTGACTGGGCTGCTAAAGGGACGAACCTCTTAGGTATTAAGACAGTTATTGCAGAAAGTTTCGAACGCATTCACCGCTCGAATCTGGTCATGATGGGCGTTCTTCCATTGCAATTTGAAAGAGGCGACAGCGCCGATAAGCTTGGACTGACTGGCAAGGAATCATTCGATGTGGAGATTGATGAAAATGTTAAACCGCATGATCGCGTTAAGGTGACAGCTGTAGACGAGGATGGCAAGTCAACTGAATTTAATGTCATTGCCCGCTTCGACAGCGATGTTGAGGTTGACTACTATCGCCACGGTGGTATTCTGCAAATGGTACTGCGGAATAAATTGGATTCTAAAAGCAGTGTGACACATTAAAAGAAAAGAAAGCCAATGCACCGCATTAGCGGATGTATTGGCTTTTCTTTTTTAACTACAGAAAATATTAATACAATTTCTGCGACCGCCTGCACTCAGATGAATGCAATATAAACTTTATATTAACGTCAGAAAGTATAAAAGATGGGTGACTTTATAAGCTTCAGCATTCGCTATAAGGCGAGGCGAATGCCGAGTTTTTCTAATAACGTCAGAAAGTATAAAATGGTTGACCTTATAAGAAAAGCTTCGGCATTCGCTATAAGACGAGGCGAATGCCGAGTTTTTCTAATGAAAATGAGCAAAGCGTTGATTCCGCATTCATTTATAATTGTAAAATATGTGATAAATTTTCAAAGAAATGGTAATACTGTTCGTAAAAGAGGAGTTGATGGTCATTTCTTTGAAAAAGAGACTTTCATTTGATGAGCTTGTCCAGGAAAATCGAAGGCAAATTTTGCAGGATGAGTCGTTTTTGGAAAGATTCGAGCAAAAAATGGAAAAGAAAATGCAGCATTCATTACACCAAAATCGCGTAAGATAACCTGTCTGTTTATCGTTCAGACAGGTTTTTTGGTCTTAAAAGTAAACAAACCTTATATAACCATTGTATATTATCGCGATTTTTGCAAAAAATTTAGTTATAGACATCTTTTGAGGTGTTATTAATTTTGCAAAGGAGCTCCAAATATGACTGACAAATACAAACCTAAACCGGATGACCGTAGTGACAATGTTGATAAGCTGCAAAATATGGTCCAAGACACCATTCAAAATATAGAGGACGCACATGACACCATGCAACATTCTACCGGTGAAGAAAAAGAAAAACTCAAGGATAAAAATAAGCGCCGTGAAGAAGCTATTGAAGGTATGCGCCAAGAAATTAAAGACGAAGCGAATAAATAGTAACCAAAACCTCAAACCACATGTTGTGTGGTTTGAGGTTTTCCAGTTCAAAAACATAATTCTAAATAGAACACAAACTGATTGGTGTTGTGCTTTTTCAATACGTACTTAATGCACGAAAGTATGGTAAAATAATATATGGACATAGCGTTATACAGGAGGAAAAAAATTGCACAAAACATATACACCAATTGAAGTGAGATACCAAGAGACAGATCAGATGGGGGTTGTTTACCATGCTAATTACCTTATCTGGTTCGAAATTGGTCGAACGAAATACATCGAAAGTCTCGGTCTTATGTATACAGATATGGAAAAAAATAATATTGTCTCACCTGTTATTGATGCTCAAATAACGTTTAAAAATCCTGTCCGCTACGGTGAAAAAGCAACTGTTGAAACGTGGCTTGATCAATATGATGGCCTCCGTACGGTTTATGCTTATCAAATCCTGAAGGAAAACGGAACTTTAGCTGTAAGCGGCACAACAGAGCATGTGATTGTTCATAAGGAGTCATTCAGACCGTTATCATTGCGGAAAACCTTTCCTGAGTGGCATCAGACCTACATGGAACAAGTGGATGGAGAATCATAATGGCTTTTGGAATTGATCGGAAAGAATTAATTGAGTGGAAATCAGAAGTTGAATGCGGCCGTATCAGTTTTTTAACTCACTATTGGATTGATGATCGCTTCCCTGGATGTGATACCGTAACAAAAGTAGGGTGCAATGATTTGGAAAAACTGGCTGGCTGGGGAAAACAATACAATTTGAATTCGGCTTGGATCCATTTGGACAGAGTGCATCCGCATTTTGATCTGTTCGGGGAAAAACAGGCAGCAATATTAAGAAAGGAAGCGCAGTGGGATCAAATAACCAGGTTCAGTTTATAAGTTAACGCGTGCACTATAAAATTGATAGCACAAAGGCGCAAGATCCGAACGTGGTACTTTCTGATAAAGCATCGCAGAGTCCAAATTTAATAGTGCGTGTTCAAAAAGGAGGATAAAAAGGACCAAGAAGTTCGAGGCGGCGCAGTTTCGAGCAGCGGAATGTATGCCTTTAGATACATGAGCACAAGTAATGCTTCCATGAATCCGCTTCGCACGCAGGAAAAGTGTTTTTCTTTTCCAAGGAGCGGAGAAACAAGCCAACGAAGAAATTCAAAGTGTCATTTTTACCGGACTTTTTGAACAACCTCTAATACTGATTTTTTAGAAAAACTTGACATTCAGTTGTGGAGTTTTTCTATAGTTAAAAAGAGGCACTGACGCCTCTTTTTGTTTATTCAACTGAATTATATCAGACTGACTTTAATCGATTGTTTTCCAATTGATGTTTTACATTATTTCACCCGTTTTTCTGGAACCAAATCAACGCCGCCCGAATGAAAGGGATGGCATTTGCCGATCCGCTTGATGGTCAAATAACCTCCTTTAAAGAAACCGAAGCGTCGAAATGCCACCAGTCCATACTCCGAACAAGTCGGAAAAAATCGACAGGTTGGAGGTTTAAGTGGACTGATCGTTTTCCGATAAAACTTTATCAGCGCAATAAAGATATATTTCATAGTGGTAACTATCCTTCCAGCTTATCATCCGTTATCTTATCATACGTTATTGAAGCAACAGCATCATGCATATGAATAGATTCTTCGTTTCGGCAATGCACATGGAACTTGGTGATAAACGGCATTTCATATAAATCCGCCGCAACCAGACGTGTCAGATCTTCTACAAAACGCGGATTTTCATACGCTTCCTCTGTTACCATTTTTTCATCGGGCCGTTTTAAGACCGGGTGCAGTCTGGCACTGGCATTACTTTCAGCTGCTTCAAGCAGCCATTCTTTCCAGTCTGTTGCTTCATCATCAAAATCCTCAGCCAATGATACGGTCATCGTGACTTCACCACGCTGATTATGAGCGCTATATTCACTGATTTCCTTTGAGCAAGGACAAAGCGTCGTAATCAGTGATGATAATGAGGTGGTAACGGTGAATCCCGCTACTATGTCATAGTTGACTGTGATTGAGACATCTGCATGATTCATCCCGGAAAGACCTGACTGAGGTCCGCGCCTTTCGTAAAACCATGGGAAACTCACTTTGATTTCGGCGTCCTTTTGATTCAGACGTTCCGCAAGATCTTTTGTAAATGATTTAAGTGCTTGTAAGTTAATAACGAACCCTTTCCGGTGGAATTCTTGGAGCTGTTCGGTAAAACGGCTCATATTGGTCCCTTTACTCGATTTTTCAACACTGGATGTGAACTCAAATGTTGCGATGGTTGTTTGTGATTTGGGCTCCATGTTGCTTGTAACGGTAATCGGATGTTTCACATTTGAAATTCCCACCGCATCGAGGTCAAATAAAAAGTCTTCTTGTGTATTTTGTAAATCAGCCATCTGGCTTTTTTCGCTTGGTTTTGTTTTGGGACCAGGCTCGACAGAACCAAATAATTTATGACGATTGGCTTTATCCGGTAACTGTTTTTTTGTAATTGTCTTAGCTTTATCCATAACGATCTGTGACCCCTTCCAATTTGTAGCTGTTACTATCATAGTATACTAAAAGTCCAAATAAAGATTCAATTTATTGAATTCGTTGACCATGCTACATCCATTTAATCTTAGGTTCGGTTTTATTTTTAATGCGTTTGATGTTTTCACGATGACGGTACAATACAAAAATAGTTAATGCTGATGTAACGATGACCAGGCCCCACTCCCGGAAGATAACGGAGGTGATTATCGCAACAATGCCTGTAACCATGGATGAAAGGGAAACATACTTGGAAAAAAACAAGGTGACCATAAATGATATAATCATGACGACAAAAAGCCACGGATTAATGCCTAAAATGATTCCGCCTGATGTGGCGACAGCTTTGCCTCCATTGAATTTTGCAAATAGCGGGTATGTATGACCAAGAACAGCAAATAAGCCGATTATAAGCCGGGGAACGTCCACATCAAACAATAGAGGGAGAACCGTTGCCAGCGTACCTTTAAGGATATCAGCCAATATAACAATAGTACCGGCTTTGATACCTAAAATCCGGAATGTATTTGTAGCGCCGAGATTGCCGCTTCCATGTTCACGAATATCAATGTTATACCCAATCTTTCCAACAATTACGCCAGACGGAACCGACCCCAATAAATATGCGATAATTGCAAATACTAAAAACTCCATAACATTTCCCACTTTCCGCTACTTTTTTTGACTTTGTCCCATTTTACCATGAAGTGACGGTTTAAAGAACCTTTATTGATTGTGATGACAATAGTTTTTATAATGATTGTTAAGGGTATTGTAAAGTATTGTCGAAAATAAATAATGTTAAATCGAGGGTGAACCAGATGATTGAATTCAGTGATGTTAAAAAAACATATCCGGATGGCACAGAAGCACTCAAGGATTTTTCCTTAAGAATCAATGAGGGTGAGTTAGTCACGTTAATTGGTCCAAGCGGCTGCGGAAAAACAACGACAATGAAAATGGTCAACCGGCTGATTGAACCGACAGAAGGAACGATCTACATAAATGGCACGAATATCAATGATTATAATATTCATGAATTGCGCTGGAATATCGGATATGTTCTTCAGCAAATCGCATTGTTTCCCCATATGAACATTGGAGAAAATATTGCAGTTGTCCCCGAGATGAAAAAGTGGAAGCGGAGAGAAATCCGTAAAAGAAGTGAAGAATTGCTGGATATGGTAGGTCTTGATCCGTCGACTTACTTACATCGGAGACCAAGTGAATTATCAGGAGGGGAACAGCAGCGGGTTGGGGTTATCCGGGCACTGGCAGCTGACCCGGATATCATATTAATGGATGAGCCATTCAGCGCGCTGGACCCGATCAGCCGTGAACAATTACAACATGATATCAAAAAGCTGCATCAGGAAATAAGGAAGACGATTGTTTTTGTGACACACGATATTGACGAAGCGCTGGCGCTTGGTGATAAAGTCTGTCTTATGAAAGAAGGGCACATTAATCAGGTTGATACACCACAGCAACTGGTTTTGAATCCTGAAACGACATTTGTAAAGGAGTTTATCGGGGAGCGCAAATCACCGTGGCAAACCGCTATCGACGTCATAGCCGGCGAGACAGAGTCTTTTGTTATTACAAAATCAGCGTATGATGCAGGCAATTACTCAAAACAGGGTACGTTTATCGTTAAGGACAAAGATGACATGTTTGTTTCAGCGTTGGATAATGGAAAGCTAGTGGACAACGTCATAGTACTCAAAAACGATATGCCTCTTTATAAGGCTGTGGATGAATTGCAACAAAACAATCAGCAAATTTATCCCGTCTTAAAAGAAGAAAAGCTTGTTGGAACGTTGACTTATAAAGATGTCATCTCATATTTGAGGCGTGAAACTGCCGCAAAAGATGGGGTGATACAATAATGGCAGAATTCATCGATACTTTTCAGAACAGACAGGATATGCTGCTTGAAACCATTTGGGAGCATTTGCAGGTATCGCTGCTGTCACTGATTATTGCAATCATAATCGCTGTGCCGATTGGTCTTATATTGACCAGATATCAAAGGATTGCTGAACCTATTATTGGTTTATCTGCCATTATGCAGACGATCCCAAGCTTGGCTGTCCTGGCTTTTTTGATACCATTTTTTGGGATTGGCACGACTCCCGCCATTATCGCTCTGACAGTATATGGGTTGTTGCCTATTTTGAGGAACACATACACCGGGATTAATGAAGTCGAACCAGCACTAAAAGAGGCAGCTACAGGAATGGGTATGAATTCCGTAAAACGATTGACCAAAGTTGAACTTCCGATTGCTATGCCAGTCATTATGGCAGGCATAAGAACTTCTATGGTTCTGATTGTAGGAACAACGACAATTGCCGCATTGATCGGCGCCGGCGGTTTAGGTGAGCTTATTCTTCTGGGGATTGACCGCGGAGCAGATTTAAATCTTATTTTGCTTGGGGCTATTCCAGCTGCATTACTTGCGATTTTTCTAGATTTTGTATTACGCGGACTTGAAAAGTTTTCCAGACGTGCAGGGTTCAAATCGTTCACCGCAATGCTCATCATTGCTGTTTTAATCGTTGTATCGCCATTTTTCTTTTCCACTGCTAAGCAGTCTGACTTGACAATTGGTGGAAAACTCGGTTCTGAACCCGCTGTTCTGATTAATATGTACAAACTGCTGATTGAGGAAGAAACCGATCTGACAGTTGAACTTAAGCCAGGTTTGGGAAAGACCGCTTTTGTATTTAGCGCGTTAAAAAACGGCAATATCGATATTTACCCCGAATTCACTGGTACAGCGATTGTTACTCATTTGGATCAAGAAGCGGAAAGTAATAAAAAAAGTGAGGTCTATGAGCAGGCAAGACAGGGAATGCGGGAAAAATATGGGATGGCCATGTTGGAACCGATGGCATTTAACAATACCTATGCTGTTGTGACGAAACAGGATCTGGCTGAAACTCATGATCTTGAATCAATCGGCGATTTAAGGCGGATTGAAAATGATATCACTGCAGGTTTCACACTGGAATTTAAGGACCGTTATGACGGTTATGTCGGTATGCAGGAGGTTTATAACCTGGATATCTCCAACGTACAGACAATGGAGCCGGGAATTCGTCAGGACGCACTGGCAAACGGTGAAGTTGATGTTATTGACGCTTACGCGACAGATAGCTATATGGTTGAAATGAATCTGGTAACATTGGATGATCCTAAAAATTTATTCCCGCCTTATCAAGGTGCGCCACTGATGCGTGCGAGTACATTGGAGAAATATCCTGAACTGGACAAGATATTGAATCAACTCGGTGGCAAAATAACGGATGACCAGATGCGTCACATGAATTATCAAGTTGATTATAAAAACAAAGATCCAGTTGAGGTTGCCCGTGAATTTCTGATGGAAGAAGGTTTGCTTGAAGAGTAAGAAGATGTCGATATCAGTACAAACGGGCGTCGATTTAGAGCCGGCAGGGTATTATCAACCGGGGAACATATGATGAATTAAAGGATCGTGAGCTAACTGTCCTAACAGGCACATGTATTAAAGTAGCGCACTCACTCCTTGTTTGATGAATATGAAAATTGACTGAATGGCCTCTTGGGGTCATTCTTTTTTTGTACTAAAGTAAAATTATAGTATACTAATATACGTGTTTTAAGGTAGTATAAGAATAATTCAATAAAAAAAGCAGTTTACATTTACAAACGCTTGTTCTATCATTGTAATAACCGTTGTAGAACTTGTACCCTTGAAAAGAAAGAGAGGAGACGGGCTGCATGGCTAAAGAAGCTAAGGAGTCTTTACAATATACGGATGATTCGATTCAAGTACTGGAAGGGCTTGAAGCAGTAAGAAAAAGACCCGGAATGTACATAGGCAGCACTGATCAGCGCGGATTACATCACTTGGTTTTTGAGATTGTTGATAATGCTGTCGATGAGGCATTAGCCGGGCATGGATCAGTGATTAAAGTAACCATCCATCAGGATAATAGTATTTCTGTGGAAGACGCCGGACGCGGGATCCCTACAGGTGTTCATTCCAGCGGCAAACCAACAACAGAAGTCATCTTTACTGTTTTGCATGCCGGGGGAAAGTTTGGACAGAGCGGCTATAAAACAAGTGGCGGGTTGCATGGTGTAGGTGCATCCGTTGTCAATGGACTTTCCGAGTGGCTGGAAGTAACTATTTTCCGTGATGGTCATAAATATTATCAGCTTTTTGAAGGCGGCAAACCTGTCAGCTCTTTGGAAAAAATGGGCAAAACCAGTAAAAAAGGAACCGTTATTCATTTTAAACCGGATCCCGCCATTTTTTCGGTAAACGACTATAACTTTGAAACATTATCCGAACGGCTAAGAGAAGCAGCATTTTTGTTAAAGGGATTAAAAATCGAACTAACGGATGAACGGCATGCGCTAAAAGAGGCGTACCAATTTCCGGATGGTTTGGAGTCGTTTGTGTCGTATCTTAATGAAGAAAAAGATACGTTGCATCCGGTCGTTTCATTTGAAGGCGAGCAGCAAGGTATTGAAGTTGACTTCGCTTTTCAGTTTAATGATGGGTTTGCTGAAAGCATTCTCTCATTTGTAAATCATGTTCGGACCAAGGATGGAGGCACGCATGAATCTGGCGGGCGAACCGCTGTCACTCGAATTTTTAATGATTACGCCAGAAAAAACACATACCTGAAAGAAAAGGATAAAAATCTGGAAGGTTCAGATATCCGGGAAGGTTTTACGGCCATTATTTCGGTTCGCATACCGGAGGAAATGCTGCAGTTTGAGGGGCAGACAAAGGATAAGCTGGGGACACCGGAAGCGCGTTCTGTTATCGATTCTGTCGTTTCTGAAAAGCTGTCTTACTTCCTTGAAGAAAATCCCGATGCTGCGGGTATGCTGATCCGTAAAGCAATCAAGGCTAAAGAGGCTCGTGAGGCCGCTCGTAAGGCAAGAGAAGAATCAAGATCAGGAAAAAAGAAAAAACGGAAAGACACGTTGTTGAGTGGAAAGTTGACACCGGCACAATCTAAAAACCCGAAGAAAAATGAATTGTATCTGGTAGAGGGAGATTCCGCCGGCGGTTCAGCTAAACAAGGGCGCGATCGTAAATTCCAGGCCATTCTGCCACTGAGAGGAAAAGTCATCAATACTGAAAAAGCCAAGATTCAGGACATTTTAAAGAATGAAGAAATTTCGACGATCATTCATACCATTGGGGCGGGTGTCGGCGGTGATTTTGATTTAAAGGATGTACAATATGATAAGGTTATCATTATGACCGATGCTGACACAGACGGTGCGCATATCCAGGTTTTGCTTCTGACCTTCTTTTACCGGTACATGCGCCCGCTCGTTGAAGCAGGAATGGTTTACATCGCCTTGCCGCCACTTTATAAAATTACTAAAGGAAAAGGCAAAAAAGAAAAGACTGTGTACGCCTGGAATGATGATGAAATGAAACAAACGATTGAAGAATTCAAAAATGGCTATGTCATCCAACGCTATAAGGGTCTTGGTGAAATGAATGCCGATCAGCTATGGGAAACGACAATGGATCCGGAAACAAGAACGCTAATCAGAGTGACAATTGATGATCTTGCTCGCGCCGAAAGACGTGTGACCACCTTAATGGGCGACAAAGTTGAACCGCGAAGGAAATGGATTGAAGGTCACGTTGAATTCGGTATGACCGAAGATGCAAACATACTGGAGAACGATAAAATCCACTTACAATAATAGGATATACAGATTTTAGGGGGGATTGGATTGGCACAAGCTGAAAATTATTTGGATCTTCCGCTTGAAGAAGTGCTGGGGGACCGTTTTGGTAGATACAGTAAATATATCATTCAGGAACGCGCTTTGCCGGACGCCAGGGATGGATTGAAGCCTGTTCAGCGAAGAATTTTATATGCGATGAACGAAGAAAAAAATACACACGACAAAAATTTTCGTAAATCGGCCAAAACGGTTGGTACCGTTATCGGAAATTATCATCCGCACGGCGATAGTTCGGTATATGACGCAATGGTCCGGCTCAGTCAGGATTGGAAAGTCCGCAGCAGCCTCGTGGAAATGCATGGTAATAATGGAAGCATTGACGGGGATCCGCCTGCGGCAATGCGTTATACCGAAGCCAGGCTATCTAGCATCGCTTCGATAATGCTCCGTGATATCGAGAAGGAAACGGTTGATTTCATACCGAATTTTGATGATACCATAACTGAACCAGTAGTTCTTCCTGCTAAATTCCCAAACTTGCTTGTCAATGGTTCAACAGGTATTTCAGCAGGTTATGCAACAGATATACCGCCGCATAATTTGGCAGAAGTTGTAGATGCCGTCATTGCGAAAATTGATAAACCTTCCGTGACGGTGGATAAATTAATGGAGTTTCTGAAGGGTCCTGACTTTCCAACCGGTGGAACCATCCAAGGTGTTGATGGTATCCGAAAAGCGTATGAAACCGGAAAGGGAAAGGTCGTTGTCCGTGGTAAAGCTTCGATTGAAGATGTTCGCGGCGGGCGGCAGCAAATTGTCATTGATGAAATCCCGTACGACGTCAACAAAGCAGGCTTGGTCAAGAAAATGGATGAGCTGTATATTGACCGGAAGGTGGAAGGGATTGCCGAAGTCAGAGATGAAACGGATCGGACAGGACTGCGGATTGTGATTGAATTGAAAAAAGAGGCGAACAGCGAGGGTATTTTAAATTATCTGTATAAAAATACGGATTTGCAAGTGACATACAACTTCAATATGGTTGCAATCCAGGGTAAAACACCGAAGCTGTTATCATTGCCGGAAATTCTTGATTCATATGTTGCACATCAAAAGGACGTTCTAACAAGGCAGACCGTCTATGACTTAAATAAAGCAAAAGATCGTGCCCATATTGTGGATGGCCTGATAAAAGCAGTTTCCATTTTAGATGAGCTTATCGCGACGATTCGATCGTCAGACGATAAACAGGATGCCAAAAAACGTATCATTGCCACGTATAATTTTACGGAAGCACAAGCGGAAGCAATTGTCATGCTGCAGTTGTACAGGCTGACAAATACCGATGTCACATCGCTGGAACAGGAAGCCGAAGATTTAAAAAAGCGGATCAATGAGTATGAATCATTGCTGTCGAGTGAGAAAAAACTTCTGCAGCATATCAAAAAGGGATTAAGGCAAATCAAGAAATCCTATGCAGATGAACGGCGAACAATACTTGAAAAAGATATTGAAGAGCTAACGTTTAACATCGAAGTGACTGTGGCGAGTGAAGATGTTGTTGTATCGTCTACAAAAGATGGGTATGTCAAACGGACAAGTACGCGTTCATATAGTGCATCGAACGGTGGGGATCCCGGCATAAAAGAAGGTGATCATTTAGTCGGGTTATTTGAGCTGAATACCACTGATCATGTTTTGTTGTTTACTAATAAAGGCAAATACATTTATCTTCCTGTCCACGTATTACCGGATATCAAGTGGAAAGATATCGGACAGCATATTTCCAATATTGTCTCGATCGGCAGAGATGAACGGATTATCCAGAGTGTGCCTGTCCGCAATTTTGAAGAAGAACAGTATCTTATCTTCTTTACAAGAAACGGCGTGGTTAAACGCAGTGAATTGTCTTTATATAAGGCTCAACGTTATTCAAAAGCACTGATTGCCCTAAATCTCAAGGATGATGATGAAGTGATTGATGTGTTTCATACAAATGGTCACTGTGATGTATTTATTGCCTCCAATAAAGGGTTTGGCTTGTGGTATCACGAGTCCGAAATATCCATAGTCGGTCAGCGTGCAGCAGGTGTCAAAGCCATTAAACTCAAGAACGATGAACATGTTGTTAATGGTCAGGTGTTTGATGAATTAGCTGAACCCTCCATTGCCGTGGTAACACACCGTGGTGCAGCTAAACGGATGAAACTGAATCAATTTGAAAAATCCAGCCGTGCCAACAGAGGGGTCACCATGCTGCGTGAATTAAAAACAAAAGCTCACCGCCTGAGGGGATTATTTATGATAGATGAGCATGACATAATCTGCTTCCGGACAAACCAGGGTGTTACACACAGTATATTCCCATTGGAACTGTCAGTCAGTGACAGGTACAGTAACGGCTCATTCGTCATAGACAGTGACCACCGGGGTGAAGTTGCTGAAGTATGGAAAGAACCAATTTATCAAAAACCATTTGAAGACTAACAGCCCCATAGCAGGCGATATGACTTTAAGATCGCCTGCTGCTTATTTCCGAAAATTTCTTTTGGTTTTCAGAAAAATATGATATAATACGACTACAATAAGAAGGGAGGGGTCATAACGGACTTAAGAAACAAAATAGTCGATGAAGCATTGATTTTATTTGAAAAATACGGTTTTCACGGGGTGACTGTTAACCAGATTGTTGATAGAACAGGAACTTCCAAGGGAGGTTTCTATCATCATTTTACGAGCAAGGATGAATTGTTGTTTGTCATCCATGATGCGTTCATTACGTATGTATTGGAAAAGGCAACAATGGCGACTGAAATGTTTTCTGATCCGACTGAAAAGTTGCAGGCTATCATCAAAGATTTTGTGAAAACATTTGACCTATACAAACCTCACATTTCGGTTTTTTATCAAGAAAACATTTACTTAAAACCCGAATATGAAAATCGCATCAAGAAAAAACGCGATCAATTTAAAGACATTGTACTACACACTTTGAGAGAAGGAAAAGAAGCCGGAGCATTCCGCGCGGATCTTTCAGTTGACATAACAACTATGGCAATATTGGGAATGGTCAACTGGACATACAAGTGGTATACGTATTCCGGCGCGAAGACGATTGACGAAATTGGTTCGATTTATGTGGATTTAATTTTACGCGCAGTATTGAAAGCGGATTCAACTTCAGGAAGTACATATGAGAATTTATTGATTAACAGCGTTAGAGAAGATTTTCACATGTAGCGATTTTTTTATGACTACCACAGACCAACCAGTCGGTCTTTATTTGAAGGGGGTTAGACATGAATTTCGAGCTGACAAAAGAACAGACGATGATTCAGAAAATGGTACATGATTTTGCTGAGAAAGTTATTAAGCCAAGAGCCATTGAAATTGATAGAGAGGAAAAATTCCCGCTGGATATATTTAAACAAATGGGTGAACTTGGCATTTTGGGTATTCCTTTTCCAGAAAGGTATGGCGGTTCCGGCGGTGACACGCTTTCCTATGCTATAGCGGTTGAAGAAGTTGGCAGAGTGTGCGGCAGTACCGGTCTCAGTTTTGCAGCAACTGTCTCACTCGGCGCCAGTCCTATCTACTATTTTGGCACCGACGACCAGAAAGAAAAATATCTGATGCCAATGGCAGAAGGAAGAGCGCTCGGTTCATTCGGGCTGACCGAGCCAAATGCCGGGTCAGACGCGGGGGGGACCAAAACAACAGCAGTGGAAGATGGTGACGATTATATCATCAATGGCGAGAAATGTTTTATCACTAATGCGAGCTACGCAAAAACGATTATTGTCACTGCCGTTACTGGTAAAAACGATCAGGGCAGGAATATCATCTCCGCTATCATTATACCAACAGACACCAAGGGACTAACTATTACCAGCAACTACGATAAAATGGGGGTTCGCGGTTCAGATACAGCTGAGATTGTGCTGGATAATGTCAGAGTACCGAAAGAGAACCTGCTTGGGGATCCACAAAAAGGTTTTAACCAGTTCCTTTATACGTTGGATGGAGGCAGAATATCGATTGCATCGCTTGGTCTCGGAATTGCTCAGGCATCACTTGATAAAGCACTTGCTTATGCGAAAGAACGTAAACAATTCGGCAAATCGATATCTGACTTTCAGGCGGTTCAATTCAAACTTGCCGATATGTCTATGGAGGTTGAACTTGCGCGGAATATGGTGTATAAAGCAGCGTGGCTGAAAGATCAGGATAAGCCATTTGCTAAAGAGGCCGCATATGCCAAGCTTTATGCAACGGAAACCGCCTTCCGCGCAGCCAACCAGGCTATTCAGGTTCATGGGGGCTATGGTTATATGCGTGAATATGAAGTGGAGCGGTATTTACGTGATGCAAAACTGCTTGAGATTGGAGAGGGCACATCCGAAGTACAGCGGATGGTTATAGCAAGACAGTTGGGATGCTGATAGGGGGATTCGATGATAAACAAAATATTGATTGCCAATCGCGGTGAAATTGCAGCGCGGGTCATCCGTACATGTAAAGAGCTGAATATTGATACTGTTGCTGTTTATTCAGAAGCTGATCAGAAAGCGCCTTTTGTATCAATGGCTGATGAAAGCTTCTTACTGGGGCCTCCGCGTGTACAGGATAGCTACCTGAATGTGGAGAAGATCATTTCAATTGCGAAAGAAGCCAAGGTGGATGCGATTCATCCAGGCTACGGCTTTTTGAGTGAAAACGGTGTGTTTGCTGAAAAATGCGAGCAGGCGGGTATCCGGTTTATCGGCCCTTCTGCTGAAGTTATAGAGGAAATGGGAAGTAAAATTGCTGCACGAGAAGCTATGGAAAATGCAGGAGTTCCTGTCGTTCCAGGGACAGATGGTGCTGTTGCATCGTCAGATGAGGCTATTGAAATTGCCCGTGACATCGGGTATCCGATTATGCTCAAAGCGTCTGCAGGCGGTGGTGGAATTGGCATGCAAGTCGTCAATACTGAACAAGAATTGACAAAAGCATTTGAAAGCAATTCCAAACGGGCTCGGACATTTTTTGGTGATGGTGCCATGTTTATGGAGAAAAAATTAGATCATGCCCGCCATATCGAAATACAGCTTCTGGCAGACAGTCATGGGAATGCCATTCATTTGTTCGAACGGGAATGTTCGATCCAACGTCGCAATCAAAAAGTAGTGGAGGAAGCGCCGTCGTCATTTATATCGAATGAAATCAGGCAGAAAATGGGGGAGACAGCTGTCAAAGCGGCTAAAGCACTCGAATATGTCAATGCCGGAACAATTGAATTTCTCGTGGACAAAGAGGAAAATTTCTATTTTCTGGAGATGAACACACGCATTCAAGTGGAACACCCGGTGACAGAAGAAATAACCGGGCTGGATATTGTCGAGGCGCAAATCCGCATTGCAGAGGGAAGGGAGCTCTCGATCAGTCAATCAGATGTGAAAATGGATGGTCATGCCATTGAAGTGCGCATCTATGCAGAAGACCCGGTAACTTTTTTTCCATCTCCGGGGCACATTTCAGCATTTGAATTGCCGGAGGGCGAGCATATCCGTAATGAATATGCTGTAACAGATGATTATGATGTTACCCCATATTACGATCCAATGATTGGCAAGCTGATTGCAAAAGGAACTGACCGAAGTGAAGCTATTACCTTTTTAAAAGAGGCATTATCAACCTATAAAATCGAAGGTATTAAAACCAATATTGCCATGTTGAAGGCAGTGGTTGAGCACGATCAATTCAAAAGCGGCAATACGACAACAGCATTTATAGAAACATATTATTTACCCATGACTAAACCAAACTAGGGAGGTTGTATACATGACAGAAATCAAAGCCTCAATGGCAGGCAGTGTATGGAAGATTACAGTAGCGGGAGGTGATAAAGTAGAATCTGATCAGGACGTTGTTATCCTGGAGTCTATGAAGATGGAGATACCGATTGCAGCTGAAACGGATGGCACTGTCAAGGAATTGAAAGTTGCAGAAGGTGATTTTGTCAATGAAGGGGACGTCATAGCGATCATTGAATGATTCAGGACTATTGTTGTTCCAGTCCCTTCTAAGGGTCTGGAACAGTTGTTTAGTCAGATCTTTAGATTCGATTTGAAAGGAGTATAAATCTATTATGGCATCTTTTATAGATTATGAGATAAAAGATAATCATATCGCCATTTTAACACTTAATCGGCCGGAAGCGATGAATGCACTGTCAAAAGGGCTGCTTAAGGAATTAAATGATCGAATTCAAAAAATTAATGCTGACGATTCCATCCGGTGCACAATCATTACTGCTTCGGGTGAAAAAGCCTTTTGCGCTGGTGCAGATCTTAAGGAACGAAAAGGAATGAACGACGAACAAGTAATTGAGGCGGTTCAATATATCGGAAGCACCGCGGTAAACATTGAAAGTATGAGAATGCCCGTTATAGCAGCTATTAATGGAGCGGCTTTCGGAGGTGGGCTGGAACTGGCATTGTCCTGTGACATCAGAATTGCCACCAATTATGCCAAATTGGGACTCACTGAAACATCCTTGGCCATTATTCCTGGAGCAGGTGGGACCCAGCGTCTGCCACGGTTAATCGGTTCAGGCCAGGCTAAACGCCTTATTTTCACAGCACAGCCCATCACCGCTGAAGAAGCATTTCAATTGGGTATTGCCGAACAAGTTGTATCAACAGAAAATTTGCTGCAGGAAGCCGTTAATATGGCGCAGTCGATTATTAAAAATGGTCCTATTGCACTCCGTCAGGCAAAAACAGCTATTAATCAGGGCCTTCAGACTAATATTACAACAGGCCTCTCGATTGAACATCTATGCTATAAAGAAACAATAACGACGGATGATCAGCTCGAAGGATTGCACGCCTTTAAAGAAAAACGCAATCCGGTGTACCAGGGCAAATAATCGAAGCAAGGAGGATGAAAATGAATTATATTGAAGATTTACAAAAACGCGTTGGAACAATCAAAAAAGGCGGCCATAGCAAATACCATCAAAAAAATGAAGAAAAAGGAAAGTTGTTTGTCCGGAAAAGGCTTGAATTATTATTCGATGAAGACATGGACATAGAAGATGCTTTTTTTGCAAATTGTATGGATGAAGGTTTACCTTCAGATGGCGTTGTGACGGGAATAGGCAAGGTGAATGGTCAGGATGTCTGTATCATGGCTAATGATTCCACGGTAAAAGCAGGCTCCTGGGGCAAACGGACAGTGGAAAAAATTATCCGTATACAAGAAACAGCAGCAAAACTGGAAATTCCCATGCTCTACCTGGTGGATTCAGCGGGTGCGCGTATTACAGATCAAGTCGAAATGTTCCCTGGACGCCGCGGAGCAGGTCGTATTTTTCATAATCAGATTAAACTGTCAGGCCGGGTACCGCAAGTATGCCTGCTTTTCGGCCCATCGGCGGCAGGAGGCGCATACATACCGGCATTCTGTGATATAGTGGTCATGGTTGATGGCAATGCGTCCATGTACCTTGGGTCTCCAAGAATGGCTGAAAAAGTTATCGGAGAGAGAGTCAGCCTTGAGGAAATGGGCGGTGCTAATATGCATTGCTCTGTATCCGGTGTTGGTGATGTGCTGGTGAAATCTGAAGAAGAAGCCATCTCATACACACGCAGTTACCTTGGCTATTTTCCTGCGAATTTCAGAAATAAGCCTGAAGCTTCTGAGCTGAAACATGTTAAGGAATTTGAAAAATCCATATCGGACCTTATTCCGGAAAATCAGAATGCACCATTTAATATGTATGATTTTATCAAACGGATTATTGATGAGGACAGCTTTTGTGAGGTCAAGAAGACATTCGCTCCGGAACTAATTACCGGTCTCGCCCGAATAAACGGTAAGTCTGTCGGAATTATTGCTAATCAACCACGAATGAAGGGCGGTGTGTTGTTTCCGGATTCTGCCGATAAGGGGGCGAAGTTCATTCAATTGTGTGATTCGTTTAATATTCCATTACTCTTTTTAATGGATGTTCCGGGTTTCATGATTGGAACAAAAGTTGAGCAAGCAGGCATTATTCGTCATGGGGCTAAAATGCTGGCAATGATGAGTGAGGCGACGGTACCGAAAATCTCAGTTGTTGTGCGCAAGGCTTACGGCGCAGGTCTTTATGCCATGGCTGGACCTGCATTTGAACCGGATGCCTCTCTGGCACTTCCAACCGCTCAAATTGCTGTCATGGGACCGGAAGCAGCTGTCAACGCTGTATATGCCAATAAAATTGCAGAACTCCCTGAAGAAGAGCGATCAGCTTTTATAAAAGAAAAGCAAGAAGAATATAAAGACAACATCGATATTTATCGTTTAGCTTCGGAAATGGTTGTAGATGCCATTGTTGATCCACAGGACTTACGGGAGGATCTTATTAAACGATATAAGATATATGAAGCAAAAAACATAACATTCACTGAACGTAAACATGGTGTATATCCTGTGTAATACCTAACTCTCCTGGTAATCATTATCATGCCGGGAGGGTTGGCTTTATTTTTGTAAGTGCTTTGGTTTGTGTTATAACACTAGGAGCCTTGGACAGAATTAAAATATACAATACTAAAGGTGCGTGTTCAAAAAGTCCGGTAAAAATGACACTTCGAATTTCTTCGTTGGCTTGTTTCTCCGCTTAGCGGAGGAAATATACTTAGCTCCTGCGGGAGGAAAGACCTCGGTGAGCCTCCTTGTACTCCGCACTGCGGGATCTTACCTATGCCTATCCCAAATATGGTTATGTCAATGAATATGAATTTCACGCTTGAAAAGCTGAAATATGATACCATTAATTTAGTGGCAATGGTTTAACCAACCTGTTGTGTAAATGAGGGGTATTATAATAATCAAAGAGGTGACAAAACAATGAAGATTAAGGACTTCATGATTACCGATGTAATTTCTGTGCGGGAAGATGTGAAAATTAAAGATCTTTTGAAAACATTTGTCGATCATAAAATTGGCGGGGTCCCGGTCGTTGATGAAAATTCCCGTTTGATTGGGATGATCAGTGACGGGGATATCATCCGTTACCTGGAGCCTGATGGACGGACAATTTACGATGCGTTTTCCATGGTATTTATAAGCCAAAAAGAAGGGTTGGCACATAAAATAGAAACCAGCATCGAACATCTTTCCTCGGAAATTATGAAAAAAAGTGTCTATACGGTACTTCCGGATGATGAAATTGAAAGGGCACTGTCAATATTATCCCGCTACCACTTCAAAAAAGTTCCGGTTGTTGATGAATCGAACAAGGTTATCGGTGTTATAAGCCGCGGGGATATTATCCGGTCGGTGTATAATAAAGTGATTTCAAATACAGATGATTGATCGAGGATTGCATGTACTGCCATCGTATGTGACGGTGAAAAATGGCTACCAGCAGTGGACATAGGCACGACTATTTCCACAGCATAAAAACTTAGAGTTGAGATAGCTTCCTGCAAGAAATCGACTCACACACTTTATGAAAACTTATCGACGCGACAGATGTTACTTTGCTATAATACCTTAAGCAGTGTTTCGATGGAAGGGAAACGGATAGCCTAATGATAACAACAGATAATCAAACTCAAATCACCCAGCAACATTTAGCGGCGCTTTACCAGGCGATGTCTGAAAATGGTGATATGAAAAGTGCCGATAAACTGCTCCAAATCTACGAAAAATGGAATAATCAAGAGACTATGATCAGTTTTACTGGTCATTTTTCTGCTGGCAAATCCTCTATGATTAATAGTCTCCTTGGAAAATCAATCCTGCCCAAAAGTCCAATACCGACAAGTGCGAACATCGTTAAAATAACATCCGGTAAGGGCTTGGCACGCGTTTATACGGACCGGGGGACGACAATAGAATATGAAGAACCATATGATATCGATCTCATAAAAGAATATGCAAAAAACAAGGGCGATATCAAGGAGATTGAAATAAGTACAAAAGAAGCTATTTTGCCTGATGGTTGTATGATTATCGATACTCCCGGCATAGATGCTGCAGACGATGCTGACCGCTTGATCACAGAATCTTCTTTACATCTCGTTGATGTTCTGTTTTATGTCATGGATTACAACCATGTCCAATCGGAGGTCAATTTACGTTTCCTGAAAAAAGTGCAGAATTATAGGATACCTGTGTACATGATTGTGAACCAGATCGACAAACATAATGAACAAGAGCTAGCATTTGAGGATTTCGTCGAAAAAATTAAACAAACGTTTGATCAATGGAGCATTCATCCGGAAGCAATCTATTACACGTCTTTGTCCAAGGCCAGTATACCCCATAACCAGTTAGATAGTATTAAAATGAAACTGTGGTATATGCTTGGTACACAGAGAGAAGATTTAATTCATATCAAACGGTCTGTTGATCAGGTAATTCAAGAGCATAAAGATTATTTACGTGAGTTTTTTGAAAACCAAACGGCAGAACGGGAACTGACAGACGGGGATAATCTGACAGACATCTCAGGGCGTTTGGACGAATTGCAAACCGAAATAGACCATTTGAACGGATTACCGGATCAGATAGAGAAAGATTATCGCGATGAATTAAATATAACTTTGAAAAATGCTTACCTGATGCCGGCAAAGCTGCGCGAAACAGCCCAATTATTTTTAGAATCTCAGCAGAGTGATTTTAAAGTCGGGTTATTGGGGTCAAAGAAAAAGACGGTGGAAGAGCGGAAAGAACGAGAAAAGGCGTTTTTGAAAGGGTTACAGCAGAATATTGAGACATCTGTTCAATGGAGACTTCGTGACAAATTGCTGAATCTGCTGCATCAATACGGCATCTATAATCAGGCACTGACGCAGCACATTCAAAATATTTCAATCACCTATGATTCAGACTCACTAAAAGCGTTGATTAAACCTGGTGCAACTGTGAACAGCAACTATGTTCTGCATTATACCGATGATATCAGCCATGATATAAAACAATCATATAAGCAGAAGGCCATGCAATTTATAGGTTCCATTCGCGATGAAATATCACAAAATACAGCCAATGAATTGGAAGCAATGGAGACCGAGTATAGTGAACTCGAGCAAATTAAGACGCAACAGGAAATGCAAGAGAGATTAAAACATAAATGGCAGGAAAAAGTTCATAAAATTGATGCTGCTCTGACAGATCCCAATCCGGACGCTTACGTGTTTGAACTGATGGAAGACTATCTGACAGCAAACCAAATAGCGGTCACCGAGGCAGAAGCAATTCCTATTCCGGAAACAAATAAACACACTATCGCGGAGAGGACTAAGCAGTCTACAGATAAATCAGTGTACCCGGATCAGGATATCTTGGCCGATTTGGAAAAAACAATGGATACAATTTCGGACATGCCGGGATTCGAATCGATTATAGATGACTTAAAGCGAAAATACAACAGGCTGAATAAACGGACGTACACCATCGCTTTATTTGGAGCATTCAGTGCCGGGAAATCATCTTTGGCTAATGCTTTAATTGGGGAATATATTTTGCCATCAGCGCCTAATCCGACGACTGCTGTCATTAATCGTATCCATCCGGTTACGAAACCACATCCGCACGGAACAGTAATTGTTAAAATGAAGAATGAGAAGACGCTTGTTAAAGAACTGACAGCCCTGATCGATCAATTTTCGCCCAAAGCAAGTCACCTTGATGAATTACTGGAATGGATAACCAAGCACCATATCCATCAAAGTGATCAATTGAAAAAAACACATCAGGCATATCTAAAAAACATGTTAAAAGGGTATTATGACAATAAAAGTGCCATCGGACAAAAGCAGACCATACAATTAGCAGATTTTGCCGCCTATGTGACAGATGAAACAATTGCTTGTTTTCTCGAGTCAGTTGATCTTTATTACGATTGTTCATTGACACGGAATGGGATTACGCTCGTTGATACGCCGGGTGCTGACTCTATCAACGCCAGACATACCAATGTCGCATTTGATTATATTAAATATGCGGATGCCATTCTTTATGTTACGTATTATAATCACGCTTTTTCACGCGCTGATAAAGATTTTTTGATGCAGCTGGGAAGGGTGAAGGATACTTTCCATCTGGATAAAATGTTTTTTATCATGAATGCTTCCGACCTTGCAGAGGACAAATCAGAACTGCAAATGGTACAGCAATATATTAAAGAGCAACTGACTGTTTTAGGTATCCGTTTTCCAAGACTGTTTGCCGTTTCAAGTAAGCAATCAATTATGGAGAAACAAGCTGATAAAGTATTAAATGATCAAATGGCAGATTTTGAAGCTGCATTCACTCAGTTTATCCATCACGAATTGGCCGCTATTACACTTTATTCGGCTGTCCGGGATATACAACGAGCAAAGCAGGCAGTAGAGCAATACCTGGATTCTTTGCAGATGAACGCTTCGGAAAAGGAACAGGCCCGAACGGATTTAATGGAAAAACAAACATCGTTGATCAAGCTTGTTGACGACATCGATTCGGGTTTATATGAGCAGAAAATCAGCCAAAAACTTGAGAAACAATTATATTATGTGCTTGAGCGCCTGTCGATCCGGTTTCATGATTTATTCAAGGAAACGTTTAATCCGGCAACCATTACCGGCTCAGGTAAAGAAGCTAAACAGCAATTGGAAAACAGTTTATGGAACCTCCTTGATTACGCCGGTTATGAATTGTTACAGGAACTGCGTGCGGTTTCGCTGCGTATCGAATCATTTATTTATGATTTGAAACGGGAAGTTCATCTTGATTATACCAGTAGAAGCGGTGCAATCGACAATGGCTTTTTACTACCTGATTTTGAACAATCGGAGCTGTCGACACCTGATTATGATCAGGCATTTGTGAACCTTAATCCACATACATTTGATAAAGAGTTGAAGCATTTTAGCGGGACAAAGGCATTTTTTGCTAAAAATGAAAAAGAACACATGAAAGAGAGTTTGTTCGATCGGTTGTATCCATTTGCGGATGATTATATTGCTGAAAATCACAAAAAAATGCGCGCATCTTATACTCTTCAATGGAACGACATGATAGATACAATGAAACATTTTATTATTTGTCATGCCAAAAGTTATATTGATAGTCAACTGTATATGATCGGCGATCAGTCTATGGATATTGGAACTTTACGTAAAAAGCACGAACAACTAAATTTTATTTTAACTGGGTATGAGGGGATGAAAGTAACATGACGACAAAGCAGCAGAACATTATGCTGGTGGATGGAATGGCTTTACTTTTTCGCGGATTTTTTGCTACAGCATTCAGTGGGAACTTTATGAAAACCAGCAATGGCATGCCAACTAATGGTGTTTATCAGTTTATACGGTATTTTCTTGATGCAACTGAAAGATTTGTGCCCTCACATGTTATTTGCTGCTGGGATATGGGCAGCAAAACGTTTCGAACTGATTTATACGAGGGTTACAAGGCAAATCGGTCTAAGCCGCCGGAAGAACTCATTCCGCAATTTGATCTCGCCAAAGAGGTTGTTGAAGCTTTCGATATTCCCAATATCGGGGTGAAAAATTTTGAAGCCGATGACTGTATGGGTACTCTGGCAAGGCAATACGCTAAAGACCATAATGTTCTGATTGTAACTGGTGACCAGGATATTTTGCAGCTTGTTGATGATGGAATTCGTGTCGCTATTATGCGCAAGGGCATCGGAAACTACGAAGTCTTTGAAAAAGATTCATTCGTTCACCAGAAAGGTTTGCATCCTGGACAATTGATAGATTTAAAGGGTTTAATGGGCGATACATCAGATAACTATCCCGGCGTTAAAGGAATTGGCGAAAAAACGGCATTAAAGCTCATTCAGGAATATGAATCAATTGACCGAATTCTTGAACATATAGACAATCTGCCAAAAGGTGTGCAAAAGAAAATCCGCGAGAATAAAGACATGCTTTATTTATCAAGGCAGTTGGCAGAAATCAGGTGTGATGTTTCAATCGATTGCACATTAGATGACGCGTTATGGGAATATGATCCTCGTGTTGTCGAAGAAAAATTTGCAAGTCTTGAATTCAGCAATTTGGTAAAATTGGTAAATTAAATAAGAACTTGGGGTTGGGACATAGCTAAAATGTTTAACATTAAAAACGAATGATAACTGGCATATGTAAGAGTGATGTTCGGATAAGTCTTAGCCACCGCTGCGGAAAAATGCTTCGCTTTCCGGGGGCGGCTGATGAGCCCCCTTGTGCTGTCGCACTGCGGGGTCTCATCTGGGCCTTTGCTCCCCCAGGAGTCTCCGCATTTTTCCTTCGCCGGTTTAGATGGAAACGAATTATACTATAAAAAGCCGGTTGATATTCATTCCGTTAGGGCATGGCCCCACTTATTTACGCGCACGACGCCGAGAGAAATGGGAGGGTCCATCACCATGTTGAATGTGGAGATCCAAAGGTGCAATCATACAATACATTACATTTTTCTTAGTTTTCAGAGATATGAACGCTGAGCTTATTCCGACTAATCTAAACGCTTCCATATTTTCCTTAATAGGTGTATACCATCCAACTTTATCAGATGACTTCATAAAATGTGGTAGGAAAAGTTAGAAAAACAGCGATATTTTAAGAAAACCGAAATAAATAGATGGAGAAAAAACCGAATTGATTCAAAATCTAACTTGAGGAGTTTCAAATTACCGTACGGATTTTTTCTTTGATTCATTACTTTTGTCCCGGCTCCAATGACTTCTACCGATACACCATTCTTGCTTCCACTAAAATAGCAAATAATAGTGTTCCAACAGTCAGATGTAGTACAGCCATGGGTAAGGATACAGATGATAAAATAGTAAAGACACCGGTAACAACTTGTGCTATGACGATGGCAAATGATAACAGCATCCGTTTCTTGAGGATACTTTCATTCGTTTTATAGGCTTTATAAGTCAAAAAGATGATGTATCCTGTTACAAGAAGTGCCAATAACCGGTGCCCGGTCTGCAACAATTGTGGCATTGTCGCAGGCAAAAAGGCATTTTCGGTACAGGCAAGCCAGCCACAGCTTAATCCGAATTCTTCATGTTTTAAGTATGCACCAAGTCCAATCGTTACAAACAATAAAATAATTATAGTATTCAAATGACTGGTGACAGCATCATGTCTGTTTTTAGCAGTGAATTCGCGATCATGCCGCCAAAACCAGATTAATAGCGCCATGAAAATCAAAGCAATGAGTAAGTGTAGGGTGATGATAATTGATGGCAAGTGATAAAATACGACAACCGCTCCCATGATTAATTGCAGTGATAGCAATGCCATCATCCAGTTAGCGGCTTTTTGCATAAGGTTGCTATCGTTCTCACGTTTAACTTTTACAAATAAAAAAAGGGTCATGATAAACAATAAAGCACCAATCACTCTATGGCCAAATTCAATCAGTGTATCACCTTCAAGTTGCGGAATTACTTTACCATTACATAACGGCCAATCAGGTCCACATCCCATTCCGGATTCGGAGGAAGCCACATATCCGCCGAAAACAATCAAAAAATATGTGAGGATCATTGTAATGCATGCAACATGTCGTTTTGACAATGCTAACATCCTTCCTGGTAAGATAATCATACATATGGCAGTGTAGCAAACTTAGAATAAATCGAATGTGTTCTGCATCACATGACAGAAATTTTTATGGAAGTTCAATACGCTGAGACACATAATCTCAGAAGGAGGGAAAGAAACGTGTCATACGTATTTGTATATGGGACATTAAGACGCAGCGGGAAAAATCATGACTTATTAGGTGATTTACAGTGCGTTTTTCGACAATGCTGTGTTATAGGGGCATTGTACGACAGCGGTAAAGGGTATCCTGTTATGAAGCAAGGCAGGTCCCATAAAATATACGGGGAGCTATATGACGTATCAAAATCGCAGCTAGCTGCGATTGACGGGCTGGAAGGGTTTAAGAAAAACCATTCTGACAATCTGTTCGAACGTAAGATTCTCCGGGTTTATACCGATACAGGTAATGACTATGATGCTTTCGCTTATGTGGCAGGACCTTCATTTCATCCTATGTCAGAGCGAATGGCGTCCGGGGATTGGCTAGTCTATAGATATTTGAAGCAGAAAAACTTGCTTTATTTTGCATACGGGTCTTGTATGGACGATGAGCGGTTTAAGCAAGCGGGGGTTGACCATTATTTTAAAGACGACATAGGGAAGGGCGTTTTGGAAGGCTTTGCATTTCAATTTTCCCGAAATACCAGTGATGGCGGCAAAGCAGATTTAGTGGAAAATACCAAAGAAACAGTGGAAGGAAAAGTTTATAACATTCCATGGAAGGCCACTCACTACTTGTATGAAAGAGAAGGTGTTTTTGCGAGCTCATACAGGCCCGCCATTGTTCCGGTTTCCATAAATGGATCTATCCACCAGGCTTTAACTTTTATTGGTGTCAGAAAATCACCCGAAACAGCCCCGACGAAACGGTATGGCACGGAAATTATGAGGGGAGGAAAAGGTTATTTAAGTGATGGTTACTTGCAAAAACTACGGAAAAAGATGCAGCTTTTAAATGGGTGAATCCAGTTTCATAATGTTTGGTGACATGATAAGCTGCTGTGAAGGGAATAATATTAGAAATGAATCAAAAAAGAAGGTGTTTATAATCGTTTATAACCAGCAGGCACTTAATGACTGGCAACATCAGATCCCGATAATGAAGGATATCATGAATTTGAATCCTGTCCTTTGGTTAAATCCCAAATTAAAAAATATGAACGAGATCGCATCACTTCCATTAGAAGGTGAGGATATAAAAAAAGCTGAACTGCTTTGGCAGCGCTTCGCACCCTTTTTAGAAAATGAATTTCCCGAAACAGCTGATACAAAAGGAATGATTGAATCCCCCCTTAAACGGATCGATCATATGAAAGAAAAATATTTTTCTGACATGGAAGGGGCCTTGTATCTGAAGTGTGATCATGCATTACCGATTGCCGGATCCATCAAAGCCAGAGGCGGCATTTATGAAGTTCTGCAGCATGCCGAAAATTTGGCATTGGAGGCTGGATTGGTGCAGAAAAACGATGATTACATGAAGTTTTCAAGTAAATCGTTCAAATCTTTTTTTAGTCAGTATTCAATAGGTGTTGGATCAACCGGTAATTTGGGGCTAAGCATCGGTGTTATCAGTGCAAAACTTGGTTTCAATGTTTCGGTATATATGTCAGTTGATGCGAAACAATGGAAAAAAGATCTGTTGCGTAAAAAAGGTGCACACGTATTGGAATTTCAAGGTGATTTCAGTGAAGCGATATCTGCAGGCCGCGAACAAACGATGGCGGATCCTAAAGGTTATTTTGTAGATGATGAAGACTCTGAAAATTTATTTTTAGGCTACAGTGTTGCTGCTCTGAGGCTGAAAGAACAGCTGTATCGGGAAAACATTACCGTTGATGCAGATCATCCGTTATTTGTTTATCTTCCTTGTGGTGTAGGCGGATCACCAGGCGGCATTACCTTTGGGTTGAAACAGGTTTTCGGCGATCATGTTCATTGTTTTTTTGCTGAACCGACTCATTCGCCTTCCGTTCTTATTGGCCTTGCTACCAGGGAGATGGATCGCGTCAGCGTACAAGATTTTGGTATCGATAACCGAACAGAAGCGGATGGGTTGGCTGTCGGAAGACCCTCCCGTTTCGCAACAGCAATCAGTGATCAATTAGTGAGCGGGATTTATACGATAGAAGACAAAGAATTGTACCGGCTGCTGGCCATGCTTGCAGACACTGAAAAAATTTACCTGGAACCATCAGCAACAGCAGGTATAACAGGTCACAGACAGATAGAACCATATGTCAGAGAACATGCTATTGAGCTCAGCAATGCTACTCATATTGCATGGGCGACCGGTGGATCGCTTGTACCTGAAAAAGATATGGAAATATTTTATAATAAAGGGAAACGTCTAATATAGGAAGGCTGTTTGATATGAACGTGGCACAGAACATAACAGAGCTGATCGGAGAGACCCCGGTTGTAAAGCTTCATCGTATTGTACCGGATAATGCAGCTGATATATTTTTAAAACTGGAATCGTTAAATCCAACCAAAAGTGTTAAAGACCGGGCTGCCTATAACATGATTAAAATGGCAGAAGACAAAGGGCTTATCAAAGCCGGCGCGGCCATTATTGAACCGACTAGTGGCAACACTGGTATAGGTTTGGCAATGAATGCCGCAGCAAAAGGGTACAGGGCCATTATGGTTATGCCTGATAACAGTACACAGGAACGCCGTAATATTTTGAAAGCCTTTGGAGCAGAAGTGGTACTAACCCCGAGTGAAGAAAAAATGCCCGGAGCCATTAAAAAAGCTAAAGAATTGAACAGGGAAATACCCAATAGTTTTATTCCGCAGCAATTTGAAAATCAGGCTAATCCCGATATCCATCGCAAGACAACAGCCCTGGAAATTTATGAACAGATGGATGGTGAACTTGACGCATTTGTGGCGACTGCTGGGACGGGTGGAACCATTACCGGAACAGGTGAAATATTAAAGCAAAAGATACCTGATTTGCATATTGCTGTTGCCGAGCCAAAAGGTTCCCCCGTATTATCGGGTGGCAAACCAGGTTCACATAAGTTAGTTGGCACAAGTCCGGGATTTGTACCGGAGATTTTAAATACGTCCGTTTATGATGATATTTTCCAGGTTGTTGATGAAGATGCTGTTAGTATGTTCAAAACACTTCCGCGTAAAGAGGGGATTTTCATTGGCTTATCAGGTGCAGCAGCTGTTTTTGCAGCTTTAAAAACAGCTAAACGGCTTGGAAAAGGAAAAAAAGTATTATGCATGGCGCCTGATACAGGAGAACGATACTTAAGTATGAATCTTTTTGACGATTGAGCAGCATCATGCTGCTCAATTTTAGCGTTCTGGATTTGATTCGCAGTAATATATCCTTGGCAGCCCCCAGTAAAGCCAGCAATCCTGTATGAGATATCCACCTATGAAAAGAATCATTTGCCAATCAAGCTGCTTCATGTCACTGCCTCCCATATTTCCTCTTACTGATCATTCTATTTTTGTATAAACCTGTCTAAGAACAGTATTTTAAGGCATCTGTCACGGTTTTTTCCAGTGATGCATACTGTATTGAAGAAGTTTGATTTAGACAGGAGGAGGACCATGTATCCGACAAATTCATATTTTCAACACATGTATCCATATGCTTTTTATCCAAGTGATATGCCGCAGCATGTTGCGGCATACAATAGTCGACAGCAGCAAATCAGTGGTACAGCCACATGGACAGAAGGCGGACAGTTAACCAAATGTGGTATTCCGTGGTCGGATAATCTGTATATGACTACGGCTGTAGGTGAGGATTCCCCGTATCAATGCGGCCAGACATTACAAATTAGTTACCCTGTCACCGGAAGATCCATTTTAGTGGAAATTGTTGATCAGGTGCCCGGCTACCCGAATAATCGACTCAATGTGCATCGTCGGGTTTTTGAAATATTGGGCGCCAATCCCCAGCAGGGTATGATCGATATCCTTATTTTACCTGTTGGACAGATTGGGCAGCAGCAGTGGGGTAGATATTTGCGTGAAATAACACAAGCAACTTATCCGAACTATAATGTAACGGGCTACAGCTATGTGGGTAAAACAGCAGAATCCGCATCGCGAACCAAGGAAACATATGAATTCATCCTTAAATCCGGTCAGGAGACAATCACAGTACACACGAGTGTGGTTTATAATCCAAATAATAACCGGATTAATTCAGTTAATGTAAACGAAGTATAATTATATTTTAATAACGTCATTTGCTATAAATTGTCCATGGTACGCCGGGTGTGCGGAATAAGCCCTAAAAGGCTGATTTTTTCCATCCGCCACAAGAACACTACCATGGACACAAACAAGGTCAAGGGTGGTGGTTACCAGGAAACATCTTAAGACTTGAATAGAGATGCAAGCTAGACTTTTTTATAACGTCAGAAAGTATAAATGATGGATGACCTTATAAGAAACGCTTCGGCATTCGCTATAAGACGAGGCGAATGCAGGGTTTTCAAAGCTATGAACCGGGCCGGGAGAACCAGAGTAACATCTAAAATTTGAAATTTAGCTCCGCTTTAAGTTTTATTCTAGTTTACATAACATATATTATCAGAAGTTGTACGTAAGAAGTTTTTGTTTTGTCTCATTATAAAGTATACTATTGATAGTGAGACAAAAAAGCGAAAAATATGCTGCAAAACATTATTTAGGGATTAGTCGGACATTCGTTCTTTCTCTATTATTGAGTAAAGCTTAATTTTGGACAGAATAAATAAAAGCAGCCAATATCTTGGCTGCTTTTATTTATTCCAATTCTACTTTGTTCAATGGTTCCTTTGCCGGTCCTTCAATTACTTCACCGGTATAAGAATAACGTGACCCATGACATGGGCAGTCCCAGGTTCGATCACCTGAATTCCAGTTAACCTCGCAACCAAGGTGTTTGCATGTTGTATCAACACCATACAGTTGGTTATCTTGATCCTTATAGACTCCTGTACGCTTACCTTTTATTCTTGTCACTGTCGCCTCATCGGGGTTCAGATCTTTAATAGTGTCGTTGGTATACTCAAGCTTCCCGCCAATCAGATGTTTCGCAACATCAGCATTCATACTGATGAAATTTCGCACTGAAGGATCAGCCTTAAGTCGTGAAGGTGTGAACAGGTTGCTATAGGAATTGTCATTACCCAGAATGTGATCGGTTATCGTTTTTGCAGCAATTGTACCGTTTGTCATGCCCCATTTGCGATAGCCGGTTGCAACATAAACATTTTCTTCATTCTTTGTAACCGAACCAATATATGGGACCTTGTCAACTGTTGTTAAGTCTTGTGCTGACCATCTATATACAAACTCGGATATGCCAAATTGCTTTTCGGCATAATCATGAAGAGCTTCATAATGTTTTATTGTTGATTCACCCTGCCCTGTCTTATGTTTTTCACCGGCAATCAGCCATAAATCTTCCCCATTCATGCTTGTTGATCTGATTGAACGGGAAGGTGATTCGGCGTTTATATACATCCCGCCTGGAAATTTATCCGGTGTTTTGACCGCAATAATGTAAGAGCGTTCCGGATACATTCTGGTCGGATAAAATCCCTGTCCGTCATAAAACGGATAATGGGATGCCTGAATAACATAATTGCAGTTAATGCGATGTTCATCTCTGGTAATAATCGTTGGATGTTTGTTGTATTCAATGTCCACTGCTGTTGTGTTTTCATATATTTTCAGACCATTTTTAACAGCCTCATCGATTAGGACTTTTAAATATTTCAGCGGATGAAACTGGGCTTGATTATCCATTTTCAGGGCAGATTTTACCGATATATTAAGCGGCATGCTGTTTACTAATTCACCTGGTATATCAAGTTCTTCGTATGCTTTCTTTTCCTTTTCCAGTTGGTACACATACTCCTGTGAATTTGTGAAAATATACGCATCTTCCTGGCTATAATCACAGTCTATACGGTGTGTTTTTATAGTATCTTCTATGAACGTTTTAGCTTCCATACATGCCTGATAATACAAGGATGCTTTCTCTTTTCCAAAGTGCTGAATGAATTCATCATAAATCATACCGTGCTGTGCAGTGATTTTGGCTGTAGTATGACCTGTTACCCCATTTAATAGACTTCCTGCATCGATAAGTGTGACGTTAATGCCTTCTTTACAGAGCAAATAAGCTGCTGTAACACCTGTGATTCCACCTCCAACAATTGCTGTGTCTGTTTTAACAGATTCATTCAAATTCGGAAATTCTGGAGGTGAAACAAAATCTCTCCAGAAGGCTTGTGGAAATTGTGGCATATTTACAGAGTTTGACATAACATCCATCCTTTCATGTACCTAGGAGCCTTGGACAAAAGTGGTTTTATTAAGAAAAAATCCGAACTAATTAGAGTGTATACACCGCTTCGGAAATATACTTCGCGTATCTTAGGGCGGCTGGTGATCCTCCTCGAACTCCGATTTGCGGGTTCTCACCGAGGCCTATCCTGCCGCGGGAGTCTACGTATATTTCCCCCGCTAAAGCGGGATATCGTCTGTCTTAGTATTGTACATCTTAGTTATGTCCAAGCCTTCTAGGGCGTTTTGTTTCTATTTTCACACACTGATGAATATTTATTCGCGGTTATAATTGGTTGAGGACAATAAAAAAATCGGGGAGTTCACCCGATTTTTTTATTTTAATTCCATTAATTTAGTTTTCAGTTCATTTTCCATATCCGTCAGTTCTTTTTCGGCTTGATAACGTTTCTCTCTTCCATCTGTTTGAATCTGTATGGTTTCTTCTATTGTAGTCAGTAAGCTCTCCTGCGTTTGTTTTAACGTCTCGATATCCACAAGCCCACGTTCGTTCTCTTTTGCTGTTTCGATCGAATTGGTTTTGAGCATTTCGGAATTTTTTAAAAGCAGGTCATTTGTCGTTTGGGAAACTTGCTTCTGGGCCTCCATCGCATGACGCTGCCGGATAAGGGTAAGCGCAATGGCAATTTGATTTTTCCATAGCGGTATTGCTGTTAAGATAGATGATTGGATTTTTTCGACCAGAGCTTGATTTGTATTTTGGATCAGCCGAATTTGTGGTGCGGCTTGGGTTGTGATTTGACGGCTCAACTTTAGATCATGTATACGTTTGTCAAGACGTTCAGCAAATTGCATCGTGTCATTCACTTCCTGCACATCCATCTGGTTGCCGGATTGTTCCGCCTTTTCCTTTAATTGAGGAATGAGCTCTGTTTCCAGTTTGTTACGTTTCATCTCACCAGCTGCAATGTAGATATTAAGTGCATCAAAGTATTCTTTGTTCTTGTCAAATACCTGCTGCAGTAAGTCATTGTCTTTCGTAAGTACATTTTTGTAGTTATCAAGTTTGACACTGATCCTGTCAATTTGTGCACCGGTTTTTTGGTATCGGGATAAAATTTCGTTTATAGAGTTCGATATCTTGCCGAACATACGTGTTAAAATACCACGTTTCTCCGGTTTCAACTCATCCGGATTGACCTCATCCAATTTTTTCATCAGATGTTCCAGTATATCGCCAATTTCACCTGTTTCATTTTTTTGCACATGTTCCAGCATTGAATGTGAAAAATCGAGTAGTTTGGATTGTGCCTCGGTTCCATATTGGGTGATGGATTGATAATTGTTGTGATCAATCTGATCAGCAAGCTGCAGTGCTTTTTGCCGGCTTTCTTCAGGCAGTTTATCGAGCAGTTCGTTTGGATTGTTTTTTTCGTTTTCATTATCGCTTTGGGTTTCCTGTTCTCCAAAAGGATTTGTATGCCTTGATAAGTCGTCGATGTCAGTCGATTGTTTTGAAGCGTTTTGTTTATTCATTTAAATGCCCCACTTTCGTCTTTTTTTGCTTGTCTAAATGTCTGATTGGCCACATCCAGTTCAAATTGCAGTGTATTGATATCGTTATGGAGCATCACGTGCAGATCCTTTTTGATAATGTTGTTCAATTCGGTAATCGTTTGACGTGTTTCTTTTAGGGATTTATTCATTTCCTTTGAACGGGATGGCTGTGATTTCAAATATGCATATTTCTCCATTAAGGCTACAAGCGAGTCTAAATGTTTATAATAAAACGGTTCCGCCTGATAAAATCGATGTGGTTCTTTTTTGGTGTTAGCGTATATTTTCCGCACTGTTACAAGTAATTCGATATATTGTTTAGCCTGCTTCCAGCTACGAACACTTTTTAAAGTTCGCTGTAGGCGTTTTATTTTTTCGTTTGCTTCTATAAGATTTTCCTTAATATACTTATACTCTTTCCGAGTTAATCCCGTTTGTCTTAGAAAGCGGTAATGCATAAGCAGTTTGGTCAGCAAATAACCGGCACCCCCGCTGATAATAGCATACAAGCTTGACATCAAAAACGCAGTATTGTAAGCAAAAAAACATAGCAAGCCTGTCAGAATGGCTGTTGAAGTACCGATTGTTGTTTGTAATATAAAATTAAAAAGTCGTCGCATGTTTGTCAGCTCCCATTAATGCTTTCTGCTGCCACCGTCAAGTCTATATTATCATTACGTACATATACGTCCAAAAGTTTCACATTTCTATTTTAGTAGCTTTTGCATCATTTTACAGTTTTGCAGTCAATGGCTATTATTTCCAACTAAAAAAGAACCGAAAACATCTTTTGCTTTCGGTCCTTTTTGATTCAACTATTAGCTGCTTCTTTTTTTATACTGTGCTCTTGAACGATACTGTTGCGGTGCTCTGGTCGTATATGCTACTGGGATGCTGTAGAAATGTATAAGCCGTGTAAATGGTATTGATGCAAACAAACCGAAAGCAAGCAGTGTATGCAGTTTAAAAATAAACGGTATATTCGTCATCAATTCATACTGCGGATTTAAGATAAATAAACTTCTGAACCACGGTCCGATAGCTGTACGGTAGTCAAATTCTTCGGGTGTAAAATTACCGAATACAGTGATATAGGTACCGATAGCTGCGATGACCAAAAGAGCAATGACAGAATAGAAATCTGCAAATGTGGCATGCACTCTGACAGGGTCAAACACGATCTTACGGATCAAGAGAATAATCAGTCCTGCGACCATCACGATGCCCGCCAGCGAACCACCATAAACAGCACCCATATGGTACAAGTCATCCGACACTCCTATTGCATCGTAAAAACTCATTGGAATAACAATGCCCATTATGTGACCAAAAAAAGCAAAAATTATTCCCCAATGAAATAAAGGCGAACCGAATCGCAGCCATTTTTTTTCAAAGAATTCAGTAGACGGGGCAGCCCACGTCAGTTGGCGAAAGGCAAATCGGTATAATAAGCCAAGAATCATAATTGTTAAGCTAGCATAAGGGAAAATAACCCACCAGAAAATATCACTCACACGTTAACCCTCCTTTAGGCAAGGGCAAGCCAGCGGAAGGTTCAAACCTTCATCACTGACAGGCTCCTTGCTTAACCATACATGATTGGATACGGCAACTCTTCCAAATCTGCTTCTTCTCGTTCAAATTCCAATTTTTGAATTTCCTGTTTGGTAGGCTGTGGAAACACCGTCTCCATTAAAAGATATAAAAAGTTGAAATACGGGTTTTCATCAGGTAGATTGTTCATGATTCGCTGGACAGCAACTGCAAGACGCCTCACTAACCGTTCATAATCCTGAGTTTCTTCAGCAACAGCCAGAAATTCAAACAGCATTGGAATATAATCAGCCAAATCTTCATCGATTCTTTCATATCCAGCCTGATTTATAATTTTTTGTAATCTGATTAGAGCGGCTCCCCTTTTGTTGCTGTCGCCAAGCTCATGCGCGGTCAAATAAAGACCGTTTTTAGCTCTCAGATCGAATGTTGATACATATAGCTTCTTGAGGTCTTCAATCATGAAGAGATTGAAGGTTGTTACAATGGTTTTTAGTCTGTTGTGAAGTTCTATAGATGTTATATTGTCCTCAATGCACTCGTAAATATCATTTAGGTCATGGCGGAAACCATCAGCCGGATATGCCAGCAATCGAGACCCTATTACAAGTAGCGTACGTTCCTGGCTCTCCATTATCTGTTCCCTCCGATAAGGGATGCCATACCTTCAGGTGGTGCTAAATCTTCTAGACTGCATGCCCCCTGCTCATAATAAAGATTATCGTCCATTTCCCTTCTGCCTGTTGGAATAACGAAACGATCGTTGTATTTGGCAACGCCTAATAAACGGGCCATATCCTCAAGTTCCTCAGGCGTTGTGTTGGCTTCTTTTAATAATTCACTTTGTCTGAATTCATCAATGCCGCCAACTGTTTTTCCACGCATGTGTACCCGCATTGCTGTTAGCTTAAGGAGTACCTTTCGGATGACTTCCGTATCATCAGCCGACATTATGGATGCCAGATATTCCACAGGGATCCGCATTTGATCGATGGCAGGGATGTAACCGTCTGTATCTAACTCATCTTCATTTGTGATATGATTCATGATCGGGCTGAGCGGCGGCACATACCAGACCATGGGCAGTGTGCGATATTCCGGGTGCAGCGGAAGTGCTATTTTCCATTCCATGGCCATTTTGTATATTGGTGATTTCTGTGCGCTCTCAATCCATTCTTCATTAATGCCTGCTTTCTTTGCTTCTTTGATCACTTCAGGATCGAACGGATCCTGAAATACGGAAAGCTGTGATTCATATAGATCTTGCGGATCTTCGACGGATGCTGCTTCTTTTACTTTATCTGCATCATATAACACGACACCAATATAACGGATTCGGCCGACACATGTTTCTGAGCAAATTGTTGGCAGCCCGGCTTCAGTTCGCGGGTAACAGAAATTACACTTTTCGGCTTTGTGTGTGTTCCAGTTGTAGTATACTTTGTGATATGGACATCCGCTCATGCAAAAACGCCATCCCCGGCATGCCTCCTGATCAACCAAAACAATGCCGTCTTCATCACGCTTGTACAATGCGCCTGATGGACAGGAAGCAACACAAGAAGGATTCAAGCAATGCTCACAAATGCGCGGCAGGTACATCATAAAGGTTTTCTCATATTCCATCGAGATGTGATCCTGCAGTTTCTCAACTGTCGGATCCTGTGATACCACTTCAGTTCCCCCTGCCAGGTCATCGTCCCAGTTAGAGCCCCATTCCGGTTTGTCGATATATTCGCCTGTAATGACGGATTGGGGCCTTGCTACAGGTAAATTTTCACTTTTAGGACTGTTGATTAGATTTTCGTAGTTATAAGTCCATGGCTCATAATAATCATCCATTGTGGCCATGTCAGGGTTGTAAAAAATATTCATCAGCTTGGAAATTGGACCGCCTGCTTTCAGTTGCAACTTACCATTTTTTAATGTCCATCCACCTTTGAAGCGCTCGGTGTCTTCCCAGCGTTTCGGATAACCTGTTCCCGGTCGGGTTTCCACATTGTTAAACCACATATATTCCGTGCCAGGCCGGTTTGTCCATGTATTTTTACATGTTACAGAGCATGTATGACAGCCGATACATTTATCCAAATGCATCACCATTGCAACCTGTGCTTTAATTTTCAAGCCAATCTACCTCCTTTAAAGCTCTGATAACAGCTATTGTATCCCGCTGATGACCGGTAGGACCATAATAATTAAATCCATAACTCAATTGTGAATAGCCACCTATCATATGTGTCCCTTTAAGCGTCACCCTTGTAACGCTATTGTGGGTTCCCCCACGTTTTTTATTGATTGATGTGGCGGGTACTCCCAATGTACGGTCCTGAGCATGATACATATAAGCCATCCCTTTTGGTATCCTGTATGTGACAACAACTCTTGCTGCAATCGCACCATTTCGGTTATAAACTTCTACAAAATCGTTATCCTTAAGGTCGATGGAAGCTGCATCATCTTCGTTCATCCAAATGGTTTGCCACCCTCTAAACAGTGTCGACATATGGGTCGTATCGGTAAACATCGTGTGAATGCCCCACTTTTGATGCGGGGTCAAATATCTGACCGTAATTGATTTGTTTTCGTTCTCTTCCACACCTTCTTCTTTCTTCAGGAATGGTCCGGATCTTAGCGGCGGCAGGTACAGCGGGAGTCCTTCCCCATAATCAAGCATCATCTCGTGATCAAGATAAAAGCTTTGCCGTCCTGTCAATGTCCGCCATGGAATATTGTATTCTGTGTTCACAGTGAACGGCGAATAACGGCGGTGGTCTTTTTCCAGACCGCTCCATACAGGTGTTGAGATGGCATTTCGCGGCTGGATGCTTAAGTCCCTTAATGTATGGTCTTCCTCTGCACGGGGTTTCGCAATATCCTCCAGTTTTTGACCGGTTTTGGTTTCGAGTGATTTCCATCCGGCAACAGCCCTTTTACCGTTCGTGGCACCGGACATAGCTAAAATGGCGTTAATGGCCTGTTCGTCAGAATATAATTCCGGATGACCTTTACCAATGCCTTCACGACGTGATTTGCCAAGTCTTGTACCCAACTCATCATAGACTTCTTCTCCGGGAATAGTTATACCTTTGCCGCCATAGCCTTGCTTAATCAACGGGCCGATGGTGGTCATCTTCTGGTAAACATTCGGGTAATCGCGTTTAACAACTTTCATACTTGGCATTGTTTTGCCCGGTATTGCGTCAACTTCACCTTTACGCCAATCTTTCACTTTTCCAAGCGACTGTGCAATTTCTCCCGGTGTATCATGTCCAAGTGGAGAAGCAACTAATTCTTCCGTTGCCGGCAGATGTTTTTCGGCAAGCTCCGAGAATACCCTGCCAATTTCACGGAATGTGTTCCAGTCGCTTTTTGCTTCCCATGGCGGTGAAATAGCTGCATTGAAGGGATGGACGAATGGGTGCATGTCCGTACTGCTGATATCATTTTTTTCATACCAGGTTGCAGCCGGCAATACAATATCCGAAAACAGCCCGGAGCTCGTCATGCGAAAGTCCACGCTGACCAGTAAATCAGCCTTTCCGGTAGGTGCTTCCCCTCCGGTTTTAACGGTTTCAGGCTGCCATGAGTTTTCCGGTTCAGCCATTACCTGATTATCCCCGCCAACCAGATGTCTGACAAAAAACTCATGTCCTTTACCACTGTCTCCAAGCAGATTTGATCGCCAGTTAAAGAATACTCTTGGGAAATTTCTCGGATCATCCGGGTTTTCGATTGCCCAATCGATTTTTTCATCTTTTATCCGGCTGACAATGTCATCGATAATATCCTGCTCACTCTTTGCTCCCCGTTCTCTGCTTTCTTTCACAAGGTCAATAGAGTTCTGAGAAAACTGCGGGTACGAAGGAAGCCAGCCGAGCCGTGCTGACAAAGCGTTCAAATCTGCCGGATGCATAGAACTGTACTTGCTACCCCATTCAGTTTTTTCGTTGTCGTCCGGCAAAGCTTCATAACGGAACTGGTCGGTCATGAAATAAAAATAGGATGTTCCGTTTTGATGACGCGGTGGCTTCTGCCAATCGCCGGCAAAGGCGACCTGCTGCCATCCTTCCTGAGGACGTACTTTTTCCTGACCCACATAATGGGCCCAACCTCCGCCATTAACACCTTGTGAGCCTGTTAACAATACCAGGTTCAAGATCGCACGGTAGATTTGGTCACTGTGGAACCAGTGGTTGGTTCCGCCACCCATGGCAATCATTGATTTACCTTTTGTTCGTTCCGCATTATCTGCAAACTCTTTCGCTACCTTGATAACGTGTGTTTTATTTACACCTGTAATCGATTCCTGCCACGCAGGTGTATATGGTTTAGGATCGTCGTAATCAGCCGGATAATCACCTGGAAGGCCCCGGTCGACACCTGTGTGAGCCATCATTAGATCATAGACTGTTGTCAATTTGAGCGTGTTCCCGCTTGCATCCTGAATTGTTTTAACCGGTACACCACGTCTGACGAGGTTTCCTTCTTTCTCGGCAAAATAAGGAAAACTTACCATGACAGTTTCATCGGATTTATTTATAAAACTTAATTCAGGGTCAATCAGACTGCCGTCTTCTTTATCCAGCTGCAAGTTCCACTTTCTTCCGCCATCCCAGCGAAAGCCCATGCTGCCATTTGGGGTTTCAATCTGATCTGTTTCAGCATTCCACACCAGGGTTTTCCATTCTCCAAGTTCATGGCTATCATTAATATCGGATGCACGAAGGAATCGGTCACTGCGATATTCGCCATCATGTTCATTTAGTGTCACAAGATATGGCAGATCTGTATATTTTTTCGCATAGGAATTGAAGTAGGGTGTTTCTTTGTCAACATAAAACTCTTTCAAGATAACGTGTGTCATGGCCATCGCAAGAGCTGCATCAGTTCCTGCTTTTGCCGGCAGCCAAATGTCGGCAAATTTTTCATATTCCGCATAGTCCGGACTGACACCGACAACTTTTGTGCCATTATAGCGTGCTTCTACCATAAAATGAGCATCCGGTGTTCGGGTTTGCGGCAGATTGGTTCCCCAAATGATAAAGTATTTGGAGTTATACCAGTCAGCACTTTCCGGTACGTCTGTCTGTTCCCCCCATACTTGCGGTGAAGCTGGTGGTAAATCCGCGTACCAATCATAAAAACTTAAAATAGTTCCTCCGATTAGTGACAGAAAACGAGTGCCAGCCGCATAACTGATCATTGACATGGCCGGAATTGGACTAAATCCGGCAATACGGTCAGGTCCATAATTCTTAATAGTTTGAATACTGGCACTGGCGATCATTTCACACATATCTTGCCAGTTGGCTCGAACAAAACCGCCTTTTCCGCGGGCCTTGACATATTTTTCGCGCTTAACAGGATCATTCACGATGTTATCCCATGCTTCGACAGGATTTGAGCTGTTTTCGCGTTCTTCTTTCCATAATTCATATAAATCACTGCGTACATAGGGGTATTTTACCCTGATCGGACTGTATGTGTACCAGGAAAAGCTTGCTCCCCTCGGACATCCGCGCGGTTCATATTCCGGAAAATCGTCCCCGGTACTTGGATAGTCTGTCTGCTGCGTTTCTGACGTGATAATGCCATCTTTTACATAAATTTTCCAGCTACATGAACCTGTACAGTTTACACCATGTGTTGAGCGCACAATTCTATCATGCTGCCATCTTCTGCGGTATATATCTTCGGAATCACGCGGGCGAGGGCTTTCTTCTGTCCATTCATCATTAATTCGCTTTCCGGGCTTAATATGTTTTAGTTTTTCGAAAGGTTTATTTTTATTCTCCACTCATTCCACCTCCTCCATGTTGTGCTTCAATGGGATTGAATCGGTCTCCGAGAATCCGGAAACTGCCTTCACCTTCTTCAAGTTCTTCGATGAATATTTTCAGACTCGGGACATTGGATGCAACCAATATCAGGCGTTCCAGCGTTTCATAAGCGTTTATATCATAAATTGCTTCGACAATTTTGGGAGGGATATCCCCAAAACGCATTTTCAGGATAGCGAGTAAATCTTCGCGGTCATCCACGATATTTGCTTCGTCTTCGAATAAAAACATACTGAGCACTCCTTTCGCTTAGAAGTTATTTAGGCCTCATCATTTTAAAGTAATCGGCAATCATAACTTCTTTACAGGCACTTCCGACTTTTTCTATAAACTCAGCTATCTCGGGGTTCTTATGTTTGATGGCTTCATTTGAAAAGTATTGTGAGTTTTTATGTGCATAACTGTCACCGAAGTAAATGATTGCTTCATATCCTGATGATTCTTGCACAGCTTGTGCCTGAATATCATACTTATGAATGTTGTAATCTTCTTCTAATTTATCGGTGATCTTTTTGTAAAGATCCGGTAAAACGACACGCATCGGCTGTTCCTGTTTGGATGATATCTGTTCAGAGTTCAATCATGTCACCTCCATGTTGATATGTATCGTTAGTGATCATGGTCAGGCAGTACTTCCATTTCTTTTTTATTATGAAGTTCATCGACGATAATCAAAGATTGAAAACGTTGTATGAGCGCATCATTAAGACCTGTTTCCGGAAGCTTTTCTTTAATTTCATCGACGATTAATCGTAATAAATCATGATCCCGTGTCAATGCAGTAATATCGTCTTTCACTTCCGGGTCTTCATCAACCAGATCTTTGTATAATCCGTTTTCCTCTGCATCAGCGTGTGCAAGTGTTCTTGTTTCCCATTGTTCAATAAGCACATATGCCAATTCCAATGCCTTTTCTTGTTCGTTTTCCTGATATAGTGTGTCGAGCATATTCGTCAACTCTATCGCTTCATTCAATGCTGCTTCGTGAATGGCACTATGACTGTCGACACGTTTAAGCGCAGGACCGGACATCTTAATTCACCTCGCTGTATTAGTTTTGCAAGTAACAACCCTAGTATAGACAATTTCTATTGGCTTCAGCATATCATCCATCAGAATGACGAACAATTGATATTGAGCAAAATTTGAATTTATGTGACAACAATCACAGAATAATAGTAACAGTATTGTCGAAAAATCAAATGATTAACCTAAATGTTCCAATAGTCTAAGGTATAGGGAAATGAATTAATGGTGTTGTTTTAATTATACGCTGTAAGGCAATATAATGTATGAGGAACTATTGATAAAAGGAGACGATAAGGATGTTGGCACATGTTATTGTCAGTGGGCGCGTACAAGGCGTCGGATTCAGATTTTCGGCACAGCAGCTGGCTGCCCAATACGATCTAACTGGATGGGTTCAAAATAAATCAGATGGTACAGTGGAGTTGGAAATTGAGGGTGAGCATAATAAAGTTCATACATTTTTAAATGATTTAAATAAAGGTCTAAGTCCAGCTGCTAAAGTGGATGATGTGAAAGTTGATACACAACAGGATGAAAAAGGTTATAGCAGCTTTTTCATAAAATAATAAGGTCATCCATCATTTTCTGGCGTTAAAATAAAACAGAAGCCGCTATCAGTGAAGACAGCGGCTTCTGATCAAGCCTCTTCGAAAAATTTGGCATTGAGGTCAATGTACTTCTCTTCTTCCTGTGGGACCTCATCTTCCATATATATGGCTTCAACCGGGCAAACGGCTTCACATGCACCACAGTCGATGCAAATATCCGGATCGATATAGAACATATCTTTGCCTTCTTCTATACAGTCAACAGGGCATACTTCGACACATTCGCCTGATTTTTCATTTATACAAGGTGACGTTATAACAAATGCCAAATGAATCTCCTCCTTAAAAAATAAAGCCACACACACTCCATAATAAATATATTACATAATATAACCGCTTGTTTCAAGTTAGATTACACATGGATAGGTGTTCATACATATTCTATCTTATCAGCAAAATACGAGGGAGAGGTCGGTATGGAAGTTCTCGTTAGCCCCAATGATTCATTATGGTATTACAGTGATCTGTTTGATGTTCCGTTGGTTTTGCTTGAACAATCCAATCCCCACTTAAACACTGACGAATTCATGATTGATCAGGTGATGAATCTACCCGGTTATACAGAAAGATTTTATCAAATAGCTGGCGATAAGACCTTGCGGGACATTGCAAGAGAGCAAAATGTTCCGGCTGACATGCTGCAACTGGTAAATCCGGGAACAGATCCGCAAAAACTGCAAACCGGCCAACAAATTACTATTCCCGAGCGTGTCAATCATTTAATAATAACGGACTATGATCATTATACATTTGATAAAATGGTACAGGATATCGCCCGCTTGTGTACTGTCTATCCCTTCATTTCCCACAAAGTCATCGGAAATTCCATTCTGGGTAAAGATATCATTGAATTGCAGATTGGCGCTGGGGGCAAACACGTTCATCTTAATGGATCATTTCACGCCAACGAATGGATAACCACTTCGGTCCTGATGCGTTTCATCAATGAATATGCATGTGCATTGATAAACAGAACGCCGATACAGGGAATAAACGTACCGGCTCATTTTATGGATACAACTTTATCAGTTGTGCCAATGGTTAATCCGGATGGTGTTAATCTTGTTCTGGATGGCGTATCTGCAGCCGGGGAGTATCAGGAACAGGTTTTAACACTCAATCATCAGAACCCGGTTTTTTCCAATTGGAAGGCAAATATTGCAGGTGTTGATCTGAATAAGCAATATCCGGCACTCTGGGGAGTTGAAGCAGCACGGAAGCCTGATTCACCCCAGCCCCGGGATTATCCCGGTTCTTGTCCATTATCGGAACCGGAAGCTATAGCAATGGCAGAACTGGCTGGAGAACGAGACTTTTTGCGTGTCAATGCACTGCATACCCAAGGCAAAGAGATCTATTGGGGTTTTGCAGGTTTGGAACCTCCCCTTTCAGAGTCCATTGTAAATGAATACGCTCGTGTGAGCGGTTATCAGCCCATACGTTGTATAGACAATTACGCCGGTTATAAGGACTGGTTTATCCGGGAATTCAGACGTTCTGGTTATACGGTTGAATTGGGAATTGGGGTCAATCCGCTGCCATTCAGGCAATTTGAGGAGATTTATCAGGAGACGCTCGGCATTATGCTGGCTAATTTATATTTATAGAGGTTGTTCAAAAAGTCCGGTAAACATGACACTTCGAATTTCTTCGTTGGCTTGTTTCTCCGCCGCTCATGTATCTAAAGGCATACATTCCGCTGCTCGAAACTGCGCCGTCTCGAACTTCTTGGTCCTTTTTATCCTCCTTTTTGAACACGCACTTATAACAGATTGTTCAAAACGTGCGATGAATGTGTCTTCTCCTCCTTTTTAACCACTCACTTATAAGTTCAATGAATTGATTTAGAGGTAAAGTAACAGGCTGTACGCCCTGTTACTTTACCTCTTTAAAATAGTCTTTATAAAATCCGCCAATGCGGTTACTGTTATCAATAATGAAGTAGAATTCATCCGTTTCATTTTTCACTTCGTACTGTTCGCCCGGCGTTAACTTATTATGAACAATGAATTTTTCAGCATCAGCGTGAACACATTCAATTTTTTTAATTGTTTCATTATCTTCCCACTTTAAATGAATCACGTTGGTCGTCCCCCTCTGCTAGTTTACATAATTAAAATAGTGTTATTTAATCAAAAAGGTATAAATAATTTTCATAGCCCTTTTCTTTCAGTTCTTCTTTTGGAATAAATTTCATCGCTGCCGAATTCATGCAGTAACGGAGTCCCCCTTTATCTTGCGGCCCGTCTTCAAATACATGCCCCAAGTGGGAGTCCGCATTCCTGCTTCTAACTTCAGTCCGAATCATTCCATGACTTGTGTCAGTTTTTTCCTTAATCTGGTATGGGTCTGCCGGCTTAGTAAAGCTCGGCCAGCCACAGTTTGCATCAAATTTATCATGTGAAGAGAATAGGACGTCGCCGGAAATAAGATCCACATAGATTCCTTCGTCCTCATTGTCCCAGTATTCATTCGCAAAAGGACGTTCCGTTCCGTTCTCCTGCGTAACACTATATTGGATTGGTGTGAGTTTTGCTTTCAACTCAGATTTATCGGTTCCGTGTTTCCAGTTTTCTTTTATAAAGTCTTCCCTTCCTGATCCTTTTTTGTACAACCGATAGTGGAATGATTGTTTTTTATAGTAGTCCTGATGCTCCTCCTCAGCTCTATAGAAACGCTTTGCCGGAAGAATGGGCGTCACAATTGGTCTGGAAAATTTACCGCTTTGCTCGAGTTTTTGTTTGGATTGCTCAGCTATTTGCTGTTGTGTGTCATTGTGATAAAAAATAGCTGTCTGATACGATTCACCTCTATCATTGAATTGACCGCCGGAATCGGTCGGATCAATTTGCTGCCAAAACGTATCAACAAGCTGTTCATATGACATTATATCCGGATTGAATGTTATTTGGACTGCTTCAACGTGACCCGTTGTATCTGAACAAACCTGTTCATATGTGGGAGCTTCAACATGACCTCCTGTATAACCTGATACAACATTTTCGATACCGGGCCGCTCATCGAACGGTTCGACCATGCACCAAAAGCAACCTCCGGCAAATGTAGCTAATTCAGTCGACATAGTATACCTCCATTCAAGGTTATCCTATGCTTATTTTTTCGTTTTTAACAAAAAAATTCAAATCATATGCTTGTGTTGAGAGGATTTCTCACGATTTATGATAGCTTTTTAAATAAACAATTTAGGAGTTGATTCACCCGATTGTACTGCATCCCAGTTCACCTCGCCCACATTGTTTGCTTCTTCGTCGGATGAATATGCCGTTCCTGCTTCGTGTTCGTTTTCAAGTTGATATTGATCTGTTTCAGAATCGTTTTCATTCAAAGCCTTCATTAGTTTAAACAGCATTGGCAGGTTTCTTACCATTGGTCCATACTGCTGTACAAGCGGTGCTGCTTGTTGAACAACGTTTAATACTTGCTGCACATTACTAAGTTTGTGGGATATGCCGCTGATTCGCTCTGGTGATAACAGATTTTGAGATGTTTGAGGTGATAGTAACCGCCGTAACCCTCTTCCCTCATGTTGTTGAGGCGGTACGGTGGGGTTTCCCGGGGGAAAAGCCTGGTGCGGCATCATACCACTGTTGGGATACTGTTGCTGGATAGGCCATACCATTATAATTCTCCTCTTTTCATAAAGTCTTTTAGGTTATTGTACGTAAGCAGTACATAATAGTGTAGGCAGTTATCCGCAGTTTACTCTAAAAATGGTGTCCCCCGTATGCAGGAAATAATTAAAAAATGCGCGGTATTCCTCTTGTTTTATGGAACCGAGTACCTAGGTTCGTTTCTTATAAAGTTATTTATTATTTAGAATTTCTAACGTTAAAAATAAAAGCCTTTGCAGATGATCGCAAAGGCATATGAATGGTTCACATTTTTATCTCTCCTCACTTGATACTTCTGCCGCAATAATAAACCCGATTGTCCCCGTCAATAAAATACCAAACACGATGGCAGAAAACATCTTATTCCCTTCTTTCATATGTTTATATATTTATTATAAATACCACAGACTGGTTTGAAATCCTGGAATTATGGCAATTTCATGAATTTTTCAGGCTTTGACGGAATTATTTCCCGGGCAACCGCATAAATTTGCATGATATGACAAGTTTTCATCTGATTTTGACGAAAACGAAAGGGTGCTGTCATGCGATCTAATTGTCATGCGAACTTGAGTTCGTTATAATGGTACTGAGGTGAAGCAAATATGCCAAGAGATCGCGGAAGCATTAAGTGGGCTTCGCTAATGTTGCCTGAGCACACCGAATTACTAAAGGATATGTGGTTGGAAGATGATATAATATCAAAGCCTGTGCTTGACGAACAGCAAATTGAGCTGTTAAATGGTCAACTGCTGGAAGCTTTGGAACGTCAATCCCCTGTTTGCCTTTGTGTCTATGACAAAGGCACAATCACAGAGTGGACAGGCATGATTAACAAGCTTAACAGTCATACAAACACCGTTATATTGGCAACTTCTGATCAATCGGTTAAAAAAATTGCTTTCAGTGATATTTATCAGCTTGTATTTAATGAATAGACCTCGGGTATTGCCGAAGTCTATTCCACATTATTCATTTTATAGGCTTCCCAAAGCTCATCAAATACAGTTAGCGCATTAGCAAACGGGCTGTTCCATTCCAAATAACTGCTGATTGAATCATAGTCCGCTGACTGTTTCGGAAAATCATGGTCATAGAATATCCAGTCAGCCAGTCTGCTTTTGTCATCCGGCATTTTTTGACCTCTATAAGTTAATGCATAGTGGTAAAAAGACCGCATATGACCTCCCCCCCATTATTCAGAACTGTTATTCTCCATAAATTCCCGGTGTTTTTTTAACTTTTTGCGGTATACGATTTGGCACAGATAGATACTGATTTCATATAGTAAAATCAATGGTACAATTGCAACAAGTTGCAATACAAAATCCGGCGGTGTGATGAATGCCCCGATAATGACAAGAATCAAATATGCATACTTTCGTGTCCGCCGCATGAAATCCGGAGTCATAATTCCCAGATGAGTAAGGAACATGGCAATAATCGGTATTTCAAAAAATAAAGCAAACGGCAGAACAATCCGAAATAGCAGTTTAAAATACCGGTCGTACGTGAATATTTCATTGAACATCCCGTCGTTTAATGAAAGTAAAAATGGTATGATAAAATCTACGAAAACAGTATATCCAAAAGCAATGCCGGCGATAAATAAAAGAAAAACGACCGGAACATACAGCAGTGTCGCTTTACGTTCACGTTTTGTGAGACCAGGTCTGATAAACAGCCAGACTTGAAGACATAATATCGGCAATGTGCCAATCAATGCTGTCACACCTGCCAGCGTTAAATAAACAGATATAAGATCTGTCAAACCGGTAACACTTAATTTGAACGGCAAATCATCTTCAATAAAACCATAAATAATATCAACGTATATAAACCCAATAACAAAAAATAGAATGAAAAAAACGGCCGTTACGATGAGACGGTTTCTGAGTTCAGAGAGATGGCCTACGACGTTCATTTCTTTTTCATGATCAAAACGCTGTTCTCCAGACATTGTTCACGCTCCCAATCCAAACATAAAAGAAGATGTAAGGATACCCCTACACCTTTGAAAAATCGTTCATTTCTTTGATGATTGATCATTCTGGCCGGAATTATCCGATCCAATATCTTTAGTCGCGTTCTTGAATTCTTTAAGCGAACTGCCGACGGCCTTGCCGATTTCCGGCAATTTAGAAGGCCCGAAGACGATTAAAGCAATGATTAGAATTAAAATTAAACCGGGAATGCCAATACTGCCTAATCCCATTTATGACCACTCCGCATAATTATTTATTTTGATCATCTTTTACAATATCTTTCGTCTCTTTCACTTCGTCAGAAACATCACTCGTTAAATCTTGAGCTGATTTCTTGAATTCCCGCAATGTATTTCCGGCAGCCTTGCCGATTTCCGGCAATTTCTTAGGTCCAAAAACGATTAAAGCAATGATTAGAATTAAAATAAGCCCCGGGAAACCTATACTGCCCAATCCCATAAGTGACACCTTCTTTAAGTATATTATAATGCAACGTTTAACTAAATGCAGCGTTCCAACGACAGCCCAATTAGCCTGTACACTGCTGGAATTATAACACGACTGGCTGCTTTCCGGCAACTTAAATATGCGTTTTAAACTGTTTTTAAAGCCGTTTGGCCAGTTCGTATTGCTCGGGGTAATTCATATTAAAAAAATGTTTATCCAAAATATGTTTTGGGATGCCATTATAGTTTGTCACATAATTAACTGTAATATAATCAAATAATGTTCGTATTTTTTTTTGATCGTTTTCGAGCAGCTGCTGGATTTGCGGGAGTACATGTTTCGTATATATTCCGGATAAAGGGTGCATTCTTTCATTATACAGTGGAATGACTGCCTGATGACCCTGCAATGACTGAATTAAATGCTGATAAACATCACAATGGATGAATGGCATATCACAAGCAGCAAATAAATAAATATCAGCATCGGTATGATACATGGCTGCTTCGATACCGGCCAGCGGCCCCTTGTTCCTAAACCTGTCCTGGAATAAATCCACTTCGAGAAATTGATATTCCGCCGGTTCGTTTGTGATAATCGTTACACAATCGCTTAATTTCTTTAATTCATGGGTAATATGTGTGATCACCGGCTTGTCGTCTATTTCCAAAAAAGATTTGGTTGTGCCCATCCGCGATGATTTACCGCCGGAAAGAATAACCCCGCAAAATCGCATAATCTATTCACCCTGCCGATCGTATTGCAGAAAATAATGATCAAAATAGTTTTTACTATCCCTTCCCCCTTTTTCCCTGCTTGTTAGTCGCCAGTTTGCTTCTGAAAAATTGGGAAAGTATGTGTCCCCTTGGAAAACGTCATCAACGAGCGTAATGTATAAACGATCAGCATGTGGCAGGACTTGTTTGAAAATCTCTTCACCGCCAATCACAAATAATTCGTTTTCCGGATTCCGGAGATTCCATTCTATAATAGTGCTGACATCGTGAATGACCTCAACCCCGTCTGGAAATTTACTGTGTTTTTTTCTGGAAATGATAACATTACGACGATTCGGAAGCGCCTTTCCAATTGAATCAAATGTCTTCCGACCCATAATGATTGTATGTCCGGTCGTTTTTTGTTTGAAAAATTTCAAATCATTCGGCAAATGCCACGGTAAATTATTCTGGTAACCTATAACATGATTCCGGTCCATAGCGGCAAGTAATGATATCATATCGACCTGCTCCTTTCAGTTCAAACGGCGATTGGTGCCTTTATCGGAGGATGTGGCTCGTAGCCGAACAATGCGAAATCATCTAATTCAAAATCAAAGATGGACACTTTTTCGGCGTTTATTTTAAGTGTTGGAAATGCTCGTACATTACGACCAAGCTGTGTTTTTACCTGCTCGACATGGTTCGTATAGATATGAGCATCACCCAAAGTATGGATAAATTCTCCTGCCTCAAGACCGCATTCATGAGCAATTAAATGTGTCAGTAATGCATAACCTGCTATATTAAATGGTACACCTATGAAAATGTCGGCACTGCGCTGATACAGTTGGCATGAAAGCTTGCCATCCGCCACATAAAATTGAAAGAGTGTGTGACACGGTGGCAAAGCCATGCCGGGCACATCTTCCGGATTCCATGCAGAAACGATATGCCGACGCGAATCGGGATTGTGGCGGATTGATTGAATCACATTTTTTAATTGATCGATTGTTTCATTTTGGGAGGTTTTCCAGGCACGCCATTGTTTGCCATATACATTTCCTAAATCACCAAATTTCTCTGCGAATGCAGAATCGCTTAAGATATTGTCCTTAAAAATCTTCATTTGTTCCTGATAACACTGATTAAATTCTTCATCCTGATGACTGCGATTCCCAAAATCGGTCATATCAGGACCATTGTAGTCACTGCTTTCAACCCAACGTTTAAAAGCCCATTCATTCCATATATTATTGTTGTGCTGCAACAAATAGCGGATGTTTGTATCCCCTTTTATGAACCAGAGCAATTCGCTGGCTATCAGCCGAAATGGTACTTTTTTTGTCGTTAACAGCGGGAAACCATTAGCCAAGTCAAAACGCATTTGCTGACCAAATACCGAATAGGTTCCGGTGCTGGTCCGATCTGATTTGTTTGTCCCGTTTTTTAATATGTAGCGGCATAAATCCAGGTAACTCTGTTCGCCTTTAAGCATTTTCTTCACCTCTTTTCCTAATCTTAATATACAGATTATATTACGGCAAATGTTACGGAGTTAGAGAACAACGGCATGGAAACTGAAGAAACTGCACGGGAGATATTATTCCGGGCAGAAGATAACTGGACTCTTCTGCCTGGTTTTAAATGCTGTTTGTTTATTGCCATTCTCTGAAAAACTGATTCAAATATGTTTCCATAAACCGGTGGCGTTCAACGGCTATTTGGGCAGCAGCATTGGTATTCATTGAGTCTTTCAGGTGTAATAATTTGTCATAAAAATGCTGAATGGAAGTTCCCCTTTTCCCGTACTCATGCCAGAGAAGTTGACCGTTTGCCGCCCCATATGCAAACGTCCGTGCAATACCAATGGCGCCAATTGCATCCAGTCTGTCCGCATCCTGAACGATTCTTCCTTCCAATGCAGCTGGCATGTCTCCCTTGCTGAACGAGATGTCTTCCACAGCTGCGTGTATTCTGTTGATTTCATTCGTTGTATATTCAATGGATTGTAAAAAGTTATTAAGTTCATTTATAGCTTCGGCGGGGCTTGTGAACAACTTTCGATCTCCTATATCATGAATCCAGCCAGCCGTCTCACAGATGGACGGATCAGCGTGTTCCTGTTCCGCTAAATATTTTGCCATATAGGCTACCCGTTTCATATGATAATAATCGTGTCCTGTGACATCATCATTAAATAGGGTATGCACATAATCACGGATTGCTTCAGTCTTATTGTTTATAGTCATTTAGAACAATCCCGTTACTTTTCCATTCTGATCTACATCCATATTGAGGGCTGCAGGTTTTGCGGGCAACCCCGGCATAGTCATCATGTTGCCGGTTAATACGACGATAAATCCTGCTCCGAGCGATGGCCTTAATTCTCTTATGGTCACTGTGAAATTCTCAGGTCTTCCAACTAAAGACGGATCATCTGATAATGAATACTGTGTTTTGGCCATACATATCGCTAGTTTCCCCCACCCTTGCTGCTCGTAAAAGGCAAGCTGTTTTTTCGCTTTGGAAGACAATTCTATATCGCTGGCCCCATAGATATTTTGCGTGACTTTTCTTATTTTTGTCTCAAGCGAGTCATCCAAATCGTACATATAATGAAATGAATGATGAACATCAGTGTCCGCTTTATTCACAATTTTTTCGGCAAGTTCTGTCCCCCCGGCACCGCCATTTGCGTGCACATCTGTTAAAGTTACGTCAACATTTTTGGAATGGCACCATGTTTTAATGAGATCGGTTTCTGCCTCGGTATCAGTCGGAAACTTATTAATGGCCACAACAAAAGGCAGTCCAAACGTTTCTATCGTTTCAATATGCTTTTGCAGGTTACCCATTCCGGCTTTTAATGCCTCCACATTTTCCGTTTTGAGATTGTCCTTGTTAACACCACCGTGCATTTTTAAAGCGCGCACTGTTGCGACGATGACAACTGCATCTGTATGAAACTCCCCAGCACGCATTTTAATATCTAGAAATTTCTCAGCACCAAGGTCAGCTCCGAAGCCAGCTTCGGTTACGACATAGTCACTCAATCCGGCGGCTATTTTGGTTGCCATAATACTGTTACAACCGTGAGCAATATTGGCAAATGGGCCTCCATGGATAACAGCGGGCGTGTTTTCAGTTGTCTGAACAAGGTTTGGCTTGAGCGCATCTTTTAGCAGAAGAGTCAGCGCTCCCTCCGCTTTCAGATCTTTAACTGTTACAGGATTTTCCTCATATGTGTAGCCGATTACAATCTTTGATATACGTGATTTTAGATCTTCCAGACTTGTTGCAAGACATAAGATAGCCATTATTTCCGAAGCAACGGTAATGTTGAAGCCGTCTTCTCTGGGTACACCGCGCAATGGGCCGCCGAGTCCTACCACAATCTGTCTTAACACACGATCGTTCATATCCATAACTCGCTTCCATTCAATCCGGCGTGGATCTATATTCATTTCATTGCCCCGGTGAATATGGTTATCGATCATGGCTGATAATGCGTTATTGGCACTGGTTATGGCATGAAGATCACCTGTAAAATGCAAATTTATATCCTCCATCGGGAGCACTTGGGAGTATCCCCCGCCTGCTGCGCCGCCTTTCATGCCCATAACGGGACCCAGTGATGGTTCACGAAGAGCAATCATAGCATTTTTGCCAATTTTATCAAGAGCTTGTCCTAATCCAACGGTAACGGTAGATTTACCTTCTCCGGCGGGGGTCGGATTGATGGATGTAACTAAAATGACTTTTCCTTTCCGTTTAGTATCCAGTTTATGCATCAACGTATTGGAAAGCTTTGCTTTTGTATGGCCGTATGGCTCCCATTCTTCCTGTTTCAAACCGAGCTTGTCTGCTATCTGCTTAATCGGTTTTAAATAAGCTTCTTGCGCAATTTCGATATCTGTTTTCATCTGAAATACTCCTTTCGTATCCATTTAATTTCAGTTTAACTTAACTATCGTGTTTTTCACATACTTATTCGGTAATTTATGAAGCGGTTTCATTAACTTTTTGCTTATTCTTAAGTACATTTTTTACAAACCGGATAAATACAGTTATTGTCTTGACTGAAACCTTAAAATAAGCTATATTAGATACAAGCAAAGAAGATGTATGGAATCATTAATGACAAGCGGCTTCTGTGGAAGTGGATGCAATAGTGATCCAACACTTCTGGAGTAGTCGTTTTTTTAATTCTATTTGTCTGCTTTGCATTAACACGTTTTACGTGAAAGTTTTTAGGAGGATTATTTACAATGGAAAATGGCGTAGTAAAATGGTTTAATGCGGAAAAAGGCTATGGCTTCATTCAGGTGGAAGAAGGAAATGATGTGTTCGTTCATTATTCCGCTATCCAGGAAGAAGGCTTTAAAACTCTTGAAGAAGGTCAGAATGTAACATTTGACATTGTTGAAGGCGATCGCGGCCCGCAAGCTGCAAATGTTGTAAAACAATAAACGATTTGAACCATATACACAAAGCGGTAATCTTAGAAAACTCGGCATTCGCTTCGTTTTATAGCGGATGCCGAGTTTTTCTTATAAGGTTATCCATAATTTACTCTTTCTGAGTATAAAAAAATTACCGCTTTTTAATGCTCATCAGAATTTCTTGGCCCATTCATGGGATGATAGCGCATTAAATCAATTTTATCGTTAAAAAATAGAACAGGGTTTGGCTGAACCTGTTCCTGTTTTTCTAGGAGACTAGGACAGAAGTAGTTTGGATAAGGAAAGGTCCGAACTAGTTAGAGTATATAACCCGCTATGGAAATATACTTCGCGCACCTTAGGGCGGCTGTTGAGTCTCCTTGTGATGACGCGGAGTCTCACCGAGGCCTCTCCTCCCGCAGGAGGCTACGTATATTTTCCTCCGCTAAAACGATGTATTATTCGTTTTTAGTATGATACATCTTTAGTTCTGTCTAAGACTCCTAGGTTGCTTTGGTTAAGGTTTTTTCTTCGCGCGGTATTCTAATTCTTAATAACAAAAGATGCAGAAATGGAAATAGAACCGCTGTCAGCTGTGCACCGACAAGCATCGGTATAACAAACAATTCAACAGCAACAACCATATAATTGGGATGTTTCACATATTTATACGGTCCTTTTTTGATTACAATAACACCGGGGAGCTCAATTATCTTTGTGTTCCAAAATTTGCCCAGTGTTTGCATACACCAGACCCTTACTGCTTGTGCAGCTAAAAAAATAAGTAATAGAAAATAATTTATTTCGGCAAAGTCATGCTTATTAAGTGATGTTTCTGCTACAATACAGACAAAAAAACAACAATGAAGCAGGATAAACCATTTATAGTGTTTCTCGCCTTTTTCAATACCACCCACGCTTTTCATCCATTTTTCGTTGCTTTTGGCAATGAATAGTTCTGTCACGCGTTGTATGATCACTGCCAGAATAAAAAACCATATCCAGGTTGTCATGATCCGCCGTCCCACCCTAATAACATTAATTCTGAACTGAATCCCGGTCCAAAAAGCTGAGAGAACGCTTTTGGAATCTAAGGCTTATTTTACCTTGTATCCATTCTGGCCATACATACAAAATTTTAGCCGAAACAAGTCGGCTATGCTTCTACAAGAAAAAAACCAAGGTAATATCTCCCTTGGTTTGTATTCTGTCATATACAATTAGAGTTTCTTTCCAAAATACTGATAATAGTTGGTCTGTATAAATCCATTGAAAAGTTTCCGTTTCTTGGTAGCTTTTTTTCCATACAGATGCTCGAATGATTCAAAAGCCGTTAGTGTGTAAACACTCCATGACGGGTGTTTTTCCATAGTCTCCCCTAAATTCTGATATATCACTGCTGCATCATCCTGATCTCCTATTCGCTGTCCATATGGCGGGTTGCCAATTAAGTATCCATTTTCTCTTTGGATAGACAGATCGTTTACTTGCATTTGTTTCCAGGAAATCAAGTCGCTTAATCCTGCTTCAGTAGCATTATTTATTGAGATATTGATCATTTTATGGTCAATATCTGAACCGGTTATATTAAGATTTTTATCATAATCAGCTTTACTTTCGGCTTCCTCAAATGCCTCTTCCCAATACTGGCTGTTAATCAACTTCCAACTTTCAGAGGCAAACTCACGATTGAAGCCTGGAGCAATATTCTGACCGATTAACGCAGCTTCAATAGGGATTGTTCCGGAGCCGCAGAAAGGATCCACTAACGGATAATCAGGACTCCAGTTAGTCAGTAAAATCAGGGCCGCAGCCAATGTTTCTTTTAAAGGTGCATCCCCCTGCCCCACGCGATAGCCGCGTTTATGTAACCCGGAGCCGGATGTATCAATTGTTAATGTGGCTTGATCTTTATGAATGGCAACTTCTATTTTATATAAAGCGCCGTTTTCAGGCATTTTTCCAGCAACACCATATTTTAATTTTAAACGTTCAGCGATTGCTTTTTTCACGATAGCCTGGCAGTCCGGAACACTGTATAAGGTAGATTTAACGGATTTTCCTGATACCGGAAAACTTCCCTCTTCTGTAATAATATGTTCCCATGGCAGTGCCTTGGTTGCTTCAAACAATTCCTCAAATGTAACAGCCTTGAATTGACCAACCTGCAATTTGACACGATCAGCGGTTCGCAGCCATAGGTTGCAACGCGGGATGGCTGATACAGGTGCGTTAAAAATAACTTTTCCGTTTTCGACTGTCACATCGTAACCCAGACGTTTTACCTCTCCGGCTACAACTGATTCCAATCCCATTGCAGCTGTTGCAATTAATGTAACCTCATTGGACATATGTATTTCCTTTCATCTTCCAAATTAAATCAGTACTAGTTTACCACATCTAACCGACAATTAAAAAACCTTTCTGACGGTATCAGAAAGGTTTCTGTTAAATAATGGAGACCATTGAATACTTAGTAAGCCATGTTCTGTTCCGATGTACTTCTACGGTGGTCAGCCTTGTACACCGGTCGTAATCATCTATCTACGGACATTTTACCTGAATGCCCGTCCCCTTTTCAGTTCACTTCCCTAATCAAGGGTGCCCCTACCTATTTTTGGGTTGCTCACTCGTGGGGTTTACCGCGTTCCATTCGGACTGTTTCCAATCCGACTGCGTCACTGTGGCACTTTCAAATGTACTAATCCATGTCTTATGAGTTAGGATGTTCCACTGCCGTTAACATTTGTTACCTTGACTTATGATTTCGTCAAGCACGAACACTACAGGCATCGCAGCCTGTGCGAGCATGGACTTTCCTCTGCATATGAACCATATGCAGCGATTACGCAAGTATTCAATCATTTTCTAACATTATTATACCATATTTGAGAAACTTGTTCACTGTTAATTTAAACCTATTCCTCGGAATCAGCATATTTATTGCCGAATACAGCTTTTTCAAGATTGGACACGCGTTTCAAAATGTCATAATTCACTTGATGATTTGGAGCCGATTGGCGGCTTTTTGTTTGATCGGAATGTTTTCTAAGCCGTTCATTTTCCTGTTTGAGTTTATCGATTTCCTGTTGGAACGCTTCATAATCCTGGATAATGACATCAAGATACTCATCAACCTCTTCCTGATTATAACCACGCATTCCAGTTTTAAATTCCTTCTCAAGTATCTCTTTTCCTGTTAGTTGACGGTTTGTACTCATTTTTCAGTCACCTCGATTTTTCCTTTGTTCAATCATGTTAAAACGAAGAAAAAAAGTATGTTCATTTACATGTGTATTTTTAGTTCTTTACTATATTCGCTATTTTCTTTTGTTAGTAGTATAACATGATTCCAAAAAGTTGTCTTATTCGATTTTGGATAGGACACAAATAGTATCATAAATAATACGCTTTAAAGAAGGCTGTTGACCTTTAAAGCATATTAGAAATATGGACGTTCGCCTCGCCTTATAACAATTCCGGTCTTCCAAAATTTATACTGTCTGACGTTACAAAAAAAGAAGCTGTTTTTCAGCCTCTTTCGATCATATCTTCTGACTGGAAGGAAAATGGCAGTAGTTCGTCCATTGTTAGGGTTTTGGTTTGCCCATGAAGATTGGTCAGGTGGACTTTCATACCGCTGTCGAAAAACTCACTCATCACCTGACGGCAGGAACCGCATGGCGGAACAGGTCGCTCTGTCTGAGCTGCAACAGCCATTTCAGCAAAATCGTATATACCATCCGAGATTGCTTTAAAAATGGCGACCCGCTCGGCACAGCAACTGACTGGATAGGCAGCATTTTCGATATTGCAACCTGTGTAAAGTTTTCCCGAACGGGTCAATAATGCTGCGCCGACAGGGAATTTGGAATACGGAACATACGCCTTATCTTTAATCGCTATAGCTTCTTTAAGCAATTCCGATTTGTTCATCGTTTACCCCCTACATTAATGGAAGGTTATTATAATCGAAGGCATCGTTATTTGTAAAGCTCATTATTCTTTAAGTTCAGATAACAGTTGATCAAAAATGAAAAGTATGGAACGATTTAACTCCATATATCGTTTCCGCTTTACATCAACATAATAGCTATTCAACAATAACAATTCCATGTTTTCCCGTGTCGAGGTCACTTGCTGCGGGTGCAGATTGACTTTTCGCTCTTTGACAACATTAAGTGCTTTTTCTTCCCACTCTCCCAGCAGTTTATAAACAGGTTCTGTACGTTCCTTAACCATCAAAAAAAACTGTTTGTCTTTTTTACTTTCAGGTGGATTGTTTTCTTCATATATATTCTTTAAGTGTTCAAGATGTTCCTTGAGCTGTTCAGTTTCATGTATTAAATCCATAAACTACCCTGACCTTTATCTTATTTTATAACGTCAGAAAGGATAAATTTTAAAAAACCTTATAAGAAAAGATGTGGCACCCGCTATAAAATAAAACGAATGCCAGGTTTTCTATGCTGACAAGCTTATTTTATCATCCGGTTGGTTAAAAAGCACGCGTTATGACAGTCTTTTTTCCAATTTTTCGGAAGCAAAATGATGGGGAGTGAGTCTTTTTTGTATTATTCGTTGTTTTTGTACCAATTTGTTTACTGCGCATGTTGTATGAGTAAGTTGCTCTTGCAGAATCCGGTATTCTTCGTAAATGCTGTTATCAGTTGCCGTGGTGATTTTTTGATCGAGTAAACGGATCTGGTCACTTATATTCGATAATGCATCTGTGAAATCCTGTGTACCCTTTCTTTTCATTTGCGAGTTGGTTGCGGTGGTTTTTGTCATTATACTCACCTCATAATATTATTGGTTAATGACTTCTTCTGGATAAATCGTTACTTTCCTTCTTCGTCGACAAAACTAGAAGAATAACAGCAAAACAAGTGTATATTCGCCTCAATTCAGACATGCTAATGACAAAGGAGGTATGATCAATGGCTAAAAAACCATCCCAGCATAAAACCAAGAAGCATCACCGGGAAAAAGAAAATCAGAACCGTGACAAAAAATTAGACGGCCCAAACCGTCCCGCAACTTGATATCACGTAAAAGGGGTTGGGACATAACCAAGATATACAATACCAAGGACAAAGAATAGCCTCCACTTAAGTGAGTTTATTTCCGGAACGGGTTATACGCTCTAACTAGGTCGGATTTTTCTTAATAAAACCACTTTTGTCCCGGCCTCTTTTACATGAAAATATTTTAAAATGCACAGTGTTCCATGAGACGCTTTTGTACACTTGTGTGACTAATGGTAAATATCCATTGCCCGATTTCATTTTATCCCCCTTTTTTAAACCATTCATTCCGAATAATATTCTGATAAGTATGATCATAAAAGTTTTGATAGGTTTTTGTCCGGGAAACGTTATCAAAATTGTGCTCTTTTGGCTCAGATATAATATAATGTGTATAGCCTTGTTTTCCCCGTGGAGCATCCATGACATAACCTCACTTTTATAGGTTTTATAGTCAATTTCCATATTTTTTGATATGCTACTGTAATATACTGGGGGGAAGAAGAATGCGTTATCCGAATGGTCAAAAAAACAGGAGCTCCCAAAGAGCATCCGGCGCATCCCGGGCTATGGGATTTGGTAACCGCGGTATGACGCTGGAAGAAGATATTAATGCCACGAATGATTTTTATCGGAATACTCACAAGGCCATTATTCATAAAAAGCCGACACCGGTACAAATTGTAAATGTACACTATCCAAAAAGAAGTGCCGCTGTCATAACAGAGGGTTATTTCAAACAACCCTCCACGACTGATTATAATGGTATTTACCGCTCAAAATATATTGATTTTGAAGCAAAGGAAACAAAAAACAAAACAAGGTTTCCGCTGGCAAATATACATGAACATCAGATCAATCATATGAAAGGAGTTCTGGAACACGGGGGAATTTGTTTTTTTATTTTACGGTTTTCCGTCTATAATGAAACATATTTTATGCCGTCTGAAATATTTCTATCTTATTGGAATAAGCAAGTTAACGGAGGGAGAAAATCAATCCCCCATGAAACGATAGAAAAAACGGGCTACCGGATTCCTTTTCATTACCAGGCAAGGGTTAACTATTTAGCTATTATTGATCAGCTTTATTTTTAGATTGGAGGAAAAAGAGTTATGGCAACAAACGGCCAATCTCGTTCAGCACGAAGAAAGCAGAAAAAAGCTGCAAAAAAACCGCTATGGAAAAAAATCTTACTAATATCCGCAATCTTTATACTGACTATAGGCGTTGGCGTTGGTGTATTATTTACTTATTATATTGCTACAGCACCTGATATTGATGCGTCTAAATTGGACACACCTTTTTCATCGAAAATTTATGATAAAGATGGTGAAGTATTCGCTGATTTGGGAGCTGGTGAAACACGGACCAAAATTGAGTATGAGGAACTGCCCCAGGTTTTAATTGATGCTGTTATTTCAACCGAGGACGCCCGGTTTTTCGAACATCCAGGTATTGATGTATGGAGGATTGGCGGTGCTTTGGTTGCCAACATCAAGAATGGATTCGGTTCTGAAGGCGCCAGTACGATCACTCAGCAGCTGGTTGAACAGTCATTCCTGTCGCCGGAAAAGAAAATTAGTATTAAGGTTCAAGAGATGTGGCTGGCTTTAGGATTGGAACGTCAATATTCCAAAAAAGAAATACTCGAGATGTATTTGAATAAAATTTATTATGGAAATCGGGCATACGGCGTAGGTAAAGCAGCAGAACTTTATTTCGGGAAAACGGATCTGAGCGAGCTGACACTTCCTGAAGCTGCCATACTCGCAGGGTTACCACAGCGGCCATCCGGTTATAATCCGTTTAAAAATCCCGAATTGACAAAAGATCGAATGAACACGGTTTTAAGCCTTATGGTTAATAACGGGAAAATAACAGAAAGCGAAGCGGAAGAAGCAAGACAAGTGGACATCCCTTCCCTGCTGACTGATGATACTCCGGATCCGACACCGTATCAGGCATTTCTGCAGCAGGTGCGCAAGGAAGTTGAAGAGAAAGTTGAAGGTGCTGACATATATACGGATGGATTAAAAATTCATACAACGATTGATACCGATGCACAGGATCATGTTGAGTCGCTACTTGCAGAAGATAGTCCCATCGATTATCCGGCGACTGTAACTGGTCCTGATGGCAATGAAGCAGATATGGAAGCCGGTATGACCGTACTGGATACAGAAACCGGAGCGATACGTGCAATCGGCGGTGCCCGTGGAGGGGTTAAAAACGACGGTTTTAATTATGCGACAGATATCAGCCGTCAGCCAGGTTCAACCTTCAAACCGATTATCGATTACGGACCTGCAATCGAAAATAAACAATGGTCGACATATCATCAGCTGAATGATGACGGTCCATATGACATTGCGGGAAGTGATAAACAGATTAATACATGGGCCAACCAATACTATGGCTGGGTTTCGATGCGGTATGCACTGCAGCAGTCCCTGAACGTACCGGCAGTCAAAACGTTTGATGAAGTTGGTGCCAGTAATGCTAAACAATTTGCGGAGGGCTTAGGTATTTCATTTGGCGACAGTAACATCAAGCTTACTGACGCGATTGGCGGCAATATAGGCACTAATCCGCTTGAGCTTGCAGGAGCATACCGTGCTTTTGCGAACGGCGGTGTTTATAATGAACCGTACGCGGTTACAAAAGTGGAATTTCCGGATAATGGCAGAACGGTTGATTTGAAACCGGAGTCTGAGGCAGCTATGTCTGAATCGACTGCATACATGATAAGCGATATGCTGAAAACCGCAATCTCAGAAGGGACAGGTGCCCAGGCGAATGTCCCGGGACTGCCAGATGCCGGAAAAACCGGGACGACGACGCGAGAAGGTATCGAGGGTTCGCCCGATTCCTGGTTCAGTGGTTATACGACGAATTACACGATTTCGGTGTGGACTGGTTATAATAACAACAACATAGCGTTACCGGACACCAAAATTCCGCACACCTTGTATAAAAGCACAATGTCGGAACTGTCAAAGAACGTTGAGACTGCAGATTTCACGAAACCTGACTCAGTTGTGGAAATAGGTGTTGAAAAAGGTTCAAGACCTGCCAAACTACCAAGCGATTATACACCGGAATCTGAGATTGTTACCGAGTTATTCGTTAAGGGGAATGAACCATCTAAGACTTCACAACATTATGATCAGCTTGATCCGGTTAATGGACTGGAGGCAAGTTATGATGAAAGCTCAAATGCAATCCAAGTCGAATGGGATTATGAATCAGATGAAGATGTTTCCTTCGAGGTGAGTGCAAGTGTTGATGACGGTCAAATGCAGGGTCTTTCGTCGACTGACGAAACATCAATGGAAATTTCCAATGTAGAACCAGATACAACTTATGACATTCAGGTTGTTGCTAAGACGGATTCAAACACCAGTGAACCTGCGACAACTACTGTTCAAGTTCCGGGTGATGGTGAAGATGGAGATGACGAGGAGAAGGAAGACGAAAACAACGAAGAGAACATTCCGGCAGTCAGCGGTCTCAGTGCTACGCCATCCGGATCAACGATAGACGTTTCCTGGCAGTACGACGGTCCGCCGGCCCAATTTGAAGTAGCTGTTTCTAAAGGAGGCAGCCAGCTTCAGACACAAACGGTCGATTCAGCGGGAATCGTTATTGAAGGTGAGGGTGTTCAGCCAGGTCAAACCTATTCAATAGCTGTTACGCCAATTGGCAAAGACGGTGCTAATGAGGGTGTAAAAGGAGACCAATCAAGTACTCAAGTGACAATTCCCGGCGAAAATAATTCCGGATCTGAAGATGGCGGCGCCGGCGAAGATAACAACAATAACGGCACCAATGAAAATAGCGAAGAAAACAGCAACAATGGAAGTAACGAAGGGAACGACAATGGTAGCGACAACAATGAGAATAACGAGGAAAACAGTAATACTAGCAACAATAATGAGAATGGCGAAGGTGAAAATAGAGAAGAAAGTAACGGAAACAGCAATCAGTAAAGCTGGACAGACGGGACATAACTAAGGTGTACAATACTAAAGAAGAACGATACTCCGTTTTAGCTTAGGAAATATACGCAGACTCCTACGGGAGGGAAGGCCTCGGTGACCCCACAGTGCGAAGCACGAGGAGGCTCACCAGCCGCCCGTGGAAAACGAAGTATAATTTCCGTAGCGGTGTGGTGTATACGCTCTAACTCGTTCGGATTTTTCCTTAATAAAACTAATTGTGTCCCAGCCTCCTAGCCACACAACCAATAATGAAGAGGCAGTCATCCTGCTTTAGGAGACTGTCTCTTTTTAAATCACTTTATTTTTTTTCATCTACAGTTGCTTTTTTCATACGCTTTTGCCCTTCCCGGCATAAATCCAGTAACGGACATTCCGGACATTGTGGATTTCTAGCCTTGCAATGATACCTTCCAAAAAAAATCATCCGATGGTGTGTATCGGCCCATTCATCTTTAGGCACTTTTCTCATCAAGGTTTGTTCTACTTCAAAAACGGAATCTTTCCAACGGCAAATCGCCAATCGCTTAGCCACACGTTCAACATGTGTATCAACAGCAATTGCAGGTTCTCTGAATGCAACTGATGCGACAACATTGGCGGTTTTTCGACCTACACCAGCCAGTTTCATCAGTTCCTGTTTCGTCTTAGGTACTTCCCCGTCATAATCATCAATCAGCATTTGACAGAGTTTCCGTATGTTTTTTGCTTTGTTCCGATAAAGCCCGATTGATCTGATGTCCTGCTGCAGTTCTTCAAGTGGCACAGCTAAAAAATCCTCGGGTGTCTGATATTTTTTGAATAATGAGGCCGTGACTTTATTGACTAAGTCATCTGTACACTGTGCGGATAATAAAACAGCAATAACAAGTTCAAAGGGGTTTTCATGGTTCAATTCACACTTTGCTTTGGGATACATTTCCTTCATGACATTCAGGCAATAGTGAACCTGTGATTTGTTAAGCATCTACTATTCCTCCTCCAGCCAGTTGTAATAAATCGATGTATCCCGTTTTTCAGGAGCAGCCCCTTGATTGGATGTCTGATTTTCATGGAAAGCTTTACTTGCTTCGCGGGCCTGTTCAACGGTATGAATTCCCTTCTTTTGCCATTCGCGGAGAATGCGGTCAATATATTTAAAATTAAGCTTGCCCATGAGAACAGATTCCCTTAATGCCGCTTTTATGAGGGGTGGCGTAAGTTTATCTTCGTCCAGCCAGGAATTGATCATCTCAATTTCAAAAGGTGACAGCGGTCTGCCGAATTCCTGTTCGAACAATATAAAAAGTGTGCCGTCATTTTCGCTCTGGTCTTCTGTAACTTCTGAAAATAGTTTTTTCCAAAGCGGATTAAGACTGTAGGACTCGGTGATCTGATCTGATGCGTTTGTTAGTTGTTCGATCGATAAGAAGTCCCGTTGAATCAGACTGCGCAGAACATTGGCACAGTCCTTCTCGCTAATTGTCAAATGGCTGGCCAGGTCACTTGGTGTCGGGAAATCATTATTTTCCTGCAAAAAACGAAGCAGTTGCAAAATAATCATAACTTCCTGTTCATTAAGTCCCATTTGTTTGTAATTATCGAGTAATTGAACAGGTACCTGCACCTGATTTAATAAAATATCCTGGAATGAAATGAATCGTGTCATAAATGGATACCTCATTTCTAAGTATAGCATGTTTCAGACGGAAACAGATGTTAAAATCCCTTGCACTTTAGGCAAGGGATAATAACAAAAATAGCTTATATCACGGATACAGACGATTAAGCAGTCTGGGAAATGGAATGGTTTCACGAACGTGGTCCACTCCGGCTATCCAGGCAACCGTCCGCTCGAGACCCAACCCAAAACCTGAGTGCGGAACACTGCCATAATGGCGCAATTCAAGATACCATTTGTAGGCAGGGCCGGTTAGATTATGTTCGTCATAACGTTTTTCCATAAGTTTAGGGTCATCAATACGCTGTGAGCCGCCGATAACCTCGCCATAACCTTCCGGTGCAATAAGATCCGCACAGAGCACAACGCCAGGCCGTTCAGGATCTGGCTTCATGTAAAATGCTTTTATATCAGCCGGATAATGTGTGATGAAAACAGGCTTCTCAAAACTTTCAGCTATGGCCGTTTCGTGCGGGGCACCAAAATCTTCTCCCCATTCAATATCGGTGAACCCTTTGTCTTTTAATAAGTTAATGGCATCATCATAGCTGATCCTGGGAAAAGGTGCCTTGATAGTCTCCAGTTTTGATGTATCTCTTTCGAGTGTGTTGAGTTCAAGTTTACAATTTTCCAAAACAGATTGCACAACAAAGCTGACATATTGTTCCTGAATTTCCAGACTTTCTTCGTGGTTAATAAAAGCCATTTCCGGTTCAATCATCCAAAATTCAATCAAATGTCTGCGTGTTTTTGACTTTTCGGCCCGGAATGTCGGACCAAATGAGAAAACTTTACCGAAAGCCATGGCAGCTGCTTCCATATACAATTGACCGCTCTGGGATAGATAAGCTTCTTCATCAAAGTACTGTGTATGGAAGAGTTCAGTTGTACCCTCCGCCGATGAACCGGTTAATATGGGCGGATCGATTTTTACATACCCTTGATCATTGTAAAACTGATATGTTGCCCGAATAATTTCATTCCTGACTTTCATAATGGCATGCTGACGGCTTGAACGAAGCCATAAATGACGGTGATCCATCAGAAATTCTGTGCCGTGTTCCTTTGGGGTTATTGGATAATCCACTGCTTCCTGGATAAGCTCGATGGTATTTACCTGCATTTCATAGCCAAAAGGAGACCTGGTATCTTCGACAATTTTTCCGGAAATGTACATTGAAGATTCTTGAGTCATATTTTTTGCAAGCTGAAAGATGTCCTCTGTTACATCATTTTTGGCGACAATCCCTTGAATAAACCCAGTGCCGTCCCTTAATTGCAGAAAGGCGATTTTACCGCTTGACCGCTTATTGGCAAGCCATGCACCAATGGTCACTTCCTGACCTTCATATGCCGGTACTTGCGAAATTGTTGTTTTCAAAATAGACCCTCCATAGCTACGATTGATGGTTTATAACAAAACGTTTGATTCGTTTTGCGGCTTCTTTTAGCGAATCAGCCGATACAGCATATGATAATCGGACATTTGACGGTGATCCAAAACCTGACCCCGGCACTAAAGCAACCTTTTCTTCCTCAAGCAATGCTTCAACCCAGTCATCAACAGTATTAAAGCCATTTTGGGTGGCAGCTTCCCATACATTTGGGAACACATAAAAAGCCCCTTTAGGTTTGATGAGTGAAATGCCTGGTATGTCTGTTAACAATTCATATAATAATTCAAGACGTTTACTGAATATCTCTCGCATGTCAGCGTTTGGGTCTTCGTCAGTATTATATGCTGCTAACGCTGCATGCTGGGCAATTGACGTTGGATTGGATGTTGAATGGGACGCCAGGTTGGTCATCGGCTGAATAATTTCGGTTGAACCTGCAGCATACCCTATTCTCCATCCTGTCATTGAATGTGATTTGGACACGCCATTAATAATAATAGTGTGATCTTTTAGTTGATCGGAAATTTCAGCCATCGACACATGCTTATCATTTGTATAGATTAATTTCTCATAAATTTCATCTGACACAATTAAAACATCATGTTTCAAGCAGATTTCACCAAGTTTTCTCAATTCTTCATGATTATACATCATACCGGTCGGATTGCTTGGTGAATTAATAATCACTGCTTTTGTTTTTGGCGTTATAGCGGCTTCAAGTTGATCCGGTGTTATTTTGAATTCATTTTCTTCCATTGCATTAATAAATATAGGTTTTCCCTCAGCGAGTTTAATCTGTTCAGGATAACTGACCCAATATGGAGCAGGCACAATTACTTCGTCTTCTTTGTTCAAGAGAACTTGAAAAAGTGAATATAAAGCATGTTTTGCGCCTGTTGTCACAATGATTTCTTCGCTTGAATAAGTAAGTCCATTATCACGGCTGAATTTAGCGGCTATTGCCTGCTTCAGCTCCGTTATACCACCGGACGGTGTATATTTGGTAAATCCTTTTAGCATTGCATATTCGGCAGCCTTTAGTATATAGCCCGGCGTATTGAAGTCAGGTTCTCCTGCTCCAAGACCGATGACATCATATCCTTGGCTTTTTAGCTCCTTTGCTTTTGCAGTAATCGCCAATGTCGATGAGGGCGTTAATGATTTTACGCGATTTGCCAGTTCCATTTTCATCACCTTCCTAATCGAATAACTGATTGAACCGAACTACTTCAATAGTTGATCCATCCTGTAACGATAAATATTCCATCACATACTGATTTTTGTTATTTTTGTAAGTCAATTCCCATACAGGCTGATCACCATCATTCGAAATAACACCCGGTTTAATATCAGATAGTGTGCAATCGTAACACCGGTTGTACCAATCATTCCTGATTTTCTGTTCAGAAATGATTTCGGATTGGTTAATACGAATTATATTTGATGTATTCCCGTTGAATGGGTAAAAAATAATCATATCGCTGTTGTTTTCGGTTTCGCCATAAACTGTGTAATAGGCATTTTCCCCATGAAACCGCTCAATTTTGCTTATGGAGTTTAATTCAGTTTGCTCAATCACTTGTGTTTTAACGTCTTCAAAATTTGCTGTGCGGTTGTCCTCGACAACCTGGTATAAATAAATTCCGAAAGCAAGACAAGCGGCAATTAGAAAAATGACAATACCCAATACCCATTTCAGCCATCCGGGTATCGTCACATGTAAAAAACGTTTCTCCCTCATTTTATCTCATCCTGTTAATGATAAAATCCTGCTTTAAAAATTGTTGTTTAATGATAATGCTGTCTGTTTTATCATATTTTGCTACTTATATTGCCTCTGACAATGCTAACACTATAAGTAACGTTGAAAATAAATTCAGCAAAGCATATTATATAGTATAACAAGCATTGCGGCAAATGTGTTATTTATTTCAACAAAATTTTTCCTGCCCCATACCCTTGAGATACTGGTGCATCAGCAGGTGCATCAGTATTTTTTCATTAAAACCATTCCTGTACTTTTTTCATGAGTGTGTATGTTGAATCATGTGTAATTGGGACAGCTGGGATTGATTCCGTGAAATATTTCCCATATCGCGCTTTCATAACACGTGCATCGCATACGAACACAACACCGCGATCATTTGCAGAACGGATGAGCCTGCCGAATCCCTGTTTGAATCGGATAACAGCATTTGGTAAGGCTAATTCAAAAAAAGGATTTTTGCCTTCATTCTTTAACAGATTTGACTTTGCTTCATATACGGGATGATTCGGCGGCTGAAATGGCAGCCGTACAATCATAAGACATGATAAATCCTCGCCGGGGATATCGACGCCTTCCCAGAAGGAGCTTGTTCCCAACAGAATGGATTGGCTGAATGTTTGGAAATTCTTTTTTAATCTTGATCTGCTACCGCTTGATATTCCTTGAGCGATCAACATAAACAGGCTTGTATCAATCGTCTCCCTCAAGAGATAGTAAGCCTTTCTGAGCATGTCATATGAGGTGAATAAGACAAGCATTCTGCCATCTGTAATTTGTGCCAGCGATATAATGGCATCGCAAACAGCGGCTACGAATTCATCCAATGAACTGTGCCTAATATCGGGGAAGTCATCCGGTATCATCAACTGCACCTGATTTTGATAGGAAAACGGTGAGTTTACTTTTGTCGTCATGACATTTTCCGGTGTCAGCCCGAGTCTTTGCTGAATGAATGAAAATGTATTCCGGATTGACAGTGTCGCACTGGTCAATACAACACTTTCTTTTTGGGTGAAAAAGTCGTTTGCCAATAAAGTCGAAATATCTGTCGGTTCACTATACAGATACACAGCATTTCTGGCACCATATGCCTCCATTTCTATCCATTTCACCTCAGCGTGTTCACTTTTCGTTAAAAACAGCTGTTCCATCCGGTCGATAATTGATTGGAGTGCCTCTGTGTGCATATTCAAGTCTTCCAAATAGTGATTTTCCCGTATTTCATTGGATTCGAGCTCTTGTTTTAATGACGAAAGCAAATGAATCAGATCACGCAGATAAAAGGTTAGCCTGCTTACTATTTCCTTTATGACACCCCATTTTTCAGGATCTTCATTTTCATCGTCAAAACGATACTGTATTCTGCCGGTATCACTCAGGGATTTATCTTTTTGTCTCTGATCAATAACATATTGAAACAGTGTGCGAAATAGATCATCGACTTCATATTTAGTATTCCCGAAAATATTATCCCAGCCCTCACTTGAAAAAACGTTATCATCGCTAAGGGGGGTATTCATAAGCAATTTTCCGAGCCAGTCGTCTTGGTCTGTACTCCCTATCTGAGACAGCGTGTTTTGTACCTGAACGTAATGCAATGTTAAACCGTAATGTTTGGAGGCTGTTTCTTCCAAATGATGTGCTTCATCAATAATTGCTTTGTCATAAGATGGCAGTAACTGATAATTATTAAACATATCCGTACATAACAAGGCATGATTCGTGATCAGAATATCTGCCTGTTGTGCTTTCCTGCGGGCTCGTTGATAATATGACCGCGAAAACCATGGCGATGATGGATCGATAGCACCTTCCTTCTCCGTGGAAATCTGTTTATAGAATATATAACCATTCGATGGAAGTTGAATCTCATCTATATCCCCTGTTTCAGTTTCTGTCAACCAGACGAGCAACATGGCTTTTGTCAATGTGACATCGTAATTTTCTGTCCGTTCAGAAGCCAGTGCACGTTCAAATTTTTCCAGGCTTATATAGTGTTGTTTGCCTTTCAAGAGTGCTACACGAAACGGCAGGGATACAAGTTGGTGGATTAATGGAATTTCATTATCCAGCAATTGTGACTGCAATTGTGTGGTATATGTGCTGATCACGATTTTTTTATTTTGGGTTATCGCTTCATAAACCGCCGGCAGTAAGTAAGCTAATGTTTTCCCTGTGCCGGTTTCTGCTTCAATAAGCGCATGTTTTTTCGTCTTAAAGGCATCGAATACTGTTTCGGACATTTCCCGTTGCCCACTGCGTTTTTCATACTTGGACATATGCTGTTCCATGGCACCGCCGGCCTCATATATTTCATCAAGAAAGCTACCAAAAAAGGAATGAAAGTCCTGTCTTTCCGGTTTGATATCAGTTGTTTTTTTGATAGCCAATCCCCGATATATATCCATATATTCATGTTCATCACTTGAGAAAGCAAGCGCTTGGTACTGTTCGGACAGTATGGTATTCAAATCTGATTTCATGCCCTTTTCCAGCTTAAGCATGTGAGCAATGGTTTCATAAGGAAGTTGCCTGAGTTTTTGCATTAAGGTTAAGAGTAATTTTGCAGTCATATGCGCATCTGCTAATGCACGATGTGGTTCACCATGTGTAATCTGAAAATAATCCGCCAACTGTCCCAATTTAAAACCCGGGGCTTGGGGATAAAGAATACGGGCAAGTTCTACTGTATCCAATGCCGGATTACGCAGTTCTGAAAAACCGCTCGTGTATAGTTCACCATTCAAAAACCCTAAGTCAAACGGTACATTATGTGCCACAAGATAACTATTTTCGAACAAGGCTGTTATTTTGGCTGCTTTGTCCTGAAATAGCGGGGCATTCTGAACCTCTGCATCCGTTATGCCTGTCAAATTAGTTACAAAAGCTGGAATTGGTTTGTTTGGGTTAAAAAATGTGGAAAATTCGTCGACAATGTTATCATTTTCGATTACGACGATTCCAATTTCGATAATTTTATCAGAATTTGCCGGTGAATGTCCTGTTGTTTCGAGGTCGACAACAACAAACCTTTCATTCATAAAGCCACCTTACTCTCAATTAAACGTATTAGAGGTTGTTCAAAAAGTCCGGTAAAAATGACACTTTGAATTTCTTCGTTGGCTTGTTTCTCCGCTGCTCGAAACTGCGCCGCCTCGAACTTCTTGGTCCTTTTTATCCTCCTTTTTGAACACGCACTATTACAATGAAATTTAGAAACGATTAATTTATTTCCGGAACCATTCTATTTCGCCGGAATAAATTTTGCGAAGTTCGTTAATTTCATTCCGGACAAGCAGTGCACCATCTTCAGCAATACCGGTGAAAATCGCATCCAGCGTTTCCCCATTTGTCCGAATCCGGATTGCTTCTCCGATTTTATATCCATATGATTCCCATTTATATTTCACATTGGTAAAGCCATCTTGGATAAACATATCATAAGCTCTCTCAAAATACATTAAGATTTGCTGTATGATTTGTACGATTTTCTGTTCCTCACCTGTTTCCAATTTAAGTGACGTTGCCTTATTGCTGAGTTCGTCGGGGAAGTCATTATATGATTGACTGACGTTTATCCCAAGGCCTACCACGATATATTGGATTCGATCCTGTTCAGCTTGCATTTCAGTCAAAATGCCAGCTGTTTTTTTATCTTGTATTAATAGATCGTTTGGCCATTTAATTTTGGGCTCGGCCGTTGTGTATGTTGCAATAACATCCGCCAGAACGGTGGCCGTCAGCAATGTCAGCTGCGGGGCCGCGGCAGGGGGAATCGACGGGCGCAGTATCATGCTCATCCAGATGCCCTTATTTTTGGTCGAATGCCACTGATGCGTCATCCGTCCTTTCCCTTCAGTCTGTTCATCGGCAATGACAATTGTTCCATGTTCGGCGTTTTCCTGTGCAGCCTGGTGGGCTACTTGCTGTGTCGAATGTGTTGTTATCTTATGAATGATATTTCTTCCCAGCCAATTTGTCTGCAACCCCCAGCGTAATGTGTTGGCACTCACTTTGTCCGGGAACTTGGCAATTCTGTAACCTCTTCGTCGAATGCCCTCAATTTCATATCCGTCCTTTTCCAATTCCTTCATATGTTTCCATATTGCACTGCGGGATATATTCAATTTTTCAGAAAGAAACTGTCCTGAGACATATTGATGATCAGTTGTTTCCAGAAGTTCAATTAGCCGGTAGCGTGTCGATACCATTTTACCCATTCCTTTAACGCATTCTTATCATTGCTGAGATGGCCAGTGACCACCCGCTTTTCTACTTGCTTCAATGTATTAGCTATCCATGGCCCGGGCTGTCGTTGCGGAAAAAGTCGCCTTAGATCTGTTCCGTTAATCGCCAAGTCATGCATGGAATGAATTGGCAGATGATGAGCCATATTATGAACCGTTTGCTCAGATAAGTGGTCATCAAACAGCATATTCACCAATAAGGTGAAATCACTGTGACCGGTTGTATGCAGTTTATATATGAGCCATGGACTCAATCCGCTGCATTGATAATGGTACAGTGCCTCATTAAAAGATTCTGCTTCATTTTTGATTTTATTAGAACATTTCCATTGTTTCACCCATGTATCAATGGATATGGCTGGTACAGCAACATGCAGCATAGCAATAACCGCGCCAAAAGATTGCAATGGTTTGAGATGAGCCGGCAGTCGGTTGATGATAGCCGGATTATCTTTAAAAACAGGCAAATGCTTCTCTAAGTGCAGCCATTTGAAAAAATCCATGCCAGTTTTAATGTATGGTCCTGCAAAGAATTTCGCTGTTTCCTGTAAGATGCGTTCCACTGCTATTGCATTCAATTCACTTATAACGAATTGCATTGCCTTTAATGTGTGCTCCTCCAGCGAGAATCCCAGCTGGCTTGAAAAACGGAGGGCACGCATGATGCGCAGAGGATCCTCGGCAAAGCGGTCATAGCCGTTTCCAACTGTACGTATAATCCTTTTTTGAATGTCCTTCTCCCCATCAAACAAATCGATTAAGCAACCTGTTTTGTCCATTGCCAAAGCATTGATTGTAAAATCACGGCGCTTTAAGTCCTGATCAATCGTTTTAACGAAATGAACTGAGTCAGGATGCCGCTGATCGGAGTAGTCAGCGTCCACCCGAAATGTTGTTACTTCATATGATTGATGGTCGTACCGAACGATGACCGTCCCGTGACTCAGGCCTACCGGAATGACCTTATTGAACATTTCCTGAATGACCTCCGGACGCGCGGATGTGGCAATATCGATATCTTCTATATGCCGGTGCAGCAAGAGATCGCGAATACATCCGCCCACAAAATAGGCGTCGTAACCATATGATTCGATTCGTTTTAAAACCCCGATTGCTTGTCTGAACTGTTTGGTAAATCGCACCGACATCACCATCTTTAATATGAATTCGTCATCAGTTGGTCATATAAATCGATATATTGCTGCACAATGTCCTGTGAATAGAAAACATTTCTTGCATGTTTTAAAGCATTAACGGAAAATTGTTTTAGCAGTGAGTCATTTTGCAACAAATCAATAGCATATGCTGAGGCTTGGTCAATATCCCCCAGTTCGACGATAAACCCCGTTTCATTGTGTTCAATTACTTCAGGGATACCACCAATATTTGTACCAATACAAGGTACCTCGCATGACATAGCTTCTAACAGGACAAGGCCGAAACTTTCCTTTTCAGACATGAGCAATTTTAAGTCCGAGATCGATAATAAATCACCGACATTTTTTTGTTTGCCTAAAAACAATACATTTTCAGCTAACCCCATTTTTTCAACAAGTTGATGCATTTCGGAATACTCTGGACCATCCCCAACTAAAAGCAGTTTTGCATTCATTTTTTCCTGAATTTGCCGGAAAGTAGCAATTACATCCTGCACCCGTTTTACTTTGCGGAAATTCGAAATATGGATAATCACTTTATCGTTCGGATTGATACCGTACTGTTCCCGGATGGATGTGTCATTATTTTTTATATAATCCGCTTCATTTACAAAATTATATATAACCTGAATGTCCTTACTGGCACCAACGACTTCATGGGTCTGTTTAACCAGGCTGTTGGATACTGCCGTAACAGCATCAGATTGTTCGATACCATGGCGGATCATTTTTTTTAATGAATGGTCAATTCCCAGAACTGTGATATCAGTCCCATGTAAGGTTGTAACAATTTTCACATCACGTTTCGCGATGTCTTTAGCCAGTATAGCACAGATAGCATGCGGCATGGCATAATGGACATGAAGAATATCGAGCTGTTCTTGATCAATGACTTCTGCCATCTTGTTAGCAAGTGCCAGGTCAAATGGCGGATATTGAAAAACAGGATAATGATTAAGCTCAACCTCGTGATAATAAATGTTAGGGTGAACCTGGTTTAGCCTAAATGGAAGACTCGAGGTTATAAAGTGAATTTCATGTCCCTGTTCAGCCATCAGTATGCCAAGCTCTGTGGCGATTACTCCCGAACCTCCGACTGTTGGATAGCACGTTATACCGATTTTTTTCATGTTCTCTTACCTTCTTGCTGATTTTGTTTTATAATTTGCCGCCACTCAAAATCACCTCTGGATAGTGCCTGAATCATTATTTCAGCAGCTGCGGGGTTGGTTGCCAACGGAATCAAATGTACATCGCTCAACCGCATTAAAGCACTGACATCTGGTTCATGTGGTTGTGCAGTCAACGGATCCCTGAAAAAGATAATGGCATCCATTTCATTGTTGGCTATTTTGGCACCGATTTGTTGATCACCACCGAGTGGACCGGACTGAAAGCGGTGAACCGTTAGCCCGGCTCCATCCGCAATTTTTTTGCCGGTAGTCCCTGTTGCAAACAGCTGGTGATTTTTCAGGACATGTTTGTATGCAACCGTAAAGTTTATGATATCCTGCTTTTTTTTATCGTGCGCTATCAATGCGATATTCATCAATATCTCCGCCTATTCAAGAATATTTTCCAGTCCATAGATGAGTTTATCTGATTCCATCACTTTATTGACAGATAGTTTAACACCTTCCATAAACGATGCACGATTGTATGAGTCATGCTTAACTGTCAATGTTTGGCCAGGACCCCCAAACAGTACTTCCTGATGCGCTATTAAACCTGGCAACCGTAAGCTGTGAATATGAATGCCATCTGTTTCAGCTCCACGTGCACCGTTAAGAGTCTCTTTCTCATCGGGATGGCCCTGCTGTTTGGATTGGCGCGTTTCCTGTATCATATTTGCAGTTTTGACTGCCGTACCGGAAGGCGCATCCAGTTTTTGATCATGATGTTTCTCAATGATTTCCACATCCGGTAAATATTTGGCGGCCGTTTTGGCGAATTGCATCATCAGAACGGCTCCTATTGCAAAATTAGGAGCTATAAGGCAGCCGGTACCATGGGTGGTCGATAAATCTGCCAATGCCTCAATTTGTTCTTGGGTGAAGCCTGAAGTTCCCACTACCGGGCGTATGTCATATAAAAGAGAAAGCTTAGTATGTTCAAATCCAACATCCGGAGTTGTTAAATCGATAAACACATCGGCATCCGTTTCCTGAAAACATTGTTCCGGATCCTCATATATTGGAATATCTAATGCAGGAAGTGATTCAATATCTTTTAATGCTTTACCTCCATTTTTACGGTCGATACAAGCAACAAGGTCAAATGTGTCTTCATTATTTACCATTCGAACAGCTTCTGACCCCATCTTCCCGCGTGGTCCGGCTATTATGATCTTAATTTGCATTGTTTGGGCCTCCTATTGTCATGATTATTTTTACATCTCTTTTATTTGTGTGTCCAACGATCGCTGTCCCGGGTTTCGATTTTACTGATTGAACGCGCAAAAGCTTCGGATAAATTAATATCCAGCGCGTTAGCAAAACACGTTAAAACAAACATGACATCGCCAAGCTCTTCTTCTACGGTTTTTTCTTTCTCTGTGCTTTTCTTAGGTTTTTCGCCGTAGTAATGATTGATTTCACGAGCGAGTTCACCCGTTTCCTCACTAAGTCTGGCCATCAGACTTAGGGGTGAGAAATATCCTTCTTTAAACTGTGAAATATAGGCGTCCACTCTTTTTTGGATTTCTTCAGTCGTGTATTGCGGATGATCAGTTGTCATATAATCCCTCTCTGTATAAATTTAATCTCTTTTTATGTTAGCTAAAAGGGATTATTTTGACAAATCATTGGACTTTTGACTTTGCAGATTAATTGTCTATAATGGAAAAAGCATCTATTCGGATCGATTGGGAGGTCAATTGATGATATTTGGTTTAAAACTTAAAAATATTGTATTTATTTTATTTGGTTCCGCTATTTTTTCATTTGGGATTGTCCATTTTAATATGCAAAATAATCTTGGTGAAGGTGGCTTTACCGGTATAACCTTACTTTTGTATTTTTTATGGGAATGGGATCCGGCCGTCTCCAACATTGTACTTAATGTTCCTGTCTTTTTCATCGGGTGGAAATTTCTCGGGCGCAATACATTCATTTACACAATCATTGGGACGCTGGCTGTATCATTGTTTCTGGCTATATTTCAAATTAATCCGATAGCAATTGATCTGCAATCGGATATGACGCTAGCTTCCCTTTTTGCTGGTGTATTTATCGGTATAGGTTTGGGTATTATTTTTCGTTATGGCGGCACAACCGGCGGTGTTGATATTATTGCAAGGATTGTCAATAAGTACGTCGGCTGGAGTATGGGCAGAACGATGTTTCTATTTGACTTTTTTGTTATCGCAACATCCATAGCTGCTTATCTTGACATGGTGCAAGGCATGTATACACTCTTAGCCGTTTATATTGGAGCAAGAGTGATTGATTTCATCCAAGAAGGTGCCTATACAGCGCGCGGTGCAACAATCATCTCTGGTCAAAGTGAATATATTGCGGGTGCCATCAATAAAGAAATGGACCGAGGTGTAACGGTATTGGACGGCCGAGGGAGTTTTACCGGTGAAAAGCGGGATGTGCTTTACTGTATTGTAGGCAGAAATGAAATTGTCCGGCTGAAGAATATTGTAAATGAGATTGACCCTCATGCATTTGTCGCCATGACCTCGGTACACGATGTTGTAGGTGAAGGGTTCACATTGGATGAAAATAAAAATCCGATAGAGTAATGTTTATTCAAATATTAAAGGGATGACTAACCACAGTCACCCCTTCAATATATTGTTTATTCACCGGCAGCGTAAATTAAAATAAACCGGATTAGCTCGGCGACGGCGACCAATGCGGCAGCAACGTATGTCAATGCGGCAGCATTCAAAACCTTTTTCGTTTCGCGTTCTTCGTTATTGCGGATAACCCCCGTTGACACAAGCTGAGCCATCGCCCTGTTGGAGGCATCAAATTCAACCGGCAACGTGACTAACTGGAATAGTACAGCCGCTGAGAAGAATATGATTCCAAGCAATAATAAACCTTGGCTAAAAATGACACCTGCGATTATCAGGAAAATCGCCATATTCGATCCTTTTGCCGCTGCGGGAGCCAGTGAAGATCTGAAACGTAAAAATGCGTAGTCCTGTGCATCCTGTATGGCATGCCCTACTTCGTGTGCTGCAATGGCAGATGACGACATCGATTGTCCATGGAAGTTATCTGAAGATAGATTGACCGTCTTCTTTTTTGGATGATAATGGTCTGACAAGAAACCTTTCGTTTCACGAACCTCTACGTCATAAATCCCATTATCGTTAAGGATTTTCCGCGCCACTTCAGCACCGGTCATACCGGATGATGTTGCTTTTTTGGAATATTTTTTATACGTGTTTTTTACTTTGGATTGTGCCCATAGAGGGATAATCATCAAAAGCGCAATATAAATGATATATCCGCCAAGACCACCAAGCATGTTCATTCCTCCATCGTTATTTTGTGTATTTTTTAAACTATACTTTATAAGGTCAATTTTAGTCAAAAATTAGCTGATAGTCAATTATTTGGATCATCATCTGTTTGTTTTTTCTTTTCGCCCTTGTATTTTCTCCAGCTGACGTAAGATAATGTAATGGCGATGGATCCGCCAACAATTCCCACTACCCAGTAAAAAGGGGTCATGGTCATGCCGGAAGTATTATTTGCTGTAAATATCAAGGGGTGCTGCGCTGAGGCAATGGCCGGTATTGACAGAAGTGTGTAAATGTATATTCCAATCATGAAAAACAGCAAACACTTCTTGTATTTCATGGAGGTCACCTCGCATAACTTCTTCACAATTAATGTATGTGTGGCTGTTCCATGATATAACTGGTTACGAAAGCGAATTTTTCGGCCTAATGGTCAGGGCGTATGCTATCCCTATCGATAGAATACTCAGCCAAAATGTAAAATAACCAATTTCCTTCATATATTCTATCAACGATGCGTATATAGGCATTTGATCAAACACATAATCAATGACATCATTATGCAATGTCCATATGGCTGCAAACATGATATGTCTGAGTTTAATCGTATAAAAAGGAGCGTACAATAACCCTTGAACGGCCATGGCCCCATGTGAAAACATAAGCATATAGCCGGCAAAACCCAGTGATCCTTCTATCACTAATGTGAGCAGATTCATGACAACGGCCCAGACACCATATTTAAATAATGTGATTAATGCAAGTGCCTCAACGTAGGGTAGGTTTTTTTTAAACAAAAAAAATAACAAAACAATCGTAAAAAATAAACTTGCAGTGGGACTGTCGGGAACAAACAATAAGAATATATCGGGTGTTTCGGATAACTGATATCGGTACCAGTAATAACCATAAGCAGTGCCGAATAAGTTAATGATAAACAGAAGGAACAAGAACCGTTTATCAAGAAGTATGTACTTAATCATTACAAAACCCCTTCACCATATTAAAAACACCCTCGCCAATTCTGTTTGGCAAAGGTGTTTTTTAAATCAGATTATTGATCTTCGTTCACCGAAACAATAAATTCAGCAAGTTTATCTAATTCTTTGTCAGAACCTGAAAATTGATCCGGTGGCATCGAACCGATACCGTTTTTGGCAATATCTTTAATTTCTTTTTTAGAACGGTCAATGCCAGTAAGCGGAGGAGCCGCGGCCCCTCCCTGAAGGTCTTCACCGTGACAGCTCATACAGTTATTTTCAAATACTTTATAACCTTCTGAGTCTTTATCGATATCAGCCTGTTCGGATGGTGGTACCGGTTTATTAGCTTCAGCACGCTGCTCCCAATTCACTCCTGAAGCGGATTGATAGGTCAGCCAAATGACTGATGTCAGTGCCAGAAGCATCATGCCCACTGAAACCGGGCGCTGGTGCGGCCGTCTGCCTGGTCCCTTATCCAGGAAGGGAGCCAGCAGCAATCCACCGAAAGCCAGTCCGGGGATAATAATGATACCAAATAAGATGTATGGTCCACTTGCAAAGTTGTACTTTAACAATTCATATAAGAATAAGAAGTACCAGTCCGGCAAAGGTATATATCCTGAATTAGTCGGATCTGCCATACCTTCGAGCGGGGCCGGGTGTGCTAATGTCAGCGTTAAAAAACCTACTAAAAACACAGACCCTGCCAGCCACTCTTTTAACAGGAAATTGGGCCAAAATGCTTCTGTCCTGCCGGGATATTCTGAGTAATCTTTTGGTATATTCGGTTTTTGTTCCGCGGAGATTCGGGAATCCCCGACGAACTTCATTCCCTTACCCTTATGCACAGCTTAACCTCCTCTATTTATAGTGGTCCGGATATTCCCTGTCTGCGGATCAATATAAAGTGTACGCCCAATAATGCGAACAGAACAGCAGGAAGGAAGAAAACATGGATTGCAAAGAACCTTGCCAAAGTCTGTGCGCCGACAATTTCTTCATCACCCGCCAGTAATGTTTTTATATCTTCGCCAATAATTGGAACATCCTCTGCTATATTCAACCCAACTTCTGTGGCAAAGTATGCTTTATTGTCCCACGGCAGCAGATAGCCTGTGAAACCCAAGCCTAAAATGGAGAAGAATAAAAGTACGCCGACTATCCAGTTAAGTTCACGCGGTTTTTTATAAGCGCCCTGAAAAAACACGCGCAATGTATGTAGTAATAACATCACAATCACAACACTGGCTCCCCAGTGATGCATACCGCGTACAATTTGACCATGTGCGACTTCAGTCTGCAGGTAATAAACTGATCGCCATGCATTTTCAATATCCGGAACATAATACATGGTCAAAAACATACCGGACAGTATTTGAATAACCACTACGAAAAATGTCAATCCACCGAAACAATATACAAATGCGGAGAAATGATGGGCCGGATTAACATGTTCAGGAACTTCGTGGTCTGCAATATCACGCCAAATTGGTGTAATATCGGCACGCTCGTCTATCCAGTCATATATCTTTTGCAGCATTAACCCTTACAACTCCTCTCTCAGTTGTGCTTTACCAAGGTACAGCATTCCGTTTTCAACTTTGTGTTCATAAATATCGAGTCCTGCAGTTGGCGGCGTACCCGGGACATTCTCGCCATCTTTATAATAGCGTCCGTCATGACATGGGCAGTAAAATTGATTTGGATAATCATCACTGCCTTCCCATGAAACAACACAGCCAAGGTGCTTACAAATTGGGGAAAGTGCCACTATTTCACCATTGTCATCTTTATAAACCCATGCCGTTTTGCTGACTTTGGATTCATACCAGCCGTCAATTTGTTCGACTTCCCAGTCCACACGCTGGGGCTCATTTGTAAGATCTTCTTCAGCCAGCTGAACGTTGGTGAAATCACCTTGTGACTCTTCTTTCTGAAGGACGGGATCAATTGCCATCCTCAATGGCGAAATTAATAAACCGGCTGCCATAAAACCTCCTGCACCTGTAAGCGTATAGTTCAAAAATTGTCGACGCGATACTGGTTGTTTGTCTTTGCTCATGATTTTCCCCCCCTCTATACATTTTTCACGGACAAGTTTATTAAATCAGATTACTAGGACAATACCATGATAGCGCAATCTGTTGAACGGGTCAATATAAATCCATTTGCTCTTTCACTGGAAGGACATCAAACGATTTCATTTTGTGATGAATCCGACAAATATATTCCCCACCATCTATAACTTTGTTATTTGTCATCTTGCCAATACGAACGTATCAGCTCACCCACTTGCTGAACCTGACTGTGAACAACCGATTGTTTTTCCCTGGCCTGCATTGATTCTGTTACGATATGCGGATTCCAGATTAAAGTCCCTTGCATGGCTTGATCAAATTTCTTCCAACCGGAATCAGCTGTTATGAAAAAGAAGTGATCAAATGGCTGAGACCTTATATTTTCAACCCATGAATTGATTCGAACAACCTCAGTTTTTTTATCGGCTGATTTCAAATAATTGTAGTCCGGGCACAGCATAACCCTGCCGGTTATTTCCTTTTCAAGTTCGCGGATAAAGACTGATAAAACCTCACGCTGGAACGCGTCCTTTTCGAGGCTTGAGTCAGTTAAAAAATGAAAGGGTATTAAAGGCAAAATAATGGTATCAATATACTCTTTTGCTTGGACATATTGCTGTAAATCCTGTTTTGTCCATTTCATAGTGTGCTATCTTTCCTCCTGTCTATTCCCAAAAAAGAAAAATATTATATAATTTATATGTTATCCCAATGAAACAAAAAAAATCAACCTGTTAATCAGGTCAATAAGGCTAATTTCATTTCTTTTGTTCCAATGTATACAGTTGTTCGGACAATTCGGTAAATGCTTTACGGTCTCGTTCATCTAAGGCATTGTCGATTTTTTCCCGGAGAGATCGGCGCCTATAATTATAAATTGTCTTATCCAATAATTGTTTTGCCATGTTCTGATCTGCTTCAGTTATGAAGTATTCATCCGGAATGAACGGGTTTTCAACGAGCACCGCTGCATAAAATACATTTTGGTAGGATTTGTTAAAATTCAACTGAATATATAGGGATTCATACTGGTTCATACGAATATCATGAAAGGTTTTTTCGGCATCGGTGGTCACTAAATGTTCTTTATAAAAGCGAAACGGTACTTCATCGGTACAGGTACTGGTCATGATTAAGCCACGCGGACAAAATTTAGCTTGGCGGACAAAATGAACATTTGACAGCAATTTATGATGGTTGACAATGTAGTTGAGGATCCACACACTTTCCCGTTTTTTTAACTGGTAATTGTTTAAGAACCATTGAATAAAACTTTTCTTGTCCTTTACGGATACGGGAGTTTGCATTGATGTAACGAGCCTCCTTTTAATATAACGTGCATGTAATCTATATATCTTCGGGATGTTTTAATCGTTGCACAAATGCCTCAATTTCAGGGTCCATGGGCTGCAGATCTAAGTATGCTTTAAAGATTTGGATCGCGTTATCGATCCTCCCTTCCTCTGTCAGGAAATAGCCGTATTCTTTCAGGAAATCACTATCCTGTTTGAGGCTATTATATGCTTCCTGGTAATGTTTTAATGCATTGTTGTACGACTCCAGTTCATTATACGCGCGGGCAAGTTCCCATTCATAAAGCGGATCATTGGCGCCCATTTTTTTAATATCATTAATCAGATCAATAATATTATCTTCTTTTTCCCGTTGTTTAAACAATTCAATTAAAAATAGAACGGCCTCCTTATAGTCCGGATCAAGAGTGACCGCTTCACGAACCCATTTTTCACTTTCTTCTTCCTGATTTAATTGGTGTGCCATTGAACCTGCGAAAAAAAACAATTCTTTATTAAATTCATCAATTTGGATTCCTTGTTTGGCAGTTTCATATGCCTCGTTGATCATTTCTTCGGCTTCGTAAGCTTTTGCCAGTTGATAATATGCGGTGTGATAATACATATCCTGTTCAATCACATGTTTCCACGCCTGTATCGCAATATCGCGGCGACCTGCATGTAAGGCTGTAAAACCGTATTTGAATAACGTGTCCGGATCTTCACTGTCAATACTTTGATAGGTCTCAAGGGCAATTTCATACTCTCCGGATGCCGCATATGCTTCTGCCAGCCGGTCGTTTATTGAGACATTAGCGATTTCTTTTTCAATAGGTAGTATTTTTTCATAATACGTTATCGCCTGCCGGTAATCCCCGTTTGAAAAGAGCAATTCTCCCAGTGCAAAGTCAATAATCGCCTCATTCGGTTCAAAATTCTTAGCTGTTAGTAATTTTTGTTCGGCTACTTCAAATAATCCCTGAGCTTGATATAAATCCGCCAATTGCATGAGTGTTTGGACATAAGCCGGGTCATCTTCCTCAATTTCATTAAGTAGGTTTATAGCTTCTCCATCGTTGTCCTGTTCAATATAAACGTCTGCCAGCATTATTTTTATTTCACTTTCTTTCGGGAAACGATTTGATAATTCCTCTAAAATATCAATTGCTTCTGTTAAAAAGCCCCACTGAACATATAATTCAGCTATAGTGAATTTATCTTCATCATCAGCTTTAGGCAGATAATCTTCAAGGAGTGCAATGGCTTTGTTTGTCTCCTTTGCCTCCATGAGATGAACGGCTTCCATAATTGTGCTGTCCATTAAGAACATCCTTTCGCTTCTGCGTACATATCTACTGATTATTTCATCATATCGAAAACAATTTATTTATTCAAGAATGAAAACTAAAAGATGCTTCTGTAAAAAGGAACCTGTTTTTAACAGATTCCTCTTTATCCTTTTTATCCTTTGTCGGTTATGCTGTTTAAATGCTCAAAGAAGTCAGGATAAGAAATTGCAATTGAAGAAATATCATCAATAATCACGTTTTGTTTGGTGATTAAAGATGCAATGGCATGCATCATTGCAATCCGGTGGTCATTATATGCTGCTACTCTTCCGCCGGTTAGGACGGAACCCCCGTTAATAACCATTCCATCTTCGGTTGATTTAACGCTGGCACCGAGACGAGTCAATCCGTCTACCACTGCTCTGATGCGATCTGTTTCCTTAAATTTTAGTTCTGATGCATCCCGGATAATCGTTTCGCCTTCAGCCTGAGTGGCCGCTAACGCAATAATCGGGATTTCATCAATCAATCGTGGAATAATGTCCCCCTCTATGATCACTCCCTTAAGCTTTTGGGAAGAGATGATAACATCCCCGAATGCTTCGCCGCCAGTGGTTTGTTTATTCGTGATTTCAACCGCTGCTCCCATCTCCTGCAGGACCTCAATGATGCCTGTCCGGCTGCCATTCAGTCCTATATTTGTTAGTGTCAATCGACTCCCCGGGACAATCGCGGCAGCCGTCATAAAGAATGCCGCTGACGAAATGTCGCCTGGTACGTAAACATCAATTCCATTTAGCGATTGTTGGTTTGTAATACGGATTTGTTGATTTTCACTGACTATATCAGCTCCAAACGCTTGGAGCATATTTTCCGAATGATTCCTTGAAGTGGTCTTTTCGGTTACTGTTGTCACGCCTTCAGACAGCAATCCTGCTAGAAGCACTGCAGATTTAACTTGTGCACTTTTAACCGGCAGTGTATAGTCAATGCTCTTAATATCTCCGCCCCTTATCGCCATTGGCAAGAATGAGCCCTTTGAACGACCGTCAAATTGTGCTCCCATTTGCTTAAGGGGGGCAACCACACGATCCATCGGACGTTTCGTCAGGGAATTATCCCCGTAAACGGACGTAAAAAGTGGTAGTCCGGCCAGAACACCCAACATTAGTCTGGCGGTGGTGCCGGAATTGCCGAAATAAAGGGGTTCTTTAGGTTCAGTAAAATATCCGGGACCATGACTGTCTATTTTAAGTGAGTTTCTCTCATGCTCAATAGATACGCCGAACTGTTTAAAAGCTTCCACTGTCCGTAAACAATCTTCACCGTTTAAAAAATTCGTGATGTTTGTCGTTCCTTTTGCAAGAGCACCCAGTATGACCGCCCTGTGAGATATTGATTTATCCCCGGGCACATGTAATTGCCCTCTCAATGGTGCTGATGAAGGTCTCAATGTTACCTCTTTCAACAGGAATCACCTCTTTGTTTGCCTATTCTTCAAGCATTAAATCATAACCATACTGTTGCAACACCTGATAGCTTTTTATTTGCTCATCTTTACTGGACACGCTCAGTCGTAGTACTCCGGTGATGCCCTCGCGTATTTCCAGGATTCTTATGTTGGTGATACTGATTCCTTCGCCTGCCAGGATATTTGCCACTGAAGCAATGGCACCTGTCTGGTCGCGGATATCAACGTACAAATCATAAAAAGCCGGAAAAGCACCTTTTTCCTTTGTTCCTAATCCGTCCCTGAAATCTTTAGCTTGTTTCAAATAAGCCGTAAGCTCCGATTTGCCATCAGTTTGAAGCATATATTTTAGGGATGCCATTTCATTTGTCCAATCGTCAATCATCCGTACCATTTTCTCTTTATTATGATAAAAGATATCCTGCCACAGCTCCGGGTTACCGGATGCTATTCGCGTAACGTCCCGGAAGCCACCCGCAGCAAGTTTTGGGATGAATTGGTATGTCTCCCCCCATTTCATTGCCTGCCTTACAAGCGCAGAAGCAATCAAATGTGGAAAATGTGAAATGACGCCCGTCATTTCATCATGTTCATCAGCTTTTAATTTGATGATATGGCTTTTTGTATCGGTTAACAGGTTTTCCAGAGCTTCAGCTGCTGATGACGGGCAATTTTTGGCTGGAGACAGTACATAAATAGCATTTTCAAACAAGTGGGCCTTTGCAGCCTTGATTCCTCTCTTATGCGATCCTGCCATAGGATGACCGCCGATAAATCGTATGTTCTGATTTGTTAATGTGTTTGCTTTATCAAGGACTGTCTTCTTTACAGAGGACACATCTGTAACAATCACTTTTTGCTCGAATGTGATGTTATCCAGCTGGTCCAAAAATTCAAGTGTTTCGGTAATTGGAGTTCCTAAAATAATGAAATCAGCTTTTTTGGCCGCTTCCGTCACATTTGAACTGGCTTCATCAATGATTTCGTTCATCAATGCAAATTCAAGTGTTTTGGGGTTTATGTCACAGCCAATAATATAATTATCTTCGGATGCATAAAGACTCTTGGCTAAAGAACCACCAATCAAGCCAAGGCCAATCATTGTAATCGTTGTTCTCACGTCAGTAACCCCTCGTTTACTTTCTGATTCAGCTGGTACAAAATTTTCTGCAACTCCTGCATGTCCGATTCAGTGCCGATTGTAATCCGGATAGTTTCAGGGAATCCAAAACTTTCACCCGGGCGAACAATAAATCCATGTTCCTGTAGATACAAGAACATTTTTTCACTACTTAGCGGCGTGGAGACAAGCAAAAAGTTTGTCTGGGAATCATAGAAATGCCAGTCGATTGAATTCAGGAATTTTTCAAATGAATGTTTTATAGTGTGATTACGTGTAATTGAATCGTAAATAAATTTGTCATCCTCAAGGGCCAGCAATGCCGCCTTTTGGGCGACTGATGATGTATTGAACGGTCCTCTGACAACGTCCAACCTTTGTATAATATCCTGGTTGGCTATGCCGTAGCCAATCCGCAGCCCTGCAAGTCCATAGGCTTTGGAAAACGTACGTAGAACAATTAAATTTTTGTATTGGTTTAAATATTGTAAAGCATTCGGCTGCTTGTGGCCATCAGCATATTCAAAATATGCTTCATCCAATACCACCAGGACATCTGACGGACATTTTTCCATGAAATCGTAAAAATCATCGCGCGGGATAAGGCTTCCTGTCGGGTTGTTTGGTGAACACAACCATACAACATTTGTACGATCGTCCATTGTCTCAAGCATTCCCGAAAGATTGTGATAACCGTTTATCGTCGGTACTTCTTTGACTTCAGCACCTTCAATAAGAGCGTTATGTTTATATTGTGGGAATGTTGGCGTTGCCATGATCGTATTGACACCAGGATATAAGTAAGCACGGCCTATGGTTTGCACGACTTCATCTGTTCCATTCCCAAAGATCAGCTGATCCTCAGATACCTTTAACTTATTGGAAAGAGCCATTCGCAGTTCCGAGGTATAGCCATCAGGATAAATATTAAGAGAAAGGCTGTGTTCGGAAAGGTAATCATCCACTTTCCCGGAATAACCAAAGGGGTTTTCATTTGATGCCAATTTGACAATACGGTTTAGCCCATATTCTCTTTTCACTTCTTCAGTCTGCTTACCAGGCTGATAAGGTGTCATCTCTTTTAAAATTTGTTTGCTTGTCATTCCGCACTGTCCCCCATTCATGAATTTCTTTGTGCAAGTTCTGTCTGAAAGTCCTCTAAATACTCTAATAAGGACTCATCATTTATTTCCATTAAGACTGGCTGGGCCATACTCTTTAAAAGTACCATTTGAATTTCAGTCCGCAATGTTTTTTTATCTTTCTTCATTTTTGCTAAAATTTCTTCCGGTTTAATAAATGGCATATTTAATGGATACCCGTTCCGTTTAAGCCATGTGTAAAGCTGTTCAAAAGGGAGTTCCGGCGTAAATTTCTTTTCACTTACCCTGAAAGCAAATAATAACCCCAGTGCTACTAATTCACCGTGTGTCTGGTATCCGTAGCCAAGCAGTGATTCCAAAGCATGCCCTAAAGTGTGGCCCAGGTTCAGATGTTTTCGTATACCTGATTCGCGTTCATCGATCTCTACAATTCCTGCTTTGATCTCGATGCCCCTCTGCAACTTATAGGAGAGATCCTGACTTGATAATACCGAAAGATCATTGCTAATTAATAACTGATATAAATCTACGTCTGCCAGCAGGGCTTCTTTCAATAATTCAGCGTATCCCGATCTGATTTCGTGATCAGGTAATGAATGCAGCGTCTGAACGTCATAAATAACCCCAGCTGGTGCATAAAAGCTTCCGATCATGTTTTTTCCTTGCTCATGATTAATGGCGACTTTGCCGCCAACACTACTGTCATGTGCAAGGATGGTTGTCGGCATTTGAATGAAATCAATTCCGCGCATGAAAGTAGCAGCGGCAAAACCGGCAACATCCCCAACAACCCCACCTCCGAGCGCTATCATAAGCGATTGTCTGTCAAGACCGCATTCAATCGCTTGTGTGTGAAGCTGGTAGAATGTATCAATGCTTTTGGCCTTCTCACCAGCCTGAATCACGTAGGAAAAGACATTTTCATGTGCAAGGCTGTTCTTAACATCCGACAAATAACAGTCAGCAACGGTTTCATCTGTAATGATTAAAATGGATGAATAATCTTTATGAAAATACTGAGCTGTCTGATGGCGAAGGTTTTCTCCGATATAGACCGGATAGGAATGAGATGCTGCTTTTATAGTTGTTTCCTTCATCAGAAACACCTTATTTCTTCCCGGTAATCATCGATTGTCTGTTTAAGTTTTGGGAATTGATCACTCGGAAATTGTTCTGTCATGGCTTTTGCTACTTCAAAGGCGACAATATGTTCCATCACAACCGACGCAGCAGGAACAGCACAGGAATCTGAACGTTCAATACTTGCGTTGAACGATTCTTTTGATTCAATATCGACACTTTTAAGCGGCTTATAAAGCGTCGGTATTGGCTTCATAACACCTTTGACGACAATGGGCATTCCGGTTGTCATACCGCCTTCAAATCCGCCAAGACGATTGGTTTCCCGGTAGTAGCCATTCGTTTCATCCCAGGCAATCTCATCATGTACTTCACTTCCGTTTTTCCGAGCCGCTTTAAACCCGAGACCGAACTCAACACCCTTAAAAGCGTTGATGCTGACGACACTGCCTGCTATTCTGCTGTCCAGTTTACGATCGTACTGTGCGTATGACCCGACACCTGCCGGCACCCCTTCCACATACACCTCGGCAACACCGCCAATGGAATCGCCATCTTTTTTAGCCTGATCAATAGCATCCATCATATCCTGTTCGACTGCTTTATCCAATGTTCGGACCGGTGATTCTTCAGATACCTGCTGCCGTTCTGTCATGGTGAATGCGGGCTGATCGTCAGCAATTATACCACCTATTTCCTTGACATAACCGGACACTTCAATACCGAGTTGTCTCAGCAGTATTTTAGCAACAGATCCGGCAGCGACACGAGCGGCGGTTTCTCTTGCAGAAGACCGTTCCAAGACGTTGCGCATATCCCTGTGGCCGTATTTTAAGGCGCCATTCAGATCAGCATGCCCCGGTCTTGGCCGCGAGACAGTACGTCTTAATTTCCTTTCGGCTCCTTCATGAATCGGATGTTCCCCCATTATATCTGCCCAATGTTTGAAATCGTCGTTATGTATAACCAATGCAATAGGGGAGCCTAATGTATAACCATGCCGGACACCGCTGGTAATTTCCGCCATATCCTTTTCAATTTGCATTCGCTTGCCGCGGCCATGTCCTTTTTGTCTCCGGATGAGTGACTGATTAATATCCTCCTGTAACAGTGGCATGTTTGATGGGATACCCTCAATAATCGTTGTTAATTGTTTTCCATGTGATTCTCCTGCTGTCAAGTAGCGCATGGTACATCCTCCTTTACAAAATAAATCCTTTAATTATTTGTATTACTATATCATAAATTATGTATTTTTTGTTGTACTTTGAGAAAATTTGAAACTTTGTAAGGGTTAAAGTGTCCTTACGTATATACAAAAACCCCCGTATAAAACGGAGGCTCTTATTTCATAACGTCAAAAAATATAAATTATGGATGCCCTTATTAGAAAAACTTCGGTATTCGCTATAAAACGAGACGAATACCGAGTTTTTCTAATGGAAGTAATCATCAGGATTGCAATACTTTAATAAATCCATTCACGGTCCTGTTTGGAATAATCCAGAATTTCGCTGCTGTTGAAGAAAAGACTGATTTCTTTTTCTGCACTTTCCGGTGAATCAGAACCATGGATTATATTTTTTTCAACTGTCATGCCATAATCACCACGAATTGTTCCGGGAGCTGCCTCAAGTGGATTTGTTTTCCCCATCATATCGCGGGCTGTCAATATCACATTTTCACCTTCAAAAACCATGGCTAAAACAGGACCTGACGTGATAAATTCAACCAATTCACCAAAAAATGGCTTATCTTTATGTTCACCATAATGCGTTTTAGCCAGTTCATCAGTTATTTGCATTAATTTGGCACCGGCCAATTTGAAACCCTTGCGTTCAAATCGATTTATAATTTCACCTGTCAAATTACGCTGGATACCGTCTGGTTTTACCATTAAAAATGTTTGTTCCATTCTCTGCACCTCTTTTATATGTATTTGTGTCATTAACCGTTAAAATTTTATCAAATATTCATTCGAATAACAATCATTCTATGATCGTCTTTTCCCAATATACTTTGCTATACTTTGGAGCGTGTGTTTTGCTTTATGATCTGGTATGTCACTAAGTTCATTTAATGCCTTTTGCAGATAATGATCACTGACACGATATGATTGGGAAATAGCATCAGTCTTTTTTAGTTCTGCAATAATTTGATTCATATCACGCTCGGTCACTTCTTCCGGATCGGAAAATGTATCTTTTAAGCGTTTATAAAACAATGTATCTTTCATAGCGAACAAGACAGGCAGTGTAACATTCCCCTGCAGTAAATCATTTCCCGCCGGCTTGCCCAATTCCGTCTCAGAAGCTGTGAAGTCAAGGATGTCATCGATAATCTGATAGGACATACCGATATAATAGCCGTAACGGAATAATTTTTGGGCAGTATGTTCCGAAACTTCTGAAGCAATGGCCCCTAATTTACAACTGGTGGCTATTAATAAGGCAGTCTTTCGTTTAATCCTGCGTAAATAATCACGTAAATTCTGATCCCAATTATACTTGTCTTTAATCTGCTCAATTTCACCTGCAGAGAGTTGAACCATTGTCTTGGAGAGGACACGGTGTGCTGATGGATTTGAGAGTGTTGTAATACTTTCAAGGGCCCGGGCTAAAATGAAATCCCCGGTATACATCGCAACCCGGTTATCATATAACTGTTTGATGGTAGGTTTCCCGCGACGTAATGGGGCATCATCAATCACATCATCATGCACCAGTGACGCCATGTGTATCAACTCAAGTGATACAGCAACTGCTTTCATCCGATCCATGTTGAAATTTCCAAACTGGCCGCATAACAAGACAAAAACAGGGCGGATTCTTTTTCCCCCTGCCTGCAGCAGTCTTGTGGAAGATTCACGCAAAATTTCGTGATCGGACTGGATTGCCTCAGTTAACGCGTGTTCAATGATATCCAGTTCTTTTTTCAGATGCCCGTAGGTTTTCGTTAGTTTCATGCATGTCACCTTTTATCGTCATTCTTTTGTACCCATATGCATGGCAGCTACACCGCCTGTATATTGTTTTACGTTTACGCGGGAAAAACCGGCTGAATAAAACATTTGTTTAAGTTGTTGTTTATTGGGGAAATTCTTTGCTGATTCATGCAACCAAGCATATTCTTTATAGCTTTTGGCAAATATTTTTCCCAATAAAGGCATGATAAAGCGGAAATATAAATAGTAGCCTTGACGAAATCCAATCATCGTCGGCTGTGATGTTTCAAGACATACTGCTTCCCCCCCCGGTTTAACGACCCGATACATTTCGTTTAGCACTGTCATATAGTCAGGGACATTACGCAAACCAAAACCGATTGTAACATAGTCGAATGAATTATCATCAAATGGCAGTTCCATTGCATTTCCCTGAATAAAAGACAGCTGTTTGTATTGTAACGACTTCGATTTTTTTTGTGCAACCGAGAGCATATTGTTACTGAAATCAAGTCCGATTACTTCCCCGGTGCTGCCTGCTGCTTCAGCAAGTGAGAGTGACCAGTCACCGGTGCCGCAGCACACATCAAGTGCTGCAGAACCTTCTTCAACAGCCATATGCTTCATAACATTTTTTCGCCATGCTTTATGACGTTGAAAAGATATGATTGAATTCATGGAGTCGTATTGACGGTATATTTTTTCGAAAACGTGATGAACCCGTTCCTCTTTGGATTGTTGCGCCATAGATCACCCTTCTTCCGCCATTGAATTATTATTCTTATTCAAGGCATTTGTCATCCAACTTTTCGTGGCTGAAAGTTTTGCCGGAAAATGAGCAAAATACTTCTCAATCTTTGGTGCTTCTGTTTGGATAAACGAGTCAATGGCATAAAGAGCTTCCTTATGGTTGTTAGCAGGGATTTTTGTGGCCCAGAATCCCAAAGCCGCTTCCAGACTCGAATCCCCGTTCCTGTTTCTTATGTTGATTAACTTTTTCAAAATCAACCAGTCGGCTGCAATGCCACCAATGTCTGATTCATTTGTATACGCAGCAATCCTGGTGATCAACAGCGTGTTTATTTGTTTAAAGACATGGATAAACGTTTCAAATGAATGATTTTCTTGATAATATAATTGCATTTTGCATTCATTAATATCCCTGATTGCCGTAGCCAGAACCTGAATCATTCTGACCTCTTCTATTTCGGAAAGGAGATAATAATATAATCCACTGTAGTAATCCCCTGCCAGCACCGCCAATTGTTTTGATTTGTCATGCGTTTCCTCTGCCGGTATATCATCTGATTCCGGGACTAAATCATGTGTATCCAATGCCATTTGGACAAGCATTGCTGTTACAATGTATCGTTCCTTTTTATATTCTGATAAAGCCGTATTATTTAAAATGAAGATCAAAATATATAACTTATCTTCATTTAAAGCAGGTGTCTTCACATATTGTTCGATATAGGCATGATTCATTTTTTCTTTAATTAAAGACTTAAGCCTGTTTATTTCCATACTGGATGTTTGCAAAACAAACCACCTGTACCCTTTCATCCATTCCAAAATCATATTGTTATTATAGCATAATCGGTTCAGGTTCCATAACTATAAACGAGCTCCACATATGGAATAAGCTTGAGCACTCTTTTTAATCATTGTTGATTTCACCATGACTGGTCTGTATAACAGCTTTTCCCCTGACTTTTACCGCTGAGGTATGTTCCGTAAATTGCGCAATCATTACTTCATTTTCATCCAATTTTTCTGAATGATGGAATCGAGTATCCGATCCCCGGGTCAATCCAATAACATTCACGCCATTTTCTAAAGCTTTAATGACAAAAAAATCATTCTGCTCCATAAGAACACCCTTCCAATTATTTTTGTCAACAATCCTTTGCTTGTATAATAGCTTAATTTGCCATAGGTATGTAAATTGAAAAAAAGAGCACGCAATCACGTGCTCTTTTCATATTAGCCCTATGTAAGAAGCTATTATTTAACACTTTCTTTAAGGGCTTTTCCTGGTTTGAATGCAGGAACTTTACTTGCAGGGATTTTGATTTCTTCCCCTGTTTGCGGGTTGCGTCCTTTGCGTTCAGAACGTTCGCGTACTTCAAAGTTCCCAAATCCAATAAGCTGAACTTTTTCACCATTTTTAAGTGAATCCATGACAGATTCGAAAACTGCATCTACAGCTTTTGTAGCATCTTTTTTGGAAAGGTCGCTTTTTTCTGCAACAGCATTTACCAAGTCTGTTTTATTCATGATATTCACCTCCTCCCGAAGTGTCTCCAACGACATTGGAACAAATTGTTAGCCTACAATCATTTGTTCCCAAATTGCCTGTTTCTATACTTAACATCACCAAAATCGTTGATGACAAGGCTTATATTAAACGAGATTGGAACAAAATTCAACATTAAACACCTAATTTATCGGGTTTTTATTCATTTTTGGCTAGAATTTCCCATAATTGTGGTAATAATTGATTGAAAAGTTATAATATTATCAACATGTTACTAATTATAGTATACGACATAAAAGCCTATTCTCCTGCCTTTGAAAGAAAAAATTTATATTATTATTCTAACATCGAAAGGATAAATCATGGATGATCTTATAAGAGGTTGTTCAAAAAGTCCAGTAAAAATGACACTTTGAATTTCTTCGTTGGCTTGTTTCTCCGCTGCTCGAAACTGCGCCGCCTCGAACTTCTTGGTCCTTTTTATCCTCCTTTTTAAACACGCACTATAAGAAAACTCCAGCTTTCGCTATAAGACGCGGCGAAAGCCGAGTTTTCTAACCATTATTAAACAAAAAAATAGCAACTAGGTTATAGCTGCTATAAAATAATGGCTATTAATCCACCGGACCCTTCATTAATTATCCGTTCCAATGTATCCTTTAATTTATATCGTGCGTTTTCCGGCATCAGTGATATCTTCGCCTGTATTCCTTCCCGGACAATAGAACTTAACGATCTTCCAAAAATATCGGATTCCCATATGGACAGTGGATCTTCTTCAAAATCCTGCATCAGATATCTTACTAATTCTTCACTTTGTTTTTCTGTGCCGATAATAGGCGCAAACTCAGACTCAACTTCAACTTTTATCATATGAATGGACGGAGCAATGGCTTTAAGTCTGACGCCAAACCGGGACCCTTGTCGGATGATTTCCGGTTCGTCCAATTTCATATCTTCCAGTGTAGGTGCTGCAATTCCGTAACCGGTTTGTTTAACCATTTGTAAGGCACCGGATACTTGATCATATTCCCGCTTCGCATGTGCAAAATTTTGCATAAGCTCCAGCAAATGATCCTTTCCCCTGATTTCTTCACCGACAATTTCTTTCAGTACGTCATCATACAAATAATCTGGAGCATGCAAGTCTATTTCAGCTATCCCGTCACCCATTTCAATACCGGCAATATTGGCTTTATCAATATAATCATAGTCAGCGAAATGCCCCACTATATGATCGACATCCCTGAGCCGTCTGATATTTTTAACCGTTGATTGAATAGCTTCCTGATAATTTCGCTGCAGCCAATGTTCTTCATTAAGCACCATTACCCAGCTTGGGAGGTTGACATTGACTTCCAGTACAGGAAATTCATATAGAGCTTCACGCATGACGTTGTAAACATCATGTTCAGTCATTGTTTCCACATTCATGGCCAATACAGGTATGTCATATTTCTCTATGAGTTCCTGACGCAATAATTCTGTTTCCTGACTGGTCGGACGCGCTGAGTTAATGACTAAAATAAACGGTTTACCAACTTCTTTCATTTCTTCTACAATTTTTTCTTCCGGTTCTTGATAATCAGATCGCGTTATCTCCCCAAAAGTTCCATCAGTTGTCACAACAACACCAATGGTTGAGTGCTCTTGAATGACTTTTCTTGTTCCAATTTCAGCTGCATCGTGGAACGGTATTGGATCTTCATACCATGGTGTATTAATCATCCTTGGTCCATTTTCATCTTCAAACCCTTTAGCACTTTCAACTGCATATCCGACACAATCCACAAGACGGACATTGACATCAAGTCCTTCATCAACATGCATTGATACAGCCTGATTCGGAATAAACTTAGGTTCAGTTGTCATAATTGTTTTTCCGGCTGCACTTTGAGGCAATTCATCCTGAGCTCTACCGCGTTCACTTTCGTCCATAATATTCGGCAGAACGCCCAGTTCCATAAAGTGCTTAATAAACGTTGATTTTCCTGTGCGTACAGCCCCTACAATACCAAGATAAATATCTCCATTCGTCCGTTTTGAAATATCGTTGAAAATATCAACTCTCTCCAAACGATCCCCTCCCGATCTCCTTTTCAAAATCAAAAACACGCTGCGAATTATTGACATTACAAGTCTATGATGTTGTCCTATCAAATTATGACTTAATTATTCCTGCATGAGATAAAAAGAATACATAAACTTTTATAAAAAGCAATAAATCCCTTGCAACATAATATATGTTGCAAGGGATTTATTATGATTATGATGATCAATTTTATTGATCGAAAACGGGCTCCCCATCCTTAATGGTATATGGAAGCGAATAGACTGGGGCAAACGGCGTATTTTCCGCTAACAGGTACCGGATGTCATCCCCTTCTTCAAAATCATCTTCATACTCCTTGAGTGCCCTTGTTAAATCAATTCGATAATCAACATAAAGGTTTCCTTCTGTATCCATAATGATTGGAAGGTTTTCCTTGGAATAAGGACTTTCAATATGAGGGGGGGATTCGAGCCCTAATTTTTCGTGATCTACCCGGAAAATACCTTCTGCTATCTCTTTACCAAAGGGTGGATAAATATGTTCATTGCGATAGGCGTTAAGCTTTACAGAAACTTCTCTGATGGCATCTGATACCCTTAAGTCAATCAGTTTCACGCGTGGATTATCTTCCGGCGTAATAATCGTGTATTGATAAATTCCCCCGTTTTGATAGGCAGTACCGGGAATTTCAGTCATGATGTTCTGCTCTTTCAACACTTGAAAGTCAACTAAATATTTTTGGAATATAGGTGTATCACTGGACTTGGTTTGAATCGGCAGTAACCCTTGAGTCTGCTCATGGTATTGATCCACTGCTGTTTGCACTTCTTCCAACTGTGATTCATTCGGCTGTTTGTTTTTTGACAATTCACTATCCGGAAAAAGACAACCGGTCAGCAGAAATATCATCAGTAATGGACAAAGCAGCTTAATGTATGTATTCTTCATCCCCCTACCCTCCTCTATGCGGTCGGGCCGCTAAAAACAATATACATAATGATAATGGCGCCAAATATGAGTGATATGTACGCAAGAAGTGTTACAATAATTGATATGATGCCTTTTAATTTATATCTGCTGAGCAATATGAGCCCCATTGCCAGAAGCAACAACCCCATGCCGGCAAATGAAATCCACATATTCAGCATGCTTTCGGACATAGCGCTCACTCCTAGATTCAATATACCTAACGTATTATAACACATGAGATGAAGCAGAGACATTAGAAAAACTCGGCATTCGCATCGAGTCATAGCGAGTGCCGAAATTTTTCTTATAAGGTCTTTCATAATTTATACTTTATGAAGTTAAAATAAAAGTATAAGCAGCTGTTTGGCAGTTTACTGACTTTCATACAATCCTACGTTGAGAATACTTTAGTGTCTATCAAATGGCAAAAAAATCCAGGATGAAGGGGGCTGGCTTCATCCCGGCATGACTAAATAATACCCACAGCAACTCCATCCATGAATGCTTGTGCGATTTATTTTATGCGAGCATACGAAACAATGTATCCTCACTTGCCCAGTTACCTTTACTTTTTAAACATTTTATTTAAGGTCTGCATATCTACCGGCATATTACTTTTTGTGATTGATTCTACAATTTTGTCTTCTTTTGCTTTGGAAATAGGTTTATTCGCTAATTTTGACAACCGTTGAACGAGATTTCTAACTGTTTTTTCATCGGAAAAATCAGCATTTTTTACAGAATCAGCCATTTTATATATGTCGTTTGGACTGATATCTGAATTCTGCTGAACTTTATCAAACAAATTATCCTGAAAGTTACTCACATGCTCGCCTCCTTGCATAATCATTTCAACATATTATATGCAAGGTGATCGATTAAGTGTTATTCAGTAATGCTCATTTAGAAATGGCGTTATATCATCCATTTCGTCCCGTTTGTTCCGGTTCATCAATTGTTCGACAACATCTTTGGGTTTTTTATCGTCAAATAGAATTGCATACAAGCCTTCGGTGATTGGCATTTCAATCTGCCGATCCCTGGCAAGCTGATAAGCTGCTTTAGTGGTTCGCACGCCCTCTACAACCATACCCATCTGTTCAAGAACTTCATCCAGCTTCTGCCCTTTTCCCAAAAGATTGCCTGCGCGCCAGTTACGGCTGTGAGGGCTTGTGCATGTGACGATTAAATCACCGACACCCGGCAGCCCCAGAAAGGTGAGGGGGCTTGCTCCAAGTGAGACTCCCAGTCTGGCAATTTCAGCCAAGCCTCTCGTAATCAAGGCCGCTTTTGCATTATCACCATATCCTAAACCATTAGAGATACCTGCACCCAAAGCAATAATATTCTTTAATGCGCCTCCAAGTTCAATTCCAACCATATCATTGCTTGTGTATACTCGAAACGATTCATTAATGAACAAGTCCTGGGCAAATGCCGCTTTCTCACTGTTAATGGACGAAACAGTTACCGTTGTTGGTTGCCGCTTACCGACCTCCTCTGCATGACTTGGTCCTGATAATACAACAACGTCTTCATAATTGTAATCGGTCATCTCCTCATCAATCATTTGGGACACCCGTTTCAAAGTCCCCGGTTCAATCCCTTTTGTTGCATGAACAATGGTTACAGGTTGTCTCAGTAATTTATCCAGCTCCGAACAGACGTCACGAATTGCCTTCGTTGGTACAACGATAATAACAGCAGAAACATCTTCAATAGCTTTTTCGAGTGAATAGAAAGCCTTGATCTGTTCAGGGATGTCTGCATCAAGATATTGTGTATTGTCATGTGTTTGGTTAATGGCTTCGGCCTGTTCACGCCGGTGTGTCCACAATCTGACATGGTGTCCGTTGTCGGCCAGAACAATACTTAATGCAGTTCCCCAGCTTCCGGCACCTAATACTGCTACTTTAGTCAATGTTGTTCCTCCTTATTGCCGTTTCCGGGCAAAGATCTTAATTGGTGTTCCCACAAATCCAAATGCATCTCTTATCCGATTTTCTAAAAACCGTTTGTATGAAAAATGCATTAAATCGGGATCATTAACAAACACGGCAAAACTGGGCGGTTTGATAGCGACTTGAGTTGTGTATAGGACTTTCAGGCGTTTTCCCTTAACTGTAGGTGTTGGGTTCATTGCCAGTGCATCCATGATGACATCATTTAATACGTTTGTCGGGACGCGTTTTGTGTGATTTTCACTGGCTGTTTTTATGGCTGGGATTAAGGTATGCAATCTCTTCTTGGTTTTGGCTGACAAAAAGACAATTGGAGCATAATCCAAGTATTGGAAATTAGCCCTTACTTTCTGTTCAAATTCTTTCATCGTGTTTTGGTTTTTTTCAACTGTATCCCACTTGTTAACGGCGATAATAATACCGCGCCCTGCTTCATGCGCATAACCGGCTATTTTCTTGTCTTGTTCACGTATACCTGTTTCAGCATCGATTAAAACCAGAACAACATCGGAACGTTCAATGGCTTTTAATGCGCGAAGAACACTATATTTTTCGGTTGTTTCATAAACTTTACCACGTTTACGCATGCCCGCAGTATCAATGATGACAAAGTCCTGATCATCTCTGTTCAGCCGGGTATCAATCGCATCTCGCGTTGTGCCTTCCAGTTCACTTACGATGACACGCTCCTCATTTAACATAGCATTAACAAGTGATGATTTCCCGACATTGGGTCTTCCGATTACGCTGAAGTAAATGGTTTCATCATCAGACTCCTGATCGTGCATTTTCGGAAAATATCCGATAACTGTATCCAGCAAGTCGCCAAGTCCAAGACCGTGAGCTCCTGAAATAGGATATGGCTCTCCAAATCCGAGTGCATAATATTCATAAATTTCATTACGCATTTCCGGATTATCAATTTTATTTACAGCGACAACAACCGGTTTATTGGATTTATATAAGATTTTTGCCACTTCTTCATCAGCGGCAGTTATACCTTCGCGGCCGTTTACCAAAAAGATAATCACATCTGCTTCGTCTATTGCTATTTCCGCTTGCTGACGCATTTGCACAAGCAGTGGTTCATCACTCATTTCAATGCCACCTGTATCAATGACATTGAATGCTGTAGTCAGCCACTCAGCCTCCGCATAAATCCGATCACGCGTAACGCCGGGGGTATCTTCTACAATCGAAACACGCTCACCTACCAGCCGGTTGAATATGGTCGATTTTCCTACATTCGGTCTTCCTACAATTGCTACAATAGATTTTCTCATGAAAGGAACTCCTCTTCTGTCTCTCTCATATGCTTTTAAGTAAGTGTTCATTAGAATGACTCGGCATCCAGCCTCTTATAACTATGAGCACCAGAGTTTTCTTAAAAAGTCTTCAAAATTTATACTTTCTGACGTTAAAATAAAACAGGATCGGGATGGATCCAAGTGAGCCTGTTTTACCGTAGTGTGTATACATTCGAGTACAAGATATACACTTTATTAATTTTAGCAAAAGAATGCATTAACCACAATTTTTTATTGAGCTGTTTTGTGGGCTGTTCATCAAAATCTATGGGTGACAAATTAGATGTCATGTTGACGTAAGCAGTTGCTTCGGAAAAACACTTGGGTGCTCGTGAAGTTCCCGCTCATCTGCTGATGTTTCCGCTCATCTGCTGATGTTTCTGCTCTTCTGCTGATGTTTCTGCTCTTCTGCTGATGTTTCTGCTCATCTGCTGATGTTCCCGCTCATCTGCTGATATTCCCGCTCATCTGCTGATGTTCCCGCTCATCTGCTGATGTTCTTGCTCATCTGCTGATGTTCCCGCTCATCTGCTGATGTTCCCGCTCATCTGCTGATGTTCCCGCTCATCTGCTGATGTTCCTGCTCATCTGCTGATGTTCCCGCTCATTTGCTGATGTTTCTGCTCATCTGCTGATGTTCCCGCTCATATTTCCAGCCACTACCATTATGGCTGCCTTTTCTGTGCTTTAAACAAAAGGCTTTTAGCAGCAGTGCTCTTATAATCATTTACAATGTTTTTCTATCGATTGTCGTTATCTTTCAGTTCTTAGAAAAACATAGGCGTAGCCCCGTCTTATAACGTGTGTCGAAGTTTTTTATAAGGTCATCCATAATTTATATTTCCTGACATTATAAAAAAGAGCTCTTTTCGATCACGAAAAGAGCTCTTTCAACGGCAAGTAAGAAAGTATAAATTCTTTCTTACTGCATACGTGCAACGAAGGCTTTTGCTATTAAAGCTTGGCGATAAGCCAAGTTTTCTAATTACTATTTGTATTTATCGAGTTCATTACCGATAAAATCACCGATTTGAAATCCGGGCTGATCGTCATCTTTTTCATATTGTTTTACTTCTGATGCTTCTTTCTCTTGTTCTAATTCTTTTATACTCAATGAGATTCGTTCTTCCTGTTCATTGACATCCAACACTTTTACATTTATTTCTTGACCGATTTCAAGAACCTCTTGAGGTGTACCAATATGACGGTTAGCAATTTGTGAAATGTGCACCAATCCCTCGACACCAGGGAAGACTTCAACAAATGCACCAAAGTTAACAAGTCGTTTTACTTTGCCCTCAAGCACGTCTCCTTGTGATACACGATCTTCGATATTTGCCCATGGACCTGGCAGTGTTTTTTTCCGCGAAAGAGAGATGCGTTCATTATCCCTGTCAATAGAAAGCACTTCTACTTTAATCGAGTCACCCTCTGCGACAACATCTGAAGCTTTTTCCACATGTTCATGAGCAAGCTGTGAAATATGCACCAGACCGTCAATGCCGCCAAGGTTTACAAAAACTCCAAAATTAGTCAGGCGTTGAACAGTACCTTCCAGTACTTGTCCCTCTTCAAGCGATTGAAGAACCTCATGTTTTTTTGCATTCAACTCATCTCTGACCACATCTTTATGGGATAGGATGATGCGATTTTGCTCTCTATCCAAATCCACGATTTTGACACTAAGCGGCTCATTTAAATAATCCGAGAAGTCCTCAACATAATAAGTTTCAACGAGCGAAGCCGGAATAAACCCGCGTACACCGACATCAGCAACAAGGCCACCCTTAACGATTTCCTTTATTTCAGTTTCAAATACTTTACCGCTTTGATATGCTTCGTCAAGTTTTTCCCAGGCTTGTTCAGCATCTACCGCTTTTTTAGACAGAATGACTTCATCATCATCCAGTTTTTTTACATACAGAGTCAATGAGTCACCTTCTTCAACGGTATCGCTTGCTTTCTCAATATGAAGACTTGATAATTCACCAATCGGAACAATACCTTCTGTCTTGTAACCAATATCAACAAGAACTTGTTTATCTTCTACTTTTAGTACTGTTCCTGTGACAATATCTCCTATATTCAATTGCGTTATTCCATTGCTGGATTCATTCATACCATAGCCCTCCTTAAAATACATAACAACAAAAAATAAATTTCCTTTTTTATAACTTCTAATATTTATAATTATTTGTCAAGCGAAGCATGTTGTGAATGATGATTTTCCATTAAATTTCCGATTTCTGTCATAATTGCATCTGCTGCTTCTTTTGCTGATGCTTTTGAATCACGGTATGCTTGCATATTCACAGCTTCGCCATAGATCACTTTTAGTTTACTGCCGGGCTTATACGGACCGATAATCGCACAGGGGATGATTGTCGCGTTGGATTTTAATGCAAAAAAGCCGGCTCCGGCCAATGGTTTCCCAAGCTGACCTGTTTTACTTCGTGTCCCTTCGGGAAAAAGTCCCAGCGTATTTCCCTGCTCCAGAATCTCCAGTCCCTTGCGCAAAGCAGTTCTGTCGCGCATTCCCCTTTTCACTGGAAATGCGTGAATATTTGTTAGCAGTTTGCGCAAAAAAGGCTTTTCAAATAACTCGCCTTTTGCCATAAAATAAATATCCCGAGGTGATGTAATCCCTACAACCGGAGGATCAAGATTGGAAGTATGATTTGAGCAAATGATTACAGGACCGTTTTTGGGGATGTTTTCCTTTCCGGTAATCCGGATACGAAATAAGGGATAAAATATGGCTGACACCACCCACTTGGCTGTCTTATAAAGATTCATCAGGATTCCCTCTGTCTGATGCAATCTTTTCCACTTCGTAAAGGATGGATTCAGCGACCTCATCAATTGATAAGTTGGTGGTATCCAGTTCAATCGCATCGTCTGCTTTAATTAACGGAGCGAAATCCCGTTTTGAGTCAATTCGGTCCCTTTCCTCAATTTCCTGTTTTAAAGTTTCAAAATCAGCGGAAAAACCTTTTTCGGCATTTTCCTCATATCTTCGCTTTGCCCGTTCTTTTACTGAGGCTTTCAAAAAGATTTTTACTTCCGCATCTGGCAGAACGTGAGTGCCAATATCGCGTCCATCCATAACAACCCCCCGTCTTTTAGCCAGTTCTTGCTGGCGCTTGACCATTTCTCCCCGCACACTTGAATGCTTAGCTGTATAGGATACATTGTTGGTCACGTTCTCAGATCGGATATCGTGGGTGACATCGTTACCATCAATCAGAACGTGCTGCTGATCTTTCTCTTGCAGAAGTTCTATGCTCGTTTCCGCTAAAAGATCCGCAAGCTTCTTTTCATCATCAAACGGGATATGCTCCTGCAGCGCTTTATATGTTAAAGCCCGGTACATTGCTCCAGTATCAATATAAATAAAAGAAAGCTTCTTGGCGACAATTTTAGAAACCGTGCTTTTTCCGGCAGCTGCAGGACCATCAATTGCTATCGCGATTGCATGTGTATTCATTATTGTCTTTCATTCCCCTCGAAAATGAGTGGTGCAGGTATTAAAAGAGCAACCAATCATCATTTGAATAATTACCGACTTCAGTCTATGTAATCCTACATTTAAAATAATAACATACATGCTAAAAAAAGTTCTAATGATTTTCAATCCGCGAAGTCGAAATGTCCAGTACCTTTATCATATCCTTATATTGTTATCTTGTACATTTATTTATAAAGGAAAAAAAGGAAGAGCTAAGCCCTTCCCTGTGAAGCGAATGCATAATTAATCTCAGTACCATCCAGTTTTTCCACTTTTTCCTCCGTACCATCTTTTGCATTTATGAATATCCGGTACGTTTCGTTACCAAGCACTCCAAGAAACTCATATACCAAAACTTCTTCGCCGATATCATTGTCAATTATGGCCATGTGTTCCTCATTAATCTGAACGTCCGGATTCACCTTTTCTTTTGCTTCATCCTTCGAAAGCTTCGGTTCAGGGATGTCTCGTTCTTTATGGTTCATAAAGTAATTTCTCGCTGTCAGTCCAAGCAGATCACCGTTATCTAATGCTACTTTCAGTTCTATTGCATCGGAATAGATCCTTACACCTTCCTGATTGTAAAGGAAAGAATAGACACCAATGTTGTCATACTGGTTACTGGTGAAGACTTCCATATCATCAAAATTATATTGATCTACATATTCTTTTGCCTTTTCCAATCCCTGGTTGAGACTGATTTTTTGTTCCTGTACCTGTCGGTTAACCAACAATGTCAGTGGGTGTCCTCCCTGCTTGGTTATATCAAGGTAGCCATTTTTATTGCCATTCTTATAAGAAACACTATATATTGGAAGATCTGCTCCCTTGCCGCTCTCCGTTACTGTCAATTTATCCTTATTTTTGACATTGAGTAATTCCTGGCCTCTTTTAGACGCTTGTGCTTTATTAATTTTTTCGCCAGTGAGGTTTTGGTATTTATGTTCCTCTGCGGAAGTTCCTGTTAGTGCTGAATCCACATTACTTTCAGCAAAACCCTCAACTTTTTTTTCAACAGTCTGGAAGCCGTCAACAATCGTATTATCTGATTGCTCATCTTGAGTGGCTAATGCTAATTGCACATCCATCCATCGCAGGTTTTCATCCAACACAGTATGTTGAACGTTTCTGAGCTCATCTTTCAATTCGCCGGATTGTTCATATAAGTTCTGAAGGGTTTTAACTTCTTTGTCTTTCAACGGTTTCTTCTGTAAATCTCTTACAGCTGTACGATAAGTAAAATCGCCTATGTTTGCAAGAAACTCTTCTGTTTTGTTAAATGGCATTAATGTCAGTGGTAGCTGTCCAACATTGGAAGATGCTTGTGATGTCAGTCTCCAAATTTCGACCATTTGCGGTGAGAGCTGCTCTCTTGAGTTCATTGCCAAGGCTGTACCGATCTTGTCATGAAGCACGTCCATATGATAAGAAAGCTCATGAAATGCTCGCTGATAGTTGTTTTCAGCTTGGATTAAGACCGCATTTTTTTCTTGATGTTCCTGATATCCCCAAAAACTGACACCAGCTATTCCCAAGGTGAGAACTCCAATTAAAATCCATCGTATCATTTTCATCACACCTTTCTATTTAGCGAATATATGTTTTCCTATTTTTTTAATTTGTGGTCGCGACCAGATCCAATCCGAGGTTGCTGTCACCGGATTAAAATAATAGATGGCATTTCCTGATGGATCCCATCCATTAATGGCATCAAGGACAGCTTTCTTAGAATTCTTTTTAGGTGTCAGCCAAATTTGTCCATCAGCTACAGCAGTGAATGCTCTTGGTTCAAAAATGACGCCTGACACTGAATTAGGAAAAGACGGACTTTCGACACGGTTCAAGATGACCGCAGCAACCGCAACTTGTCCAACATATGGTTCTCCTCTGGCTTCCCCGTTAACAGCATTGGCCATTAATTGAATATCGTTTTGCGAATACCCCTGAGGTACATTCGCGGCTGCTGGTTTTGTTTGTGCATTATTATCATTTGTATTATTATTAGATGTATTGTTGTTGCCACCATTGCCTGACTCGGACTGTTTTGAGTTATCAACACCTCCATAATGGGTGAAATCATTGCCTTGGTTTATTTGGCTTTTAACGTATTCCTTGTCATATTCACTTGCTGCCTCCAGTTTTTCTTTGGTTTTCGTTCCGGCTAGACCGTCAATTTCAATTCCGAATTCATATTGGAAATTCCGCAGAGCCCAATATGTTCCCCATCCGAATACGCCATCAATATTTCCGTTGTAAAAACCAAGATATTGCAACCTCGCCTGCAACTCAATCACGTCTTCACCAACTGCACCTTGTTGAATGACTTGATCAGAAAAGGCGTTCACCGGCTTTACAGAATGTGGTGTTTGCAGTCCAATTGCCATAAGACATATAATGATAAATAGGAACATTTTTCTGTAGGTCATATCGTTGCCTCCTGCTAAGCATTATCATAATGAACCTATTTTTTTACGAAACAGTTATTTTATTCATCTGGAATACTTTTTTATAATGTTGGAACTTATGAAATGTTGATGAAAGCGCGTCGCGTATTAATAAAGGATGATCCTGAGCCTCTTTAAACGTTAGCCAATAAAAAACGCCTTTATATAACGGGATATAAAGGCGTTCATGCTTGCATTTTCTTTTTATGTATAACATATTGATTTGCGGTTTTCATTCTACGGAGTGCCATGAACCATAGCCCTATCATGAACGGGATTAGTAATATTAACCAATCGCTTGCGATAATGTTAAGCATATAATTGTAGGTGCCATGCAAAAGGAACGGAACGAATAATGCCAGTATAATGTGCCGATTTTTATGGGTGGTGCCCATTTTAGCCTTGCCAAAATGATAGCCCATCATCACCCCGAACAATGCATGTGAAGAAACTGGAAATAATGCTCTGGAAAAGGCATATTCTATTCCATTGGTAAATAGATAAAGTATATTTTCAATCGTAGCAAACCCCAGGCTTATGGAAACTGCGTAAACAATACCATCATAATGCGCATCAAAATCCGTATGGTGAAAAATGATGTACATAAACACAAACCATTTAAAAAATTCTTCCAGAAGTCCCGATATGAAAAATGATTGAATAAAGATATTCTCATTTAGGTTTTCAGCTGAAAATGCATATTGAATAAACATGATCGGAAACACAAGCAAGGCACCAAACAGAAAGGTTTTACCCATTAAAGATAAGGGCTCAGTAAAACGGTCTTTTAAATAAAAAAAGGCCATTAATGTAAATGCAGGAGCAATACTCGCTGAAAAAAGTGCAACCATATAAAAACCTCTCTCAGACGTTGTTGGTCTGTTCTGCTATAATGAAAAGCAATATATGTCAGATAACAACCAACTGACACTTAATGTCCGATTTGATTCGATAAATATCTAGAATGATAAATCCCACACTGATTAAAGTTTCACTCTATAATACCATGCTACAGTGAAAATGAAAATCAAGATGACGGAAGGTGAGCGTTTTGAAACGTATACTCATTATTCACACCGGTGGAACTATATCAATGCTTGAAAACAAACAAACCGGAGAAATTACGACAACAGATAAGCACCCATTAACCAATTTGAAACATAAATTTGGGCATTACGCACACGTAGAAGAAGTTACACCATTTTCTGTACCATCACCGCAAATTACACCGCAGCATATGCTGCAGCTGGCTCTTATCATTAAAGAGAAAGTAAATGAATACGATGGATTTGTCGTTACACATGGGACGGATACATTGGAGGAAACAGCCTACTTCCTTGATCTTGTTTCAGACACGGACAAACCTATTATCGTGACAGGTGCTATGCGTTCTGCAAATGAAATTGGCTCTGATGCCCTTTACAATCTGATCAGTTCCTTACGTACAGCCACAAGCGATGATGCTTGGAATAAAGGTGTACTAGTCGTCATGAATGACGAAATACATACAGCTCGAAATGTAACAAAAACATCGACAAGTAACGTGGCTACATTTCAAAGTCCACAATACGGACCAATCGGTAGTGTTACCAAGAATTCCATCATCTTCTATCATCCCATTTTGACAAGGCATTCGTGGCCCGTAAGCAAAATTACCCAGCATGTATTTATGTTAAAAGCCTACGCGGGTATGAATGTTGATATTCTGGAATCCGTCCATCAAAATAAACCTGATGGACTTGTACTGGAAGGATTGGGTCAAGGGAACTTGCCCAAACAAACATTACCCTCTTTAAAACAATTTATTCATGATAAAATACCTATTATATTAGTATCGAGATGTTATAAGGGAATCGTACAGCCAACATATGATTATGATGGGGGCGGTAAACAACTTAAGGATATGGGGGTTATTTTCGCCGATGGTTTAACAGGTCCAAAAGCACGATTGAAATTATTAGTTACATTGGAGATCACATCAGATATAGACTCATTAAAAGAAATGTTCAAGAATAACTATTGACTGAATGAAATCATGTATGATGGCTGATTATTGGTTTTGATGTAAACCTTTTGATAGTGCTGGAAGATCGCTCCGGCAGATTATTTCGTGTAATCCGCCGAAGCGACTGGTAATCAGCCCGATTATACTAATGAAACCGGACGTAGCTTGTCTTACCAATAAAATAATGGCTGTTGACCAAAATCTATGGTTGACAAATTAGATGTCATTTTGACGTCAGCAGTCGCTTCGGAAAAACACTAGTGTGCTCGTCGTGTTGCAAGTTTTTCGGTGAAGCAGCACTCCTCGCAAC